>PTKH01000033.1 GCA_002937655.1 Alphaproteobacteria bacterium MarineAlpha9_Bin3 | reverse complement strand
CCACAACTGTGGATAATAAAATGGGGATAAACACAATATATAGTTGTTTATAAATCTATATTGACAAAATATAGGATCTGGTCAACTAAAAAATAGATGTAATTAACTATTAATTACATTTTTTTTAAAAATAGCATTTTTTATAGAACAAATCAAGAACAAAAATATGATTTTAAATAAATTTTTTATCAAATTATATCAATTTTATTAAAAAAATAATATTTATTATAAATATGCTGAAATTTATCTTAACTTTTAATTTTATACTAATGTTTAATTATAGTTGCCTAGCAGAAAGTTTTAACAAAACAATTGCAATGCATGGTAAAACAACAAGAAATGAAGATGCAAGAGATACAAAAGTTAATATTAATGCTCCAATCAATAATATACTTAAACTAGCAAAAGTCGGTACATATAATAGCTTAAATCCATATATAATAAAAGGTATAGCCCCACCTGGTATAAAAGGCTTGTTGATAGAATCTCTAATGACATGGAGCCCTGATGAACCCTTTTCTTTATACCCAGGTATAGCAGAAGCGATCAAAACTCCAAAAGATAGAAAATGGGTAGAATTCAAAATATATGATAATGCAAAATTCTCAGATGGGAAAAGTATAACAAGCGAAGATATAATATTTTCTTGGAAAACTCTGAGAGACTCAGGACGACCTCACACAAGATCATACTATTCTATGGTAAAAGAATATGAAAAAATTAATGATAAGAGAATAAAGTTTTATTTTTCAGAAAATAGTAATTTTGAAATGCCACTGATAATAGGCTTAATGCCTGTTTTTCATAGTAAATATTGGAGTGATAAAAACTTTACTAAAACAACTTTAGATCCATTCATTAGTTCCGGTCCTTATAAAATAGACAGAATAGAAACAGGAAGATCTATAACCTATATAAAAAATGAAAATTGGTGGAAAAAAAATAATAAAGATAGCGCAGGAAGATATAATTTTAAAAAAATTAGATATGATTTTTACAGAGATCAAAATGTAGCATTAGAAGCATTTTTATCTGGTGAATATGATATAAATATTGAGAATGATGCCGTTAGATGGAAAAATTCTTATCACAATAATAAAGAAACAAAAATTATAAAAAAAACTTTTACAAAATTTTCCCCATCAGGAATAGAAGCTATTATTTTAAATACAAGAAAACCGATATTTAAAGAATTAAATGTAAGAAAAGCAATTTCTTTATTATTTCCCTATAAATTTATAAATAAAATAGTAAATCATGGCTTATTAAAACAAACTTTTGGCCCTTGGGATAATAGTGAACTATCTGCTAGATCTAATCCAAGTGAAACTGCTAAGAAAATATTATCTAAGTATAAAGATAATGTAAGTGAGGATGCTTTAAGATTAATAGAGAATAGTTATCATAATGATAGAGAATCTATGAAAAAAGCTCTTCAACTTCTTAAAAAATCAGGCTGGGAAATAAAAAATCAAAAAATGCAAAATATACATTCAGGAGAACCTTTCAGCTTTGAAGTGATCACCAATAGTAATAAAATGGAAAAGCTATTATTAATTTGGAAAGATAAATTAAAAAAAGTAGGAATAAATTTAAGCATAAAAATAATAGATAGTTCACAATTTCAAAATCGTATCCAAACCTTTGATTTTGATAGCATAATTTTCAAGTACTATATGTCACTATCTCCAGGTAATGAGCAGGCTATTTATTGGGGAAGCTGGGCAGCTGACCAATATGGATCAAGAAATTATGCAGGAATAAAACATGAAGCTGTAGATGAAATAATTGAAGCATTAACTAATACAAAAAATAGAAAAATATTAGTTGAGTATACTAGAATTCTTGACAGACTTCTTAGATCTGGAAATTGGATGGTACCACTCTTTCATGACCCTCTCCATAGAATTGCATATCATGAAAATATTGATATACCAGAAGAGATACCTTTATACGGTTTTAATCCTTGGACTGCATGGAAAAAATAAATATAATTTATTGTATTTTAAATTCTAATTGATTATTACATCTATCAAGATCGATTTTTCGTAATATTATGTATTATTATTTAATTATCTAGTTCATAGTAGGTACACTAGAGGAATATATGCCTTTTAAAATAAAAATAAGAAATAGCTCAGAAATTGAAGTAGATGAAGGTAACACAATATTAGAAGCTGCTTTAGACCAAGGCATAGACTTTCCACATGGATGTAGAACGGGAAACTGCGGGGCCTGTAAATCTAGAAAAATAACTGGTGATATTGAAATGTCTCCTTTTTCAGAATTTGCATTAGATGAAGATGAAGAAAGCCAAGGTTTAATACTTGCTTGCAGGGCCGTTCCTTGGAGTGACTGTGAAATTGAAATTTTGTCTGAAGAATATAATAACCAATCTGTATCAAATGATATAGAAATTAAAAGCCTTGAATATAAAGTTGAAAATATATTAAAAAAAACAAAAGATATTTATGTCTTAAACTTAAAAATTGAGAATGAAAAAAGTATTGAGTTTAAAGCTGGACAATACGCTGAATTATACATAGGTAATTGCAAAGAAAAACACTTTTCAATGGCAAACTCTCCGAAAAGTTCCAATTTAGAATTTCACATTAAAACTTTAAGTGGAGGAGAAGTAAGCAATTATGTAAAAAACAACTTAAAAATTGGAGAAAATGTGAAAGTTAAAGGGCCTTATGGAAATGCCTATTTAAGAGATCAACATAAAGGACCAATTATTGCAATTGCTGGAGGAACAGGTCTGGCACCTATACTATCAATTATAAAAAATTCCCAAGAAATTGAAATGAAACAGCCGATAAATATTTATTATGGAGCACAATCTGAAAAAGACTTATACTGTATTGAACAATTTGAAGAATTTTCAAAAAATAATAAAAACCTAAAATTCTTTCCGGTAGTATTAGATGAACCTAAAAATAAAATTATTAGGCAAGGGTTTGTTACTGACGCAATAATACAAGACATCAATGATTTTGATGGTTATAAAGCATATTTAGCTGGCCCTCCTAAAATGGTAGAAGTAGCAGAAGAAATTTTAATTACTAAAGGCATAAGGAAAGTTGATATACACTCAGATGCGTTTTATACTCCTTATGATGAAATAAAGGAATAAAAATGTCTAATAATAGTCTTGAAGATAGAGTTTCATTAATTACTGGAGGGGCAAGAGGAATTGGAAAATCTATTGCAGAAAGCTTAGCTAAAAAAGGGAGTAAAATCATTATAATGGATCCTGGCTACAGTATCAATGGTAACCACGATGATAAGAATATAGCTGAAAGAGTGTCCGAAGAAATTAGAGATAAATATGCAATAGAAACTTTGGCAATAACTAAAGATATTTCTATTGAAGAAGAAGTAAAGAATTCCATTGAAATCATTATAAAAAAATTCGATAAGCTAGATATTGTAGTTAATAATGCAGCTATAATTAGGGATGGCTTTATTTTTAAATATTCTACAGAAGATTGGAAAAAAGTTATAGATACAAATCTTACCGGTGCATTTAATATAATTTCTGAGACGAGTAAATATATGAAAGAACAATCAAAATCAGATAATACTTATAGCTATGGGCGAATAATTAATATTATTTCAACAGCCGGCATTTGGGGAAATTATGGACAAGCTGCATATGCGTCTGCAAAAGCTGGGCTAATAGCCTTGACAAGAGTTACAGCTTTAGATTTACAAAGATCTAATATTAAGTGTAATGCTATCGCTCCTTTTGCAGCAACTAGAGTAACAGAATCCATAAAACCTCAAAATGAGGCACAACAAACATATAAAAAATTAGCCCTAAAGATTGATGCAAAATATGTTGGAGATTTAACGTCTTATTTATCCTCCGATGATGGGGCTAAATATACGGGTCAAATATTTGGCGTTAGAGCTAAGGAAGTTTTTTTATTTAATCAATCTCGTCCAGTTTTTAATTTTGTACGTAATGAAACAGAAGATCTTCATGAATTAAAAGATAATTTTAGTAAATATTTTGATGAAAACCTAACACCTTTAGAGACTGATTTAGAAGCATTTTCAAAAGATCCCATAACATAGAAAATTTTATTGGAGAAAAAATATGAATATAGAAGATACAATTCCTCAGGTAAAAACTTGCGAAGAGTTAACTGATTATCCAGAAGAATATAGAAATGCGATTATAAAAATAGTAAGAAGTCATGCTGTAAACGAGCTATATGGGGCAAGGGTATTTGATGAGCCTGCTATTGCACTTGCACCAAATCCATATGCAAAATGGCTTACTTGTAGGGTTGCTATGGAGGAATATGGACACCATGTAAGATTTAGAGAACTTGGACAAAAATTAAATATACCTGAGCAAGAGATGACACCCGAAGGTAAAAACCCCCTATCTATATTTGAATTTCCACTAGAGACTTGGGCTGAATTTTGTGTAATCAAATTACTAGCTGATCTTGCTGAAATCCTTCAAGTTGAGGACCTATTAGAATGTTCTTTTCATCCACTAAAAAGCGTAGCTAGAATGACTATGCCTGAAGAAAAATTTCATGCAAAATTTGGTGAAGACTTTACTAAGGAATTAATTGCTACCGAAGAAGGTAAAAAAGAAATACAAGATGCTATAAATAGATATTATCCCATGCTTCCAGCATTTTTTGGTAGAGCTCAGTCTAAGAATAATGAACTTTATCGAAAATGGGGAATTAAAAAAAGAAAAAATGAAGAGATGTTAGAGGATTATTTAAAACTAACTCACGAATTAGTAGTAAATAAATTAAATTTAGAACTTCCTAGTATTAATTAAATAATCATATATTCTTAGTTTACATAACTTTGTAGAGGTAGACTTTGAAAAAAAATAGCTTTTATAAAAATATTAGTGACTTGCATATGGCCCCACTGTGGGATGTATTAGCGAATTTGGTTACGCCAAAACCAAACACTAGAACTCATCCTCACATATGGTATTGGAAAGATATAAAAAATCATGTATTAGACTCAGGGTCTATTATTACTGCAGAACAAGCTGAACGAAGAGTTCTCATCTTAGAAAATCCTAATATGAGAGGTGAAAGTAAAATTACTGAAACACTTTATGCAGGACTTCAATTAATTCTTCCGGGAGAAATAGCTCCTAGTCATAGACATACTCAATCGGCTCTAAGATTTGTAATGCATGGGAATGGTGCTTATACAGCAGTAGATGGAGAAAAAACTATTATGCGTCCAGGAGATTTTATAATTACCCCATCTTGGACATGGCATGATCATGGAAATGACTCTAGTGAACCAATGATCTGGTTAGATGGGTTAGATATTCCAATGGTAAATCATTTTTCTGCAAGTTTTGCAGAAAAACTTACTGAAAATACGCAAGAATTAAATAAACTAGAAGGAGATTCATTAGCTAGATATGGTTCTGGACTTCTACCTGTAGATCATAAATTATTTGAAAATCGTGCTTCACCTGTTTTTTCATATCCATATGATAGAACTAAAGAAGCGTTAGATAAAATGAAAAAAACTAATGAATGGGATAAATGCCATGGCCTTAGACTAAAATATGTAAATCCTTCTAATGGAGGACATGCTATTCCTACTATGGCTACTTTTATGCAGTTAATACCAAAATCATTCGCTGGAAATTCCTATAGAAGTACGGATGGCACTATATATACAGTTGTAGAAGGAAAAGGTAAAACAAAGATTAATAATCAAGAATATTCATGGAAAAAAGGCGATATATTTGTAGTTCCTCCATGGGCAAAAATTAGTCATGAAACTATAGATGAATCAATCTTATTCTCTTTTTCAGACAGACCTGTTCAAGAATTATTAGGTCTATTTAGAGAAAAAATTTATAAATAAAAATTTGATATGAACTCAATTTCATTAAATAAAATTTCAACGCTTACTTCCGATATAAGTAAAATTAGGTGGTTTGCTAATGTAGGAAAAGAAATTGATCAATTGCTAAATGATAACATTAATAATTACTGTCATACATTAGCTCCGGAAAGCAAAGTAAAACAAGTAAGCAATTGGGAAGAAGCGATTAAAATCATTAACGATAAAGATTGGAATAAGATTGCATGGGAAAAAGAAGAAAAAGAAAAAGAAAATTTATTGAATATTCTATTAAAAAACAAAAGTGAAAAAGAAGTTTATTCTTATTTACAGGCATTAACAGAAGAATCAACAAAAATAATTGATTCTTGCTCGATTGAAGATTTAGATAAAAATGATGTTAAATTTCAATATTATTCAAAAGTAGCAGCTGGCTCTGCAGCTATATGTTGTTATCAAGCTTCATTAGCATTAGCTACTAACCAAATGAAAAGTCATATTTTTATTGCTAAATTTGAACTATTTAAATTTGGGCATTGGCCATTAGTAATAAAAAATAATATTTTCAACATATTTTAATTATGAAACAAAATTATAATGAATATTAATATATATGAGCAAATCGAGCTTGGTGCTAATAATAATGGCTACCTCAATAATACCGCGATAACTCAAATACTTCCATCTAATAAAATTAAGACTATATCTTATAAGGATTTATTTGAACTCAGTGAAAAAGTGAGTCAATTACTACTAAACTTAAAAATTAAGCAGAAAGAAAAAATATATATAAGCAGTAGGGATAGTATTAATTTTGCATCCTCTTTTTTGGGGGCCATAAAAGTTGGGGTAGTGCCTATACCAGGTAACCCTGAATTATCAGAAAAGCAAATACTCCATATCCTTAATGACAGCTTACCTAAAATAATATTAACTGATCACCGATTGAGGAAAAATAAACTTAAATTCGTCTGTTCTATTTATACAAACAAAAATTGGAAAAAACTTTTATCTGAAATTAAATATAAAAAAATTGAAACAATAATATCAAAAACTAACCAAACTGCTTTCTTAATTTATTCATCAGGAACTACAGGCTACCCTAAAGCAATAATGCATCAACATGAAATAATTAAAAACACTTATTTTCTTCATCAAAAAATATTAAAATTAAAGACTCAAGATAAAATATATACAACTTCTAGATTATTTTTTGCTTATGCCCTAGGAAATAACTTTTTTGCCCCTTTACTAATTGGACTAAATACAATTTTCAACGATACTTTAATAAGTAACCCAAACCTTACCTATATTATTAAAAAATTTAATCCTAAAGTAATTTTTAGTGTTCCTACAGTATACCGGCGACTGCTTCAAGATAATAGTACGGATTTAAAATCATTATCTTATGTAAAATATTTTATATCTGCTGGAGAGAGAATCCCTGATCAACTATATAATGAGTGGAAACATCTAGTTAATTCTCCACTACTAAATTGCTATGGTACCACTGAAACTTTGGCAATTGTAATAGCAACTAGGCCTGGCAATTCGAAACTAGGAAGCACCGGAAAACCTATTAAAAATATTAATATAAAATTAACAAATGAAGATAATACATTATCTAAAACAAAAGGAGTTCTTCATATTAAGCATTCAACATTTGCTAAATCATATTTAAATAATAATGTAAAAACTAATAAAACTTTTAGTAAAGGCTGGATTAGAACAGGAGATATATGGTCTATAAAAGATAAACATTGGTATTATCATGGAAGAGAAGATGATTTAATAAAAGTATCTGGTAAATGGGTAAACCCTAAAGAAATCGAAGATATAATATCTAATGTTAATAATATAATTGACTCATTTTGTGTTGCTTTCAGAACAAAGCAAGAGACTATTCGACTTGCTTTATTATTACATGTAAATAAATCCATAAAAGAAAATTTAATTATTGAGCAAGTAAATAAGAAGATAGATAAACTTCCAAATTATAAAAAGCCATACATAATTAGATTTATAAATAAATTGCCTCACACCACAACTGGCAAAATAAAAAGAAATGATTTACATAAGTTTATTAAAGGGAAAAATCTATGAACTTAAAAAAGATAATAACTTATAAATTAAGGGTAGAATGGGGAGATTGCGATCCCTACGGAATAGTATTCTACCCAAATTTTTATAAATGGATGGATAACTCACAGTGGAACTATTTTAAAAAAATAAATCACTCTATTACTAAATTAGAGAAAATATATAATATTAAAGGATTACCTTTACTTCATACTGAAGCAAAGTTTTTATCTGCTTGTTTTAGAGAAGACAATTTAAATGTGGAAACTAGCTTAGTAAAAATTACTAATTCCACAATAAAACTCCAACATATTATAAAAAGGAGAAATGAAATAGTTTGTGTAGGATCTGAAATACGAATATGGGCAGAAGAAAAAGATGGAAAAATTAATTCTAAAGCTATTCCTGACGAAATTAAAAAAGTATTTAAAAAATATCTCATGAAAGAAAAAGAGATTTAAATAATTATTTGAGTCTCTTAAATAAATATATTGCAGTTGCTAAATCCGATAGAGCATGACCTACTGACTTATAAATTGTAATTTTATTTGAATTACTCCTCTTTATCTTATTATCAATAATTAATTGCTTTATATCTAATTTAATATCATTTTTTTTAATAAACCCTAATTTTAAGGATTGCATTAAGTCACCTGCCTCTAATAATACAGCTTCTTTATCATCAACATATATCTCGCCACAGGAATACCCGTAAGGGTCCAATTCCGCCATATATTCTGTATGAGCTCCTACTAAATCTACATGTACATTTTTATTTAACCATTTACCCTTAATAAATTCTCTTTTAGCAGAAGTTACGCTAGTTATTATATCAGCAAAGCCGCAAGCCTCTTTAAGGGAATTTACTGCTTTAACTTTTAATTGACTATTTTTATAAGATTTTACTATTTTATTTACCTGGCTATTAGTTCTTCCCCAAATGAAAATTTCATTAATGGGTCTTACATAACAATGAGCATTAATCATATATGGAACCAATGCTCCAGTTCCACAAACCAATAATTTCATACTATTTTTTTTTGACAAAAATTTTGAAGCAATAGCACTCATTAATGCGGTTCTTTGTTTAGTTATTTCTGTTCCATCAAAAATTGCTTTTATTTCGCCATATTTTTTTTCGTATAATACATATAATGCGTTTACTCTAGGAAAACCCTCAGAAGTATTTTTTTCAAATACATTAAGTATTTTGACACCATAATATCCTTCTCTTGAAAAAGACGGCATCAACATCATTTGATCTGAATTATTTTCAGTATTTATATTATAAACTTGCCTTAAAGGAACATCAGATTTATTTTTATAAATATTTTCTATTTCATAAATTAAGCTTTTTAAATTAATATTTTTTTTAATTTTTTGCGCAGAAATAAATTTCATAAACTTACCTGTAAAATAGTTACCAAAGTATATTTATAATTCATAAAAATTTTGTTACTATAATATATCTTAACATAAAGAGAAAATAGATGGTTAAATTAGATAAAATTTATACAAGAGGTGGTGACAAAGGAGAAACTTCTCTTGGTAATGGAGAACGTGTTCTTAAAAATTCAATAAGAATTGATGCTTTTGGAACAGTTGATGAAACTAATTCAATTTTAGGTATAGCTATCATTAACCTTAAGTCTCCTTTAAAGGAAATGATTTTTACAATTCAAAATGATCTTTTTGACCTAGGAGCTGATTTATGTGTTCCAGAAAATGATTCTTTGGATTATGAACCTCTTAGAATTACGCAAAAACAAGTAGATAGATTAGAAAAAGAGATAGATGAAATGAATAGTAATTTAAATCCATTAGAATCGTTTATATTGCCAGGAGGCTCTTCAGAAGCCGCTTATTTGCATTTAGCCAGAACTAGTGCAAGAAAAGCTGAAAGACTTATAATAAGTCTTAGTCAGAAAGAAAAGATTAATCCTGTAGCAATTAAATATATTAATAGACTATCTGACCATTTATTTGTTATCGCCAGGCTTGTAAATAAATATAACAAAAAAAAAGATATATTATGGATTCCAGGAAAAAATAGAAAATAATAAATAAACTTAATCTTGAGTATATCATCTCTTTATGAGTATAATTTATACTCACAAAAAATAAATAATTTAAGAAGGGGTAACAATGCCTATTATTAATAGAATATCTGAGTTTCACAATAAAATGATAGAATGGAGACAAGACATTCACAGTCATCCTGAACTTGCTTATCAAGAAAAAAGAACTGCTAGTAAAGTAGCAAATCTCCTTAAAGAATTTGGGGTTGATGAGATCCATGAAGGTATAGGAGGCACAGGAGTTGTTGGTGTAATTAAAAATGGAACTGGCCCTATGGTTGGATTAAGAGCAGATATGGATGCTCTACCAATAACAGAGGCCAACAAATGTGATCATGCTTCAACGCATGAGGGGGTAATGCATGCTTGTGGCCATGATGGGCATACTACTATGTTACTTGGTGCTGCACGTTATTTATCAGAAACTAGAAACTTTAATGGACAAGTTATATTAATATTTCAGCCCGCAGAAGAAGGTTTTGCAGGAGCAAAAGCTATGATAGAAGATGGGCTATTTGAGAAGTTTCCTGTAGATTCTATATATGGTATGCACAATATGCCAGGAGTTGCTCTCGGGAATTTAGATGTAGGTCCTGGACCGCGAATGGCAGCAGCGGATAATTTTGAAATTAAAATTAATGGTAAAGGTGCTCATGGTGCAATGCCAAATGAATCAATTGATCCAATAGTTTGTGGCTCTGCAGTTGTTCAAGCCCTTCAATCACTTGTTTCTAGAAACTCTGATCCTAAAAAAACTTTAGTAGTATCTGTAACACAATTTAATTCTGGACATGCAAATAATGTAATACCTGATTTTGCAAATCTAGCAGGAACAATTAGATATTTTGATAAATCTACTGGAGAGTTTATTAGAAAAAAATTCCCTAAAATAGTAAATGACATTTGTGAAGCTTTTGGAGCTAAAGCCGAAATAGAATATAATAAAGGATATCCTCCTACAATTAATGATATTGAAGCAGCTAAATTTGCTTTAGAAACTGCTAAAGAAATTGCTGGAACAAAAGCCTCAGATAGTCAAGAACCTATGATGGGATCAGAAGACTTTTCCTATTTTTTACAAGAAAAACCAGGAGCCTATGCTTGGATAGGAAATGGAAGTTCTGCATCTCTTCATAATCCATCATATGATTTTAACGATGAAATATTACCAGTAGGAGCATCTTTTTTATCCAGAATTGCAGAAAAAATATTAGGTAAAAATTAATTAAATACTACAAGGAGATTTAAATGCTAAATCATTTTAAAATACCTAACAAATCATTTAATGGCCCTGTACTAATTACAGGAGCTGGGGGTTGTATAGGAGCTTGGACAATGGCTATGCTTTTAAAAGAAAACATAGAAGTGATAGCATGTGACTTAACTAATAATAAAAAAAGACCAGAATTACTTATAGAGGATAGCGTACTTTCTAAAGTTCCTTGGATTGAAGGAGATATTTCTGATACAGAGAGCGTTATGAACACCGTAAAAAAATATAATCCTGAGTCAATTATTCACCTTGCTGCATTACAAGTGCCTTTTTGTGCCGCCGACCCAACTGCCGGAGCAAAAGTTAATGTCGTAGGAACAGTAAATATTATGGAGGCTGCTAGACAAAATTCTATAAAAAGAATTGCACATGCAAGCTCTATGGCTGCTCACTCCTTTTTACCCGGATCAGATTCTTTAAAAACACTTTATGGTGCTTATAAAATGTGTGACGAACAGATCTCAGAAGTATATTGGCAAGACCATAAAGTACCTAGTGTATGTCTAAGACCAGCCATAGTCAATGGAGTAGGAAGAGACCAAGGTATGACTTCAAAACAAACTGTAGCTATGCTTGCAGCTGCACTTGGACAACCTTATGATATACCTTATACAGGAAATGTTTCTCATTTATCAGCTGCAGAAGTAGCTTCAGCTTTTATTCATAGTGTATCTTATGATGGTGATGGCGCTTTCGTTTTTGATATATTTGGAGAAAGTATAAATATTAATGATACAATAAAAATGATAAAAGAAATTAAACCGGATGCAAGAATAACTTCTTCAGGTTCTGAAATGCCATTTCCTAGTATATTATCCGATATACCACTCAGAGAACATCTTAAAAAAAGAATTTCTGATTATGGATCTATTGATACAAAAACAATGATTAATGAAACTATAAAAGCTTTTGAAATTTTAATACAGACTGGAAAAATAGATAATAACTATCTTAAATAGAGGAAATATTTAGATGTCTTGGAAGAATGAAGTTAGTGAAATAAAAAAACGTCTTCGCCTCATTCAACAAATGGGTGGTAAAGAAAAAATAAAAAGACAACATGATGCAGGAAGAACAACAGTAAGAGAAAGAGTACTCTCTTTACTTGATGAAAATAGCTTCAAAGAAATAGGAAGCTTAACAGGCTCTAGTGAATATGACAAAGAAGGAAATTTAAGAGCATTAGTGGCGTCAAATTCAGTTATAGGTCATGGGACTATAAATGATGCTCCTGTTGTCATTTATGGAGATGACTTTACTGTAAGGGGAGGAGCTGCAGATGCGGCTATATGGGAAAAGTCAGTAGCAGCAGAACGCTTCGCTAATGAATATAGAATTCCTTTAATTAGACTTATTGAAGGAACTGGTGGTGGTGGATCTGTAAAATCTATTGAGATGGATGGTTATACATACGTTCCTGCTAACCCTGGTTGGGACTGGGTGGTAAGCAATATGGCGACTGTTCCAGTTGTTTCTTTAGGTTTAGGTCCTGTGGCTGGATTAGGTGCTGCCAGATTAGTTAGTAGCCATTATTCTGTAATAATAAAAAAAATTAGCCAAGTATTCGTAGCAGGTCCTCCCGTTGTAAATAGATTAGGAGAAACTGTAACAAAAGAATCGCTAGGCGGAAGTGATATACATGGAAAAAACGGAGTAATTGATGATGTAGCTAATAACGAAGCTGAAGCCTTAACTATGGCTAAAAAGTTTTTAAGTTATCTTCCTTCATCAACTTTTGAACTTGCAAAACAAATTAAAAATAATGACCCCACAGATAGAAAAGATGAATGGCTAATTGAAGCTATTCCAAAAAATAGACGTCTAAGCTATGAAATTCGTCCAATAATAAATACTTTAGTAGATAAAAATTCTTTTTTTGAAATTGGAAAAAACTGGGGAACATCTTCAGTATCTGGATTAGCAAGATTAGATGGCTGGCCAATAGTTATTTTAGCTAATGATCCTCAAGTTTATGGAGGTGGTTGGACAGCTGATGCAGCTCAAAAAATAATCCGTATATTAGAATTAGCTGAGACCTTTCATTTACCAGTAGTACATTTAGTAGATAATCCAGGGTTTTTAGTGGGCACGCATGGTGAAAAATCAGGAACTATTAGACATGGAGCCAGAGCTCTAGCTGCCATATATCAACTTAATATTCCTGTTTGCTCAATAATTTTAAGAAAAGCATTTGGTGTTGCAGGGGCTGCTCATATGAATCATACAAAACATAAATATAGGTATGCATGGCCTTCTGGGGACTGGGGATCACTTCCTTTAGAAGGAGGAATAGAGGCGGCATATAAATCTGATTTATTAAAATCAGATGATCCTGATAAACTTTTCAAGGAAATTGAAAAAAAATTAAACCATGTACGATCTCCATTCAGAACTGCGGAAAAATTTTCAGTTGAAGATATAATTGATCCTAGAGATACAAGAAAAGAATTATGTTATTGGATAAAACTTGCAGTAAAAATTAGAAAAGCGGGTCCCGTATCTTTTGGAATGAGACCCTAAAAATATTATGAAATTAATTTTTATTTCTTTATTTCATATTTTTATTTTTAATATATTTTCAGTAGCGTCTGCTAATGAAACAAAACAAGTAAATATCTGGAGCGACGGTACCAGAATGTCTGGAGATATTCATTACCCTACAAGTTATAAAAATAATGATAAATTTCCTGCGATATTAATGACGCAAGGTTGGGGCGGAACTAGAAATGACCTTAATAAATACTTTGTCCCAATTTTTGTGAACGCAGGTTTTATAGTATTGACTTTTGACTATAGAGGTTGGGAAGACAGTGATAGTAGATTAGTAATTATAGATAAACAACCCACTTTAGATGAAAATAATGAAGCTTTTATTAGAGTAAAGGCGATAAGAGAAGTTATAGATCCTATTGACCAAACAAGAGATATTATAAGTGCATTAGACTTTCTATCAGGTGAACCTAAAGTTGATAAATCTAAAATAGGCATCTGGGGAACAAGTTATTCTGGAGGACATGTCATCTATGTTGCAGGAATAGATAAGAGAGTATCAGCTATTTATAGCCAAGTAAGTTTTCAAGGTATTGGATTAAATAATACTTTTAACTTAAGTAGAAAAAGAGCAATACAAAAAGCAAGAGGTCAAATAGATCCAATACCAACCGGAATAGATAAAGTACCTAATTTAAAAGGTAGTCCAGATTTTGCTAAAATGCTAAATTATAAACCGTTAGATTGGGCTAAAAATATTAAAGTTCCAACCTTAATTGTAGATGTTGAATCTGAAGAACTTTTTGATAGAAAAAAAAATGGTCTCGCTGCTTTTGACGTTATTAAAGATAATACAATAGCTAAGTATAAATTATACTCTGGTTCACATTATGATATTTACTACAAACACTTTAATGCCTCTACTAAATTAGCATTAGAATGGTTTACTGAACATTTGATAAACAGTAAAAATATTTCTAAATAATAATATTATATTTAAAATATCACTTGTTGATTAACTGTTCGTAACAATTCAAATAATGATATCGTTTAGAATTTTTATTTAAATCTTCTAAATTAGCTCTCTTCTTTTTTTCAAAATTATTTTTTATGTCTGGATCACTTCGTTTTTCAGCTGATAAATTATTCCAGTAAATTTCAAAATTTTTATTTATTTTAAAATGCATTACTGTATTACGTTCAGTCCATTTACATACATCTACTATTGTAGAGCCATCAATTTTAATTTCGTAATTATCTTCAGCGTAAACAACAGATATAAATAATGAAAAAGATATAAATAAAACTATAATTCTCATATGGCTCTCCTCATGAAATATATATTTAAAATATCATTAAAAAACAAAAACCCAAATATAATAAAGACCTATATTACCAGCAACTACTAAAGTGGCCGCTAAAACTATTCTTAGTATCCATATTCCAATTTTTTTAATCATTAAAGCCTCCTATTTATAGTTACTTTTAACATAATGTTTTTTTATTAGTGAAGGATCTTTAATAATAATTATTAATCTAATTTAAATTATAAAAGAATAGATTCCTAAACTGGTCGGGGTTAACTTCTAAAAGAGATTTGAAAATACAGTATATATGGTGCCCAAAGATGGAATTGAACCAACGACACAGCGATTTTCAGTCGCTTGCTCTACCAACTGAGCTATTTGGGCTCCATATATATGAGTTTTTAATAGATAGATT
>PTKH01000032.1 GCA_002937655.1 Alphaproteobacteria bacterium MarineAlpha9_Bin3 | reverse complement strand
GGGTGTAGCTCAGTTGGTTAGAGCACCGGTTTGTGGTACCGGGGGTCGCGGGTTCAAATCTCGTCACTCGCCCCATAAATATCTTGTAATTTTTTTATTATATTTTTAGATATTTTATGTGATTTAGATTTTTTAATGTCTGCATATGCTAAAGTACTTATCGCAGTAGCTCTACATTCTTGGCTTACAAATAAAGCTTGGTTAAATTCGATAGATCTATTTCCAATTTTACTTATATAAGATCCAATTTTTATTTCACTTGGGTAAAAAATTTGTCCTATATAGTTAATATTAAAGTTTACTATGACAAAACTGTATTTATCAGATTCTAAATTTCTAATGATATTTACTCTAGCACTTTCAAAGTATCTTGATATTGAAACGTTATTAACATGATTGTATCCATCTGTATCGCCCCAACGTACAATTTCAGGAAATATATTTTTAAATTTATTAATATTTGAAGGAATAATATTTTTATTTTTCATCGTTCACCTTTTTTTAAATAATAGAAAGAAAGGAAAAAATAGCAATGGCAAATATGTTAATATGACCATAATATTGAGGAATGATATTAAGTGAGATTCTCCTATAATTAAATTCACAAATATATTAGTTTCATTGGAAGATAAAGGGTAAATATTATAGTTATTAATTAAACCGTCATTTTTATTATAGGTGTCTTTAACTCTATAACTTAATTCTGACATATTTATTTTATTAAACCGATCCATCAATATTACTATGATTGCTATTGCAACAGCAGAACCTGCATTTCTCATAAATTGATATAAACTTGCTCCATGATCCCTAAACTTTTGGGGAAGTGTCACATATGTAATTGTTGCGAGAGCAGGATAAAATAACCCTATCCCAATACCTCTAATAATTCCATTAAACATCATCATTTGCATGGTTACTTCTTTATTCCATGCAGTCATATAAAATTGACCTATCATGTAAACAAATAATCCTATAATCATTATTGTTCTATAGTAACCAGATGATAATATTCTTGATGCTATAAGAGTTCCTGTCATTCCTCCTATACCGCTAGTGGTTAATATTATACCTATCTTATCAATAGGATATCCGCCTAAGTTTGATAAAAAATCTGGCATTAGTATAAAGGGAGGAACTAACAGTAAACCAAATAAAAATATAAATATTAAACCACCTACATAATTACTATCTTTAAAAAGTTCTCTAGGAAATAGAGTTTTACTTTTAATAAAATATTGTAAAAAAAATAATAATATAAAAATACTAGCTGCTATTGATAAGTTGGTAATTAAATTAGATGCAAACCAATCTAATATTTGCCCTCTATCTAAAACTATCTGTAAGCATGACGCTCCCATCGCTAAAAAAATAAAACTTAATAAAGCAAATTTTATATTTTTATTAATTTGGTTCTTATCTAAACAGAAATAAGATCCTATAAAAGCTATTAAACCTATAGGAACATTTATAAGAAATACCCATCTCCAATTATAATATTCCGTAAAGTATCCACCTAACGTAGGACCAATAAGGGGGCCAATTAGTAAACCAAGTGTCCACCATGAAAGAGCCTTACCTCTTTCTTTTTCTGGGAAAGCATCTATTATTATCGATTGACTAGACGCAACTAATGGAGCACTAAAGGCTCCTTGTAATGTTCTAAAGATTAAAAGCTGATCTAAGTTTTGAGATAAACCTGATAAGGCAGAGAAAAAGGAAAATCCAAATATACCTATTAAATATATTTTTTTTCTTCCTATTTTTTCAGATAAATAACCTAATAGAGGTATGCAAATAGCCGTAGAAATGGAATATACTGTAATTACCCAAGCTATTTCAATCTTGCTTGCAGAAAAGTAACCAAGCATTTTAGGAAGTGCTACAGAAATACAAGCTAGGTCAACTGTAACCAATGCAGTAGCAATGCATGCAAAAAATAGAATATAATTCTTATTTCCTCTAATTTTATTTAACATTTATATTGCCTGTTTTAGAAATAAATTGGCTATCTTATAATATGCTTTATATGCTGTTATAAATATTTTATATAATGATTTTATTATATAACAGCTATGTTTTAATATAGGAGGCTATGTATATGAGTAAATTTTCAATTATTATAGTATTAGTTTTATTTATTAAATGTGTTTGGGCTAATGAATCTGAACTTAAGGAAGCAAACATTCTTTTTAATAAAGGGGAATATTTAGAATCAATAAATTTGGCATCACAAAAACCATCACTAGAATCTTATATTTTTTGTGCACGTGCATTAGCTATATATGGCCATTTTTTCCTTGATGGTGAAGAAGCTATAAAAGTATTTAAGCAAGCTAAAGAATTTGCATTTTTAGCATTAGAAATTGATAATCTTGATGATAATGCTCATTTAGAAGCATCTCATTCTATGGGAAGATATAGTCAATTAATAGGGATTGTTGTAGCTTTAAAAGATGGTTATGCGGAAAAAATATCTTTCCATTTAGACGAGGCTTTAAAAATAAATCCAGAAAATGTTTCAGCTCAAATATCAAAAGGAACATGGCACGCTGAAATTGTGGATAAAGCAGGTTTTATGGCAAATATTTTATATGGAGCTACATCAGAACAAGCAAGAAATCATTATGAAATAGCTCTCAATTTAGATGGTAAAAATATAGGAGTATTATATGAGGTATCTTATGGTTTGTTTTTACTGGATGCAAAAGAAGATATAATTAAAGCAAAACAGTTATTATTAAAAGCAATTGAAAGTAGTCCAAAAAACCATTTAGATAAACTTTATATAAAAAAATCTAAAGAGTTACTGAAAATATTATAGATAAGTTTTATTAATATCCTCTTGCGTCTACCTCAAAATAATTTGAAATTTTTCCTTTATTAATTAAATAGCATTTATTATAAAGATTTACAGTAGGATCACAATGTGATGGCTGAATAATTATAATTTCTCCGAATTTTAATCTTTTATCGCTTTTTTTAGGTATAGTAATTTTACCATGCTCATCACCCATGAATTTATATTTAGTTCCTGGAGGCAGCGATCCTAATGGCTTGGGTAAAAGTTTAGAATCCGTTGAAAGTGCTTTTAAACCTGCATCGATAATATAGTTATTATTATCTATTATACTAATTATTGAAGAAGCGACATATAAGCTAGATTTAAATGGTTTTTTATTTGATTTATATATATTAACATTATCGTATTCTACATCATTAAAAATATAACTTCCCGTTTGAAGTTCAGTAAATAGTTTACTGCCTGTATCAATATCGAATGACCCAGTTCCTCCACCTGACACTATGGTAGGTTTTAAATTTTTTGTGTTTAATTGCTCAATAATACTTTTTAAGTAACGGTGTCTAAATGAGGTTTCAATTTTTCTACTATTATAATTATTAATATGCTGAATATCTCCTGCATAAGCAGTAATACCCTTATAAATTAAATTTTTATTCTTATTTATGCGAGATGCTAATTTTATAATTTCTTTTATATTTTTTACACCTGTTCTTATAATTTTATTTTTTCCTATACCCATTATATCGCAGTCTATAAGGATATTAATCTTTACATTGGATTCACTTGCAATATTTGCATAAAAATTTAATCCATAAAGGCTATCAATTACTACCATTATATCTGATGAAGATTTTAATAATCTCTTAATTCTAATTTTATTACTTTTATTAGTAATAGGTGAAGTTAATAATATTCCTTTAATATTATTTTTAGACATGATCTCAGCTTCGTAGAGTGTAGCAACACATATACCAACTGCTCCATTTTTTATCTGCATTTTAGCTATTTTTGAGGTTTTATGAGACTTAGTATGAGGGCGTAAATTTATTTTATTTTTTTTAGCATATTTAGACATTATTTTCATATTATCTAACAAATTAGACTTATCAATTAACAAAGCAGGTGTACTTATATCTAAATTTTTATAATTCATAAATTAACTTCTTTTAATTTTTTATAACAAATTTTATCATAAATATTTATAAAAGTAATTGATTATAAATTAAAAAAGAGTTTAGGATTAATATTAATTTTATTGTTAGGAACTAAAATGAAATTATTTAGGTGCTTTATTATAATCTTTTTTAGTTTAACTACAATATCCTGTAAGGATTCTAATGAAAATAGTTCAACTCATTTAACTAATAAAGAAAAAAAAATTAATATAAAAATGGCTGCAGCTTTTCCATCAAGTTTAATTATATTAGGCGATACTGGATTAAAGCTAAGTAAAAAAATTAATGAAATTTCTTCAGGTAATATAAATATTAAATATTTTGAACCTAATGCTTTAGTGCCGCCAATGGAAATATTTGATGCTGTATCGAGTGGAGGAGTTGATGCAGGGTGGGCTTCACCAGCATTTTGGGCAGGAAAAGTACCTGCATTGCAGTTCTTTACTACCTTCCCATTTGGGCCTGATCCAAGTGAATATATTGCATGGCTAAGATATGGAGGTGGAAATGAAATTTTTAGAGAAATATATAGATCTCATAATATTCATTCTATTCATTGTATGGCAATCTCACCAGAAGGATCAGGATGGTTTAGAGAAGAAATTAATAGTGTGGAAGATCTTAAAGGGCTAAAAATGAGATTTTTAGGTTTAGGAGCAAAAGTAATGGAAAAGTTAGGAGTGTCTACCCAATTAATGGCTGGAGGGGATATATATCCTGCTCTTGAATTGGGAACAATTGACGCCACAGAATATGGAATGCCAGCTATGGACTTAGAACTAGGTTTTCATACTATTGCTGATAACTATTATTTCCCTGGA
The DNA here is from genome assembly GCA_002937655.1 of Alphaproteobacteria bacterium MarineAlpha9_Bin3. Classification (GTDB taxonomy): domain Bacteria; phylum Pseudomonadota; class Alphaproteobacteria; order TMED109; family TMED109; genus TMED109. Next base: position 11,419 of record PTKH01000032.1, on the reverse strand, counting down.
TGGCATCAACCTGCTAGTTTAGGAGATCTAATTATTAATTTAGATTTATGGAATACTATGAGTTTAGCTCAGCAAACTCAAATTGAAATGACATGTGCAGAAATGTTTTTAGATAGTTTAGCTCATAGTGAAGCTGTCCAAGTTCAGGCTATAAATAAGTTAAAGAGTTTAGGAGTAAAAATACACAAATGGTCGCCTGAAATGATGGAACTATATAGGTTAAATTGGGACATTGTTGTAGAAGAAGAGGCATCCAAAAATAAACAATTTAAAAATGTTTGGAACTCTATTAAAGAATTTAGAGAAAATTATGCAATATGGCATGACCTAGGCTATATTAAATAGATAATTATATATTATAAAAATTATGCTTTAATTTTGCTGTGCAAGTTCCGGTAGCAACTAAAGATCCATTTGAATCTTCAAGTTTGCCTTCCATAAAGGCAATTGATTTTGTGTTTTTAATTACTTTAGCTGTAGATATAATTTCTCCAACTTTAGCAGAATTTAAGAAGCTTATTTTAATTTCTAAAGTTAGAACTAGTACATCAGGACCACATTTAGCCATGCACGCTAATGCCATTATGGCATCAATCCAACCTGTAATAAAACCTCCCTGAACTATGCCCCCAGAATGGCACATTTCTTTTCTAGCGATATATTTTGCTGATGCAATACCATCAATAGTATTTAAAAATAATACTTCGTCTATACCCAAGGTTGATTGTGGATAGCCCAAAAACATTTTTTTTAGGCTATTAATAGTGTGTTTATCGCCTATATCTTTCATTTAATCCTATAAAATAAAAATTATTGCCATATCAAGAAGTTAAAATAGATATGGCAATAACTATAATTTATTAATCTACAAAACCTAAATCTTTCCATGTTTTATAGCTTTTTCTAAATTCACTTAAAGAAGCCCAAACTTTTGCAAAGTCTTCATCTTTTGCAGCTTCTTCTTTAACGACTTCAAGCCAAGCATCTTCAAGTGTTTTTAGGATTTCATCTGACCATCTATGAAGAGTAACACCTTTTGCTTGAAGCTCTTCTAATGCCTTAGGTTGTCTAGATTCTGCCATAGCTAAACTCTTTACAACACTCTCAGTACAAGTTGCTTCTATTTGAGCTCTTTGACTATCAGATAAGGCATTCCACTTATCTAAATTAACCATTAGTTCTAAAGCTGATGCTGGTTGATGCCAACCTGGAAAGTAGTAGTGTTTAGCAATCTGATAAAAACCTAAATCTAAATCAATTGAAGGCATAGCAAATTCAGTTGCATCAATAGTACCCAATTCTAAAGCTGGATAAATATCTCCTCCTGCTAATAGCTGAGTTGAAGCTCCTACTTTATCCATAACTTTAGCTCCTAAACCAAAGAACCTCATTTTTAGTCCCTTAATATCATCAATGCTTGTTATTTCTTTTCTAAACCAGCCCGATGCCTCAGGTGAAATTATCTCGCATTGTACTGGGTGAAGGTTATGCCTAGCGTAAATTTCTTCCCATAATTCTTTTCCACCACCTTCATGGTACCATGCCAAAAATTCACTTGCATTTGGACCAAATGGAACCGCAGAGAAAAATTGTACGGCTGGTATTTTTCCGGCCCAGTATCCTGCAGTAGACCATCCTGCATCAACTGCACCAGATGAAACAGCGTCAAATATTTCTAGAGGAGGAACTAGCGCTCCTGGCTCAAAAAATTTAACTTTAATATTTCCACCTGAAACTGTTTCTAGTCTTTTTGTGAAGTTAATACCTCCTTCACCTATAATATTAAGATTCCCTGGAAAAGTACTAGCCATTTTCCATCTTACAGTTTGAGCTTTAGAAGATGTATCCGTGTTATTAGTATCATTTGAATTATCACATGATATTAAAAAAGTTGTTGCTATTAAAGCAATAAAAGTATGAATTAAAATTTTTTTCATTTACTAATTTCCCCATAATTTATTTGTACTAACAAAATAAAAACAAAATTTATTGTTGATTCTAATTTAATTTAAAGCAACCTATTTTTTAATTAAATTTACCATTATTTTAAATTCTAATGGTTACACCAAGTTTTTTACTGTAGGAATCATAAATACTAAATATAAAATTAACTATTTACGGAGTGTAGCATAAGATATGAAAATTGATAAAATTAAATGTATTAAAGACAATCATTATATATCTGGCCAAATAGAATTAAATGATATTGAAGAATTATCTAATTATGGAATTAAATTAATAATTAACAATAGACCGGATAATGAAGAAGTAAATCAAGTAAGTTCAAAACTTTTAAGAGAAAAAGCTGAGTATTTAGGAGTTAAATTTATTAATATACCTTTTGCTTCAGGTACTCTCAATAAGAAAAAGATAATAGATTTTAGTAATCTAATAAAAAACAGTGATAAGAAAGCACTTTTTTATTGTAGATCAGGAGCGCGTTCTTCAATTATTTGGGGATTAGCATCAGTTTTACATTTAGGAGAAAATTTACAAGAATGCATGAGATGTATAGATAATAGTGGTTATGATGCTAGTATGCTTCCAAATATGGTAGATTTTTTTAATAATAACTAAATTGGGTTTTTATATTGTTAATAGTAATGATAGACCAAGATTCAGATTTTAATGGAAGGTCATATAGAGACAATCCACTAGGGGGTACAGAAACAGCGTTTGTATTATTGGCGGAATCTTTTTCTAAATTAGGTCATAAAGTAATAGCTCTTACTAAAACCTCTGAATCTATTGTTTACAATGGAGTCAAATGGAAGCCTTTAAGTACAAAAATTAAAAGCTGTGATCTTTATATTATTAATAGAGCGCCAAGTTTATTAAGGAGAGCTCCTAAAAATAAACAGACTATTCTATGGCTACACAACCCAGCTAGTTATTTAAATAAATTTAGAAATTTAAGATGCTTGCTTTTAAAAAAAATAAAGGTTGTATGTTCTGGAGAGTTTCATTTTAATTCAGTACCATTTTGGCTAAAAAAACGGACAACAATTATCCCTTTGGGATTATCAAATGATGTATTATCCCAAGAAATAGTTAATGATAAGATTCCTGATCCAGTTGTTATTTTTACTTCAAATCCCGAAAGAGGATTGGTTTGGTTATCTGAGCTTTGGGTGAAACATATAATAAAATCTGTTCCAAATGCTCAGTTACATATTTTTGCTGGCCATAAGACTTACGGCGGCAGAAATAGAAATAAAATTTTAAATATTCTTAATAAAGTCAAAGGCTTAAATAATAATAGTATTAAATTATTTGAGCCTATACCTAAGAATTTATTATTTAAAAAAATATTAAAATCTAGGGCCATGCTATATCAGGGAGATCCTGGAGAAACATTTTGCTTATCTATAGCTGAAGCACAGGCTTTAGGTATTCCATGCGTAATTAAACCAATTGGATGTTTAGCCGAAAGGGTAGTTGATAAAATTACAGGTGTTATCGCTCAAACTGATAAGGAATTTTGTGAGGGAGCAATAGACATTCTGAAAAATGACGATTTATGGTTTGAATATAGAAAAAATTCTTTAAAACTTCAAAGAAATTTAAAATGGGATAACATAGCAGAACAATATATAAAATTAATTAATTATTAGGAATTTCATCATCATTTTCTAATTTAGCTTTTAAATAACTAATTAATACAAAAAGTGCAGCAAAAGTTGCATTTAAAAAACCCCAACCTTTTTCTTTATACCCTTTTCTAGTTATATAGCATTTATAAAATCTTGTAAGAGATCTTCTTACAGTAATCCATAGCGGAGGTATATTATCTGGAGATGTTCTTAAGTCTTTAGCCTTTGCGCTTGTATATCTATCCAATCTTTGAATCATATCTGAAATATTTCTATCTACGTAATGATCTATTCTATTAATTAAAAAACCTTGTTTATTATTTAATTTGAGGCTTGGGTGAATAGATTCATTGCCCCATACTTTAGAGTTTTTACTAAAAAGACATGGTTTAGATGATACTCCCCATGAAGCTCCCCATCCATATCTAACTTTTTTTCTACCAATATAGTTATCAAATGGAATTAAAAAATACCCCTTATTTATATCATTTAATTGAAGAATTTTACTTTTAGCTTCCTTTATTAATTGCTCACTTGCTCTTTCATCTGCATCAAGTTCAAGTATCCAGTTATTAGAGCATTTATTAATTCCTTCATTCCTTCTGTTTCCTTCTGAAGGCCAGCTACCTTCATAGATAGTACAATTAAATTTTTTTGCCAAATTGATTGTATTATCAGTACTTCTATCTAATAAAAGTACAATTTCATCTATTGTCTTAAGGCTCTCTAGACAATCTATAATATTAATTTCTTCATTTCTTGCGACTATTAATGCACTAATTTTTATTTTACTATTACAGCTCATTCTATTCCACATAATATAAATTTTGTGTTACTTATAAATTACACATTAGCATAAAAATTATGGATTAATAATTTTGATTAAAAAAAAATATAACATTCTAATATCAGGAGCATCAGGGTTTATTGGAATGATGTTAATTGAAAAATTGTTATCTAAAGGTCATAATGTTTATGGACTTGTTAGAAAGAATATAAATTGTTTCAATAATAAAAGTTACACTAATATTTTATTAGAAGATATTACTAAAAAAATTAATTTTAGTAAAAATATAAATATTGATTATTTTTATCATTTAGCTGCCAAAACTCATGATAAAACTAATAATAAGGATGAATATTATAGGGTTAATGTAGAAGGTTTAAAAAATATTTTAACTTGTTTAATCAAATTAAAAATAAATAAAATAATAATGCTATCTTCAATAAAAGTTAATGGTGAAGGATTTCTTAATAATGATAAAGTCTACTCCCATAATAGTAAGGAAAACCCTTTAGATTTTTATGGTAAATCTAAATTAGAAGCTGAAATATTATTAAAAAAATTTTGTAAAACTAATAAAATAAATTTTATTATTTTTAGGCCACCGCTTGTGTATGGTGCAGGAGTAAAAGGAAATCTATCCTCGTTAATGCATTTTATAGATAAGAATATACCTATGCCTATTGTTAGAACTAAAAACCTAAGGTCGTTAGTATCTCTTACTAATTTAGTAGACGCTTTAATTATTATTGGATTAGATAATCAAATTACCAACAAAACTTACTTAATTGCTGATGATAAACCTATAAGTGTCGAAGAATTATATAAAAAAATTGCAAGCTCAATGAATAAAAAGTTATTTTTAATAATATTACCTTCTAAATTATTAAAAATATTATTATGGCCAATAGGTAAAGCTAAATTAGTAGATAAAATCTCTTCATCTCTTATAATAGATAATACAGAAATAAAAAAAGATACAAATTGGAAAAATAAATTAAGTTTGTCTGAAGAGTTAAAGAATATGATAGATAATAGAAAGACTTAATTATGACAATTAATGAGTTCAAACAATTTGATTATGTTATAATAGGAGCTGGTTCATCGGGAGCAACTATTGCAAGTAGACTATCTGAAAATTCAAATATTAATGTTTTGCTATTAGAAGCAGGTAGAAAGGAACATTTTTTTTCCCAAATACCAATGAGTTTTGGGCTTTTTATAAATAAGGCAGGAGTAAATTGGAGGTATAGATCTGAAGGTGAAATTGGAACGGCTAATCGAAATATCCCAATACCAAGAGGTAGAATGATAGGTGGTTCAAGTTCAATAAATGGTATGGTTTATGTTAGAGGGCAATCACTAGATTATGATACATGGGCTCAACATGGAAATAAAGGCTGGGGATGGAGTGAAGTATCAAAAATTTTTAAAAAAATTGAAAATTATCACGATAATATTGGTGATTATAGAGGTAGTAGAGGTTTATTAGGAATATCTAAGATTAAAGATGAAAATCCTCTTTATGATGCTTTAATTGAATCTGCTCAATCCCTAGGATACCCATTTAACAAGGATTATAATGGTCCAGATCAGGAGGGGATTTCTAGAATACAAGCAACAATTTCAAATGGAAGGAGAATGAGTACTAATTATTGCTATCTCAAGCCGGCCTTAAATAGAAAAAATCTAACAGTAATAACTGAAGCTATGACTGAAAAACTAATAATTGAAAATAAAGAATGTATTGGTGTAATATATAAAAAAAACAATAAATTAATTAGAGTCTTGTGCAAAAAAGAAATAATACTTTCGGCTGGTGCTATTTCATCGCCTCAGATTTTAGAACTATCAGGAATTGGCAATGAGTGTATATTAAGTAAAAATGGAATAAAGATTCAACATAATTTGCCAGCAGTAGGAGAACATTTTCAGGACCATTTTATGGCTAGACTTCAATGGAAATTAAAAATAAAAAAAGCATCTTATAATCATCTAGGTAGAGGTTTCAACAAGTATGGAGAAATTGCAAAATATATTTTTAGTAAAAGGGGGCTATATAGTATGCCTGCTGCCTCAATAATTGCATTCCTAAAAACTAAAAAGTATTTAGATACTCCTGATATACAAATACAATACATTCCTTTTTCAGTTGGAAGTCTCAAAAAGAGAGTATTTCATGATTTTCCAGGTATGGCTGCAGCTTGTTATCAATTAAGACCTAATAGTATGGGTTCTATTCATATAAATTCGCCTGATCCATATAAACACCCAAGTATAAAATTTAACTTTTTATCTAATGATTTAGACAAACAAGTATTAATAGATGCAGTAAAAATTATGCGAAATATTGTAGAAGCAAAACCAATGGACTTAATTAGAGATTTTGAGCATTCTCCTGGGGCATCAGTCTCAAATGATATTGAAATTGAGCAATATATTCGAGAAAATGCAGAAACAGGTTTTCATCCTTCAGGAACATGTAGGATGGGTCCTGGCTCCAATGCCGTAGTAGATGATGATCTAAAAGTACATGGTATAAAAGGTTTAAGAGTTGCAGATGCATCTATATTTCCTACAATTCCATCAGGAAATACAAATGCCGCTTGCATAATGGTAGGTGAAAAAGCAGCTGAATTGATTAAGCAATCATTAAATTAATGGGGTTAAAAATGTCACATAGTTTACATAAAAAGCAAATTAGAGAATACAATAAGAATGGTTATTTAATAATTGAAGATGTAATTGATCAAAACTTTTTAAAAGAATTAAATTTAGCAACCGACATAATGATTAAAGATGCAAAATCAATATCAAAATCTAATGACCAATTTGATTTAGGATCAAATCATTCAAAATCAAATCCAAGTGTAAGAAGAATAAAGCAACCGCAAAAACATAATGAAGTTTTTAAGAAGTTATTATTTTATCCAAGTATTATTGAAAAAGTAATATCTCTTATTGGAAAAAACTTTAGATTGCATAATGGTAAAATGAATTTAAAGTCACCATCTGCTGGAGATTTAGTAGATTGGCATCAGGATTGGGCGTTTTATCCACACTCAAATGATGATGTATTAGCAGTGGGTATAATGTTGGATGATATGACATTAGAAAATGGAACTGTTTTATTTATTCCAGAGTCTCATAAAGGAGAAGTTTATGACCATCATTACAACGGTTATTTTGCTGGAGCTATAGATATAGAAAAAAATAAAATAGACACAAGAAATGCTAGGGAAATAGTTGGTAAAGCAGGGACTATCACTATTCATCACGCTAGACTATTACATGCATCAAAGCCTAATATGTCTAAATTTAATAGAAGGTTTTTATTATGGGAATTTGCAGCTAATGATGCTTGGCCATTAATGGGAATAAATAATTATGAAGATTTTAATAATAAAATAATATCAGGAGATGCGGTAAATATGCCAAGATTAGCTAATGTTCCTGTTAGAATGCCTTTGCCTGCTGCATTAAGCCAAGGTTCTATATTTGAGAATCAAAAAGCAATTACAAAAAATAAAAGAACTTTATAAATTAAAATTATATGTAATTTTTAATAATAAATATTTGCATAATTTAATAATAGTAGTAGCCTAAATATCTTATATTTTAATTGGAGAAACAAAAAATGAGAATATTAACTACAATACTTGCCTCATCTTTTTTTGTATTGTCTGCATTTGCAGATACAACTGATCAAAAATGGATGAATAAAGTTGAAATTACTAAAGAAGGTGATCACTGTATCGATGATAAAAATTGCTTTAATCGTTATCATCCAGCAATACCAGCTGCTGCAAAAGCTAATCCAGGTGATATAATTATTATTCATTCTAGAGATGCACTAGATAGTCAGTTTAGATTGGACTCAATTGCTGATGATTTGTCAACAGTGGATTTAGGTCTAGTTCATCCAATGATGGGCCCAGTTCATATTAACGGTGCAAAAAGAGGAGATGCATTGGAAGTTGAAGTAGTGGATATTATTCCAGACGAATATGGTTATACCGTAATAGCACCAGGCTTTGGTTTTTTAAGAGATTTATTTCCAGATCCTTATATAGTAAATTGGAAATTAACTAGAGTAGGAGCAGTTTCCGATGGTATGCCCGGAATTACAGTTCCATTTGAAGCATTTCCTGGATCAATTGGTGTTTTACCAGGTTTACCAGAAGTAAAAGCATGGAAAGCCAGAGAAGCTGATTTAGCTGCTGCTGGCGGTGTTGTACTTGGTCCATCTACAGGAGGAGCACTTCCTGCTGCGGTATGTGGAGAAGGTGGTAGTCATGCAGATGATTGCCTTAGAACTATTCCTCCTCGAGAGAATGGTGGAAATATGGATGTGCAACAAATGCAAATTGGTACAAAAATTATATTCCCATGTTTCATTGATGGCTGTGGACTGTTTACGGGTGATGTTCATTATGCGCAAGGAGACGGAGAAGTATCAGGTACTGCTATTGAGATGGGAGCAATAAATGTTCTCAGAACTAGAATAATTAAAGGTGGTGCAAAAAATATGGATATGCCAGTTACTGTGGGTAATGATGAAATAAGAGATATAGAACCTACTCGTTTTTATCAGACTGTTGGTATACCTATGAAAGGTAAAGGTGAACAACTTCCATACCATGCATATCTAAATTCAGAAAAAATAACTAATTTAGAAAATTTATCTGAAGATTTAACTGCCGCTGCTCGTCATGCTTTAATTCAAATGATTGATTATATAGTAAGAGAGCATGGTCTAACTAGAGAACAAGCTTATATATTATGTTCAGTTGCAGTTGATTTAAGGGTGGGTCAGGTAGTTGATGTACCTAATTTTGTTGTTACTGCGGTATTAAACTTAGACGTTTTTGATAAATATCGAAACTAAATACTGATATATATGAGAAGTTCATTGTTAGAACTTCTCATATATACTAAATTTACTTTATGTTAAATAGGCGTCTTTTTTTTAAATCATTAATTTTATCTTTATCATTTTTTTCAATGGGCCACGCCCCTTGGGGACAATGGCAAGTTTATCGTATGAGACATATGCTTATATTAAGCGTTATTGAGGATGAAAAAAGCTACCCTTTTTCTAAAAAAATAATAAATTCACTTGAAGAGTCTTTACCTGAAGCTAGAGCAAGACCAGCAAGAGCGAGAGGGTTTAGAAGAGTATATAATTTACTTTCAACTGATCAAATGCCTTTAGTTGTTCTATCTAAGGATGTTGCTATATCTCTACTATATGGCAATGGAGTATTCAGTGATTTTTCTCCTGTTAATATGAATTTAGTATATGATTTTGGAGATATGCTTCTATTAGCTAGGCCAAAAATGCCAGATAGTCATACTTGGAGAATTACTGATGCTTTAATTAGGTCTGGTAAGTTTGATGCTATAATAAATCAAACAGAAATACCGGTCCATAATGGTTCAAAAATTAGATTTATGAATCTTCCTATGCCTGATGAACCAAAAGATGATGAAGAATTAGAAGATGATCCTATTTAATAATATAGCCTGATAAGAATTTAATCAGACTATATTATAATTTATTAAGCAGCTTTAATATATTCATTTGTTTCATTTAAGGCATAATTTATATCATTGATAATATCATCAATGTGCTCAATTCCTATAGATAATCTTATATAAGAATTACTTACTCCAGCTTTTAATTTATCTTCTTCACTTAGTTGTGAATGGGTGGTTGATGCAGGATGTATTGCAAGACTTTTAGAGTCTCCTATATTTGCTACATGGTAAAATAGTTTTAATGAATCTATAAATTTCTTGGCTGTTTCAATATCTCCAACTAATTCAAATCCAACAAGTGCACCATAACCATTATCAAGATATTTATCTGCCCTATTTTTATTCTCTCCAGTAAATAAACTAGGATAAATTACTTTACTTACCAAGTTTGATATAGATAAATGTTCAGCAACTAATTTTGCATTTTTACATTGTTCTCTAATTCTTAAAGGTAAGGTTTCTAGTCCTTGAATAAATTGAAAAGCATTAAATGGACTCATTGCACCACCAACGTCCCTGAGTAGAGTAACTCTTGCTTTAAGTATATATGCTATAGGTCCTAGGGTTTTTACCGCTTCAGTCCATATAGTTCCGTGATAGCTTGGGTCAGGGTTATTAAGTAGGGGCTGTCTATCTTTAAAGTCTTTCCAAATAAAATTACCACTATCAATTATTATACCGCCTATGCTAGTTCCGTGACCACCTATATATTTAGTTGTTGAATGAACTATTATACTAGCTCCATGTATTATTGGCTTTGATATAATTGGAGCTGCAGTATTATCAATTATTAGAGGTATACCTAATTTGTTTCCTATATCAGCTACCTCTTTTACGGGAAAAATATTTAGTTTAGGGTTAGGAAGTGTTTCTCCAAAATAGGCTCTAGTATTTTCATCTGTAGCATCTAAAAAATTATTAGGTATAGATGGGTCTACAAAACGAACTTCGATACCTTGATCTTTAAGAGTATTAGCAAATAGATTCCATGTGCCACCATAGATATCTGTTGAACTTACAATATTATCACCATTTTTTGCAATATTTTGAATAGCAATTGCAGTAGCAGATTGTCCAGATGAAGTAGCTAATGCAGCTACACCTCCTTCTAATTCTGCTATTCTTTTCTCTAATACATCTGTAGTAGGATTCATTATTCTTGTATAAATATTTCCTAGTTCCGATAATGCAAATAAGTTTTTAGCATGATTAGTATTATTAAATTGAAAAGATGTAGTTTGATGAATAGGTACAGCTACAGATCCTGTATTTGAATCAGCTCTCCATCCAGCATGCAAAGCTATTGTTTCTGGTTTAGTATAATTATTAGTCATATTAATCTCCTTCCCAGTAAACTGGGTATAAATATAACTCCAGCTTAATTTATGGAAAGGGAATACAAAGAAATTAAAAAAAACCACTCAAAATTTCTTTGGTGGTTTCCTAACCACCTCTTTAGCAGTATTTATATAGCGCTCGCAAGCTGGAGCTCAAATCAGCG
>PTKH01000031.1 GCA_002937655.1 Alphaproteobacteria bacterium MarineAlpha9_Bin3 | reverse complement strand
AAGAAGTAAGTATCTGTAGATGCGTCGTATGTACCTGGCATCCATGATCCACCACCACCGTATTTACCGGAGTCTCCGCCCCATGAGTCTGGGTCATCTTTAATAGTATTAAATACCCATTTAGATTCACCAGTTTTAGGATCTAGTCCAAAAACTTTACCTTGAATTGGGTATTCACCAGCAGTTTGACCATAAACTAATGTGTCACCAGCCATAACAGGAGGTGAAGTAAAGTTACATGCACAACTTGTAGTATCAACTAATTGAACTGACCAAACTTCTTTACCTGTTTTTTGATCTAATGCAATTGCACGTCCGTCAAGAGTACCCATTGTAACGTTACCGTTTGAAACAGTTACACCACGTGTGTAAGGTGTAAAAAACAACTCATCAACAATTGGGTCTAAGTCTGGAAAATAATGCCAAATTTCTTTACCTGTAGCTGCATCTATTGCAAAAGTACGGTTATAAGAACCTGCATAATACATTATACCATCTATAACTACTGGTGTAGCTTCAAGACCTTGCTCTATAGCACCAGGTTGATGAATCCAAGCAACATTTAAATCACCGATGTTACTTTTATTGATCTGATCAAGGTTAGAATAACGAGTGCCGTTATCATCCCCGTGATACCATGACCAATCGTTAGCCATACTTTGGAAAGAAAACACTAAAGCTATCATTCCCAAAAATGTTTTAATTAAAAGAGTCATAAACTCTCCTCCCTTTTTTTAAGTTAGTTAACAATTTAGAAATAAATTTTTTATATTAAAAAAGTAAATATATGAAAAACTTATTTCCATTATATAATTTAACTATACTTTTGAAAAAATCCATAGAAAAAAGTATAAATAATTACTATATGTTTAGATAATTTTATTATTCACATTGTTTTAAAGGGTTTTTTATTGATTAAATTTAATTTTTTTAATAGTTTTTTTGTTATTTCATTCGTTTTTTTTCTAATCTTTTTTAGTGATTCGGTCATTTCATATGCGGATGATGAAATAATAAACCTAGAAACTAGAAAACAGGAACTTACAAAAGATGCTTATGCCGGAGATGCTGATGCCCAGTATATGTTAGGTCGTCTAGCTTTAGAGACTAAAAACCCTCCTGATCATTCTACCGCTGTATATTGGTTCAGAATTGCTTCCGAGTCGAATCACCTGAAAGCTCAGGAGATGTTAGGAGCTCAATTATTTTCTGGATTAGGAGTTCCTGCTAATCCTAAGGAAGCTTCAATTTGGTGGTATAAAGCTGCAATGGCAGGCAGTTCTACTGCACAAGCAAGTTTAGGAGTATTATATGCTCTTGGATCTGGGGTAAAAAAAGATCTAATAGAAGCCTATAAATGGCTAACTATTGCATCTTTGTATGGAAATAAAGCAGCAGCTATTCAAAGAGATGATTCCATATCCCTTCAAATGACTGCTAACGAAATTAGAGAAGCCCAAAAAAGAGTAGATCTAATAATTAAAGAAATAAAAAAATAATTTTAAATATTAGAAGAAGAGCATTCTTCATAAATTTCATCCGGAAGACTTTCGATGGTAATTTTATTATTTCCTTTAGTGATTCTAATTTTGTTGATAATTTTTAAAACCTCATCCGCTTTTTTGGTTAAACCTTTTTTAAGATATAAATTAACTAGGGAAAAAGATTGTTGAATATATTGATTATAAAATTTATCTTTAGATGTTTCAATCACATTTAAGCCATTTATAAAAGATTCTATAGCTAAGTTATACTTTCCTTGAGCTTTATATAATTCTCCTTGATTATGATAAGCAGCTGCAAAATTTGAATAATCTGAAGACGACAAATTTTCCCATATAGTAATTGCTTCAGTAATATATGGATAAGCCAAATCATATTTACATTGTTTCTTATATAAGACTGCTAAGTTATTGAGAACTCTTGCAAACCCAATTGAATTATCTTTTTTATTATTTTTTCTTATTTGAATTAAATTAAGGTATATTTCCTCAGCTTCTATAAAATTACCTCTTTGAGTAAATAAAGCAGCTAAATTTTGCATTGCCGATAAACTTACAGAGTTATCTTCACTATATTCTTTAGATATAGTTAAAGCTCTTATTAAATTCATTTGAGCAACATTTAATTCTTCAGTTTTGAGTTGAACAGTTGACAGATTAATTAAAGTTCTTGCAAGAAGCATATTATATCTTTCACCTAATACTTCATAAATTTTTATTGCCTTTATATATAAGTCAATAGATTCCTCCATTTTTAAAGAGGATTCATATACTCTTCCTAAGTTATTATAGCTCTGTGCTACATACCTATGATTAATTCCATAAAATTGCAGTCTTAGTTTTAACGATTCTTTTATTAAAACCTCAGCTTCTTCAAACTGAAGCAATTCTATTTTAAGTAAACCTAGATTATTAAGTGTTGCTGAAAGTTCAGGTCCTAAGTTTACTTCTCTTGCTTCATTTATAGCTTCTAAGTAATATTTTTCTGAGTTAACAAAATCTCTTTCTTTAAAAGCCTGCATGCCTTTTTTATTAATGCTTAACCATTTACTATTATCTGCTGCAAAACTAAAATTTATTGATGCAATTAATAAAGTAAAAAATATATACTTATTTATTTTTTTCATTTTTACTAAAGGTCCACTCATTTAAAATTTCTCTTGGGTTAACTTTATTTTTATCTTTGTTAGTATCTGATGGAGTGGTTAGTTCAATAACATATCCATTAGGATCTCTAAAATAGATAGATTTAATAAAACCATGATTCGAAATTCCTCTTGTTTCTATATTCGATTTTTTTCCTTTATGAAAATAATCCATTAATACAGGTCCTTCTACTTCTAAAGCAATGTGGAGATCAAAATCATGCCAACGTTTATATTTTAAAGGATCATTTAAAACTTCAAAGAAAGCCAGAGAAGAAGAATCACCTAAAGAATAAAAAGTATGTAATACTTTTGTTTTATTTCCAGTAGCTGTTTCTGAAATCTTAAAAGCTTTGGTTAAAGGGAGCCCTAAAAAATCTTCATAAAACTTTCTAGTATCTTCAGAATCAATACATCTATATGCATTATGATGTAATTTTTTTAATTTAATCATAAATAAATTATCCATTTTAAATAAGTATTAAATAATAAAATATTAACTAATACATTATAATAGTATTTCAATTAAAGAATAAAAATACTTATCCACATTTTACTAGGTAATGTATAATAATTAAATAAAACTACTATATATTGACATTTTATTAAAAATATTTCAAAGTGGGTCGACTTAATAAACAAGGGGAGTTTTATATGTCACTAATAAATAGTATAAAAGGTACAATCGGTGCCTTAACTGAACTAGCTATTATGCTACTAGCACTTGCTATAGCGGCACAACTTCTAGTTGGATCAGGAAATATGTCTTTTTTCGGAAGCGTAGTAACAAATGTTATTTCGCTTGTTAATCAGCTAGGTAATGCAGGATTAGCCGGTTTAATTTCGGTTGGCATTATCATGTGGCTGTTCGGAAAAAAATAAATTAAGTATAAAGTTATAATAGTTATTTTATAACTTTTTCTATTTATATGCGCTCTATTTTTTATTCATAATTTTTAAAAATAGAGCGTTATATAAATAAAAGGATAAAATTATGGAAAACATTCTAAAAAAGTATTCTGCTCAAGTTACCTCTCTTAGTAAGTTTATATGGAAATTATCCGAATTAGGTTTGTCAATTGCTATTGCTGGACTATTACTATTTTTACTTTTAGGCGAAAGCGCTGGAGCATTTCCTGTGAGTGTTGCTGCCAACTTTTCTGAAATAGCAAATTCCTTAGGCCCTAAAGGAATATCTGCTATATTAGCTGCTGCAGTATTTCTTCTAGTTTCAAAGAGACTTATAGATAAATAATAAACGATATTATTGACATCAAACACAAGTAAGTTTAAACATGCCTCTTATTGAATAAGTAGGAAAACATTATGAAAGTTTTAAAATCTCTTAAAAGCGCCAAGCTTCGCGATAAAGACTGCAAATTAATTAAGCGACATGGTAAAACTTTTGTTATAAATAAAAAAAATCCAAGACTAAAAGCAAGACAAGGTTAGTTTCTTAATTATCCGGAATTAATATTGCTCGAAAATCATTTACATTAGTATGAGTGGGACCCGTTTTTATTATATCACCTAATATTTTAAAAAAAGAATAAGCATCGTTTCTTTCTAAGTACTCTTTAGGATTTAAACCTTTATCATAAGCTCTTTGAAGAGTATTAGGATACATAATAGCGCCCGCATTATCTTCACTGCCGTCAATACCATCAGTATCACAAGCGATTGCATAAACATTATTTGTTGCACCCAAAGCAATAACTAATGAAAGTAAAAATTGAGTATTTCTGCCCCCTTTTCCATTATCTTTTTTAATTGTAACTGTTGTTTCACCTCCTGATAATATACATAAAGGTGTTTTTGCTGGCTGACCAAACCTTAGAACTTGTTTAACAATTGCTGAATGCATTAAGCCTACATCATTTGATTCCCCCTCTATAGAATCACTTAATATTAAAGTATTAAATTTTTTTATTTTTGCTACTTTTGATGCTTTTATAAGAGCATTTTGTGGTTTTGCAATGATATTAAATTTGGCATTATCAAATATTTTATCAGTCTCCTTAGGGGTCTCACAAGTGTCAGATCTTAAGATATTTTCAATATTTTTAGAGATAGAAATATTATATTTAGACAAAACTTCTATAGCATCTTTATTACTAGTATGATCTGGATAAGTAGGACCTGAAGCTATTGTACTAAAATCGTCTCCTGGCACATCACTTATAGCCAAAGTAATCACTTTAGCAGGATAGGCAAAACTAGCTAATTTCCCTCCTTTAACTCTAGACAGATGTTTTCTTACTGAATTAATTTCTGAAATAGTAGCTCCACATCTTAATAATTGATTTGTTAAATTTTGCTTTTCTTTTAAACTCACTTTACCTAGTGGTGAAACTAATAATGACGAACCTCCACCAGATATTAATACTATAACTAAGTCTTTAGAAGTAAGGGGTTTTATTAAATTAATAATATCATTCGTTGCACTCAAACCTGCCTTATCTGGAACTGGATGAGCGGCTTCTAAAATTTTAATATTTTTACATTTTCTTTTATGTCCGTATCTTGTAATGACAATGCCTTCTAATTTCTTATAACCTTTGTTAATCCAAGATATTTCAAATTCTCTTGCCATTTCTGCAGAAGCCTTTCCAGCACCAATTACAACTGTTTTGCCAGAAGGTTGTTTATTAGGAATATATTTTTTCATTAAATTTTTTGGATGAGAAATTGATATAGCTTCATCAAACATTTTCAAAAGTATTTTTTTATAATGGTTATTTTTCATTAGACTTACACTCTTATATAATTATATCTTTCTAAAAGACACAACTTATTACCTTGGCTAATTATGACAATTAATAATTTTATAAATATAAAAAATAAATGCCCTTCTCTACCCTTACTATTTTGCTGCGATCATGCTTCAAATTTAATACCTAATCAATATAAAAAACTAAACCTTGATAATAATATGCTTCAAAGCCATATAGCTTATGACATAGGAACAAAAACATTTACTAAAAAACTCATCTCCACGTTTAATACAAATGCTATACTGGGGAAATATTCACGACTTTTTATAGATTTGAATAGAGATAAAAACCATTTGAATTGTATTACTGAAGAAAGCGATGGAATTAAAATTCCTGGAAATAGAAATTTATCAAAATCAGAAAAACTATATAGGATAAAATATTTCCATATGACTTATCATAATGAAATAAATGTAACTTTAAATAAAATGGATAATTACTTTTCTTGTAAAACTGCTTTAATTTGTATTCACTCTTTCACTTCTTCATTACAAAATAAAATAAAGCGTCCTTGGGAGATTGGCCTACTTTATAGAGATGATAAACGTTTATATAAACCTTTGTTAAAATATCTAAGCGATAATACGAAATACAAAATTGGTAAAAATAAACCTTATAGCGGTTACGAGGATGTAAATTACACAATGACGCGTCATGGTGAACTTGAACAAAGACCTTATATATCTATAGAAATTAGAAATGATATATTTGAAAAAAAAAATTTATCTAGATTAAAAGACCTTTATTTAAGTATTAGTAATGCTATTTATTATTCACAAATTGAATTAGGTGCACCTTATAATACTTTTGCAAAAAAACTTAACTTATTTTAAAATATATAAAACTGGAGAATAAATATGGAAAATAGTACTAAGGAAAAAATAGAAGCAGCTACATTTAGAAGGTTATTGAAACATTTTCAAGAAAACCCAAATATACAAAATATAGATTTAATGGAATTGGCAGATTTTTGCCGAAATTGTATCTCTAAATGGTACTCTGAAGAATCTTCAAAAAATGGAAATGAAATAGATTACGATAAAGCTAGAGAAATGGTTTATGGTATGCCTTATAAAAAATGGAAAGAAAAATATCAAGCCGAACAATCTATTGAGAGAATTGCAAAATTAAACGATAAATTTCATAAACATTAACTAACTAATTATGATAGTTTTTAAACCACTCAATAAATTTAGGAATACCTTCAATTAACTTAGTTTTAGGTATAAAGTTATAGTCAGCTTTTATTTCATTAATATCAGCATAGGTATTAGCTACATCTCCTTTTTGCATGGGCTTCATTACTTTAATTGCTTTTTTTCCTAAACTTTTTTCTATTATAGAAATAAAATTTAATAAATTTTCTGGTTTATTATTTCCAATATTATAAACTTTAGAAAAGCTATCATTGCTATTTTGTTTGCAAGAATCCAATATTGATACTGTGCCATTTATTATATCATCAATATAAGTAAAATCTCTTTCCATATTACCGTTATTAAACACTTCAATTGGCTCTTCATTTATAATCTTTTTTGTGAAAATCCATGTAGCCATGTCAGGTCTTCCCCAAGGGCCGTATACAGTAAAAAACCTTAAACCTATAGTATTTATTCCATATAAATGATTATAAGTATATGACATAAGCTCATCTGATCTTTTAGTGGCTGCATAAAGAGAAACTGGAGTATCAACTCTATCTCCAATAGAAAATGGAACTTTTTTATTTCCTCCGTAAACAGATGAAGAAGACGCATAAACTAAATTTTTTATTTTAAAATTTCTACATATCTCTAGTATATTTAAATGACCAATAATATTACTCTTAATATATTCCATGGGAGCTTCTAAAGAATACCTTACTCCAGCTTGCGCTGCTAAGTGACATATTTTCGAAATTTTATGTTTTTTTACTATTTGCTCCAAATCAGAATAATTTGAAATATCAATTTTTTCAAAAATAAGGTTTTTATGTTTTTTTAAATTATTTAATCGGTCATATTTTAAATTAACATCATAATAATCAGAAATATTATCAATTCCTAATATTTTGTCACCTCTACTTAGAAGATTTCTTGCTAAATGCGAGCCTATAAACCCTGCAATTCCAGTAATTAATATTGTCATATCTAAATAATATTTCCTTAATTATTATTTATATCCTATATTGTATATAAATGCTTTAAATCTATAATGATAAATTTGTTTTTAAAATATTTTAAAATAGTATATAATACAATAGCTTTTTATTTTAATGAAAAGTGCATGACTGAATTGCAATAAAAACAGTTTTATTTGTATAATATATATAGGATTATATAATATGGGATTATATAATGATGGAATTAAAATCTAAAAAGATTACTCTAGACGATAAATATACTCTTGAAGAGGGTAGAGTTTATATTACGGGTACTCAAGCGCTAGTTAGACTTCCAATTATTCAAAGACAAAAGGATAAAAGTCAAAATTTAAATACTGCTGCTTTTATATCAGGTTATAGAGGTTCTCCTCTTGGAATGTATGATAAATCTCTATGGACGGCTAAGAAATTTTTAAAGAATAATGATATAAATTTTGAATCTGGACTTAATGAAGACTTAGCTGCTACTGCGGTTTGGGGTTCACAGCAATCAGGATTAATATCTAAAAGTACTAAGGATGGAATATTTGGAATCTGGTATGGTAAAGGGCCAGGAGTAGATAGGTCTGGTGATGCATTTAAACATGCCAATTCAGCAGGAACAAGTCCTCATGGAGGGGTATTAGCTCTTCTTGGAGATGATCATACTGCAAAATCTTCAACTTTAGCTCATCAAAGCGAATATGCAATGGTAGATGCCCAAATACCAATTCTTAATCCATCTAATGTTCAAGAACTTTTAGATTATGGTTTAATAGGAATAGCTTTATCAAGATATGCTGGTGTCTGGGTTTCAATGAAATGTGTAACCGCTACAATGGATAGCTCTGCTTCAGTAAATATAGATTTAGATAGAATAAAAATTAATACTCCTGAATATAATTTGCCAGAAGAAGGAGTCCATATTAGATGGCCAGATGACGTTCTTGGACAAGAGACTCGTTTAAATAAAATCAAAATACCCGCAGTTAAAGCTTTTGTAAAAGCTAATAAAATTAATCAAAGCATTTGGTCAAAAGGTAAAAAAAATATAGGAATAGTTGCTACTGGAAAAGGGTATGCGGAAGTAAGACAAGCTTTATCAGATCTCGGAATTGATGAAGAATATGCTAATCAAATTGGATTACACTTATTTAAAGTAGGAATGCCTTGGCCATTAGAGGAATCCTCAATTGTAGACTTTTGTGAAAATATGAACGAAATATTAGTATTCGAAGAAAAAAGACCTTTAGTTGAAGATCAAATTAAAGAAATCTTATTTAATAAATCAAATAGACCAAAAAAGATTATAGGTAAAAGAGATGAAGATGGAAGAGATCTCATTTCTTCTATTGGTGAGCTTACACCGGACTTTGTTTCAGAAATAATAGCTGAGAGAATAACTATAAATTATAAAGATGAAAATTTATTAAGAAAATTAAGAATTATTAAACAAAATGAGCCAGATACTGCTGCCGTTCAAGGTATTGCAAATAGAACTCCTTATTTTTGCTCTGGTTGTCCACATAATAGCTCTACTAAAGTTCCTGAAGGTAGTAAAGCTATGGCAGGTATAGGCTGTCATTTTATGGCTGCATGGATGGATAGAGATACCGATCTTTTTACTCATATGGGTGGAGAAGGAGCAAATTGGATAGGCATGTCTGCTTTCGTTGAAGATAGTCATATATTCCAAAATATTGGAGATGGAACTTATACGCATTCAGGAATACTCGCTATACGAGCTTCTGTAGCTGCTAAAGTAAATATTACATATAAAATATTATTTAATGATGCTACTGCTATGACTGGAGGGCAACCTGCTGAAGGAGTTCCTACGCCATCAAGAATTTCTCATCAATTATACGGAGAAGGTGTCAAAAGAATAGCAGTTGTATCAGATGAGCCTGAAAAATATGGCGTAAATGCAAACTTTGCTGAAGGTACTACTATAAATCATAGAAGTGAGATAGATCAAGTTCAAAAAGAACTAAGATCATGGCCAGGAGTAACGGTTATGATTTATGATCAGACTTGTGCTACTGAAAAAAGAAGAAGACGAAAAAGAGGATTAATGGAAGATCCTGATAAAAGAAGTTTTATAAATGACTCAGTTTGTGAAGGTTGTGGAGATTGCTCTAAAACTTCTAATTGTATTTCTGTTGAACCTCTAGAAACTAAATTTGGAAGAAAACGTAGAGTAAACCAGTCCACGTGTAATAAAGACTTTAGCTGTGTAGATGGCTTCTGCCCTTCTTTTGTAACTGTTCAAGGTGCGACACCTAGAAAAAGGAAAATAACAGCTGCATCAGATCTACCTATGGATATATTTAATAAACTACCTAGACCGCAAGAAATAAACCTGGATAAACCATTTGATATAGTTGTCACTGGAATAGGCGGAACAGGCGTAGTAACCATAGGTGCACTTATAGGTATGGCATCACATATGGAGAATAAAGGAGTAAGTGTTTTAGACCAAGTAGGAGTAGCTCAAAAAGGTGGGGCCGTACTTAGTCATATTAGAGTTGCATCATCACCTGAAAAAATTCACTCTGTTAAAGTAGGAAAAACTAGTGCTGATTTAATTTTAGGTTGCGATATGGTTGTAGTTACAACTTCTCCTGTAAGAGAATTAATGAATATCAATAGCACTCATTCTATTATAAATGATCATGAAACACCTGTTGCTGGGTTTGTTTTAGATCCTGACCATTCATTTGGAGGAAAACGCATACGACAAATTATTGAAAAATCATCTAAAGAAACAAGCTTTATAAATGCAATAAAAATAGCAACAGCAATGTTTGGTGACTCTATAGGTTCAAATATGTTTATAACTGGCTATGCTCTTCAGAAAGGTTTGATACCAGTACTTCCTGAAACAATGGAAGAGGCTATTAAACTTAATAATATAGCTATAAATATGAATTTATCCGCTTTTAGATGGGGAAGAATGGCTGCTTTTGATTACAGATATGTTGAAAAAGAGGCTGCTCCATATATGAATAATGTTGAAATAGATAAAGATAAATATGGTCTTAATGAGATTATAAAAGATAGAACAAGTTTTCTTACAAATTATCAAAATACACAATACTCAGATGCATATTTAGATTTTGTAAATGAAACAATTATACATGAAAAAAAGATAGAAAAAGATAAAGAAGATTTATCAATAGCAGTAGCTAAATATTTATACAAACTAATGGCATATAAAGATGAATATGAAGTAGCCAGATTATATACTAATGGAGAATTTAAAGAAAAACTTAATAAAGCATTTGAGGGTAAACTTAAACTTAAATTTCATGTTGCACCTCCTTTATTTTCTCCTAAAGATCCAAACACAGGTAAATTAAAAAAAATAACTTTAGGAGCCTGGATTTTACCTGTATTTAAAATATTATCAAAATTTAAGTTTTTACGTGGTACATTATTTGATCCTTTTGGCAAAACACAAGAACGTAAAATGGAAAGATTTCTAATTGATCAATACAAAAATGATCTCATAAAAATATTACCTGAATTGAATAAAAAAAATATTGCTTTAGCAGTACAAATAGCATCTATACCTGAGATGATAAGAGGCTATGGGCATGTTAAAGAAGAAAATATAAAAAAAGCTGAACAAAAAAGAAAAGAATTATTAGAAATATGGAATTCTAAAGAAGATGGACCAGCTTCAGCTATAGCTGCAGAATAATTTTTACAAATCTAAGATTTAAATATAATCGTAGATTATAAAAAAGTTATGAAATTAAGTCTCTATGGATAAAAATAAATCTACTCTTACTGGAAAAGTGAAAAGATACGCTAATGTTAGTAGCAAAATAACAGGCGCTACGGCGCGCCTTGCTGGCAATAAGCTAATTGGTAAAAATGATCTAAATAAGAATGCTGATATAATTTTAAATGCTTTAGGAGGTTTGAAGGGACCTTTAATGAAAGCAGCTCAACTATTATCTACTATACCTGATGCATTACCTAAAGAATATGCTGAAAAGCTACAAACACTTCAAGCAGAAGCACCCCCTATGGGCTGGTTTTTTGTAAAAAGAAGGATGGCTAGTGAATTAGGAAAGAATTGGTTACAAAATTTCGACTCTTTTGAAAATAATGCAAAAAATGCTGCATCACTAGGACAAGTTCATAAAGCACGTGTAAAAGGAGATAATGTTGCTTGTAAACTACAATACCCTGATATGGCATCTACAGTTGATGCCGACTTGAAGCAGTTAAAATTAATATTTTCGTTATATGGGACTTGGGATAAAACTATTAAAACTAAGGACATATATGATGAATTATCAGACAGACTCAAAGAAGAACTAGACTATAAAAGAGAACTGAAAAATATGCTTTTGTTTTGTGAAATACTAAAAAATCAAAAGTATATTAATATACCTAAACCTATAACTAATTTATCTACTGAAAGATTACTTTCAATGACTTGGCTAAATGGCGAATCATTTATGAAATGGAAAGATTCAAGTCCTAAAGTTAAAAACCATCTGGCATTAACATTATTTTATGCTTGGTATATTCCTTTTTATAGATATGGCATTATTCATGGAGATCCTCATCCTGGTAACTATCAAGTAGATAGTTCTGATAAGAATAAACCAAAAATAAATCTACTAGATTTTGGTTGTATTAGAGTTTTTCCAGCTAAATTTGTAAAAGGAGTGATAGATCTATATATTGCTATGAGAGATAATAATCAAAAATTAGCAATAAAAGCTTATAAATCTTGGGGTTTTAACGATTTATCTAAAGATTTAATAGAAGTACTTAATGTCTGGGCTCTATATATTTACGGACCATTATTAGAAAATAAAAAAAGAAAAATTCAAGATCCTAAAGCGCTTAAAAATGGTAAAGAGGTAGCTTCAAATGTATATAGTGAGCTTAAAAAATTAGGAGGAGTATCACCACCAAAAGAATTTGTTCTTATAGACAGAGCAGCGGTAGGACTTGGTTCTGTATTTATGCATTTAAATGCTGAATTAAATTGGCATGAAATTATTGAAGAGCTTATAGAAAATTTTGATGAAAAAGAACTACATATTAGGCAAAAATCTATACTTAAAAAATTTAATCTAGAACACCTTTAAAGCTTTTACCCTTAATATAAAAGGAGGCTATATTATGAGCTTTCTTAATAGATTCTTGAGTACTTATATGTGACTTTTTTAAAGTATTAAATGAGTGATCACCATCCTTTAACCAGTAAATATAATTTTTTTCATGTATTTTATATTTTTTGACTTCTTCAATATTTCCAAACTTATCTCTTGTACCTTGTATTATTAAAATTGGCGGACCCTCTAATTGTAAACTTTCAAGTCTTAAATTATCTAAATTATTAATGGGATGAAATGGGTAACCAAATACCACTACTCCTTCAATATCTATAGACTTACTTATAATAGTAGAAACTCTTCCTCCCAATGATTTACCTGATAACCAAATTTTTTTATTAGGAAATAATTTTTTTATTTGAAAATATATGTTTGTATAATATTTGCACATGGTCGTTATTTTATCCGGAAATGATTTCTTACCTAACCTTCTTTTAGCCATATAAGGAAATTCAAATCTAGCAGTCATAATACCATTTTGATTTAACCCTTTTGCAATTGAACTCATAAATATCGAATCCATTGGCGAGCCAGCCCCATGAGCAAATAATAATATATTTTTTCCTTCTTTTGGACCATCTAAAAGTATATTATCTAATATCATAGCATTTAAATATATTATTAAATTTTAGGTTAATCAATTTTATTATGGATGATTTTTTTAATTGGGTTTTTGTTTTTGCAACAGGTATAATTGCTTGGCATGGAATTACATTTAGAGATAAAGATGGGGAAAAAGATTTTGTTCGTCTACTTTTTGGCTGCATTGCACTAATATTTTTTATAAGAGTTTTTACTGTAGATATATTGAAAATAATTTAATTATTTTTCATAGTTTATTTGCTTATCGTTAATTTCTTCTATTGAAAATATTCTATCATCTTTATTTAATAACATCTGCTGATTTAAGTAGTTTAGTCTATCCATTATTGTGGGAGGTTTCTCTCTTACATCATATAATAATCTATCAATCCAATGCATGCCAGTAGATAAGTCATTATCAAGACTCAATGCAATTTCATAATATTTTATTGCACTAATATAATCTTTATTCCTATCAAAAAGAACTCCTAAATTTGCATAAGCAGGAGCAAATAGTTTATCCGTCTTAATTGCTAAATTAAAATACTTAAAAGAATTTTTAAAATCATTAAGCTCCATATAAGATCGAGCAATACCTTCTATAATATAAACATCATTCTGATCATAGCTATAGGCCTTAAGATAGTTCTCGAGAGAACGGTCATATCTTTTATCTTTAAAATCTGTATTAGCACTTAAATAATACCTCAATTCTGGAGGTCTATTAATAAAATGTTCAAACAGAAGCCAAACAGTAAATAATACAAATAAAATAATACTAATTTTTACTAAAATATTATAAATAGAGTCTGATCGCTTAACTTTATATGAGCTCAAATTATTCCTACTTTATATCAAGAATATTAATATTAAATAAACACGAAAAAATTATAATTAAAAAGATAGATATAAATCTAGATCTTCTTAATTGGCCAGATTTTTGAAAATTATTTAATTTTTTACCAATTTTTTTTTCTAATCTTCTAACACTTAAAACAAATATTAATTTATTAACTGGATAATATAAGAGTACTGATAAAACTATAACATTTAAAACATAAAAACTATTTGGCATTTAAAATCTATATTACTTACAGGTAATTAAAAGCTTACCTATATGTAATCCAAAATATAATTATTTATCACCAATATCATCTGTTAATGCTTCAAATGGTTTAGGAGGCGTTGACATTTCCATCTTATAAGCAAGCATCCACATCATATAAACTCCTATTATCCAAAATAATATTTGCCAAGCCCAAATTGAAGGAATACCAAATACCCATGTATTTGGATCAAGCGGACTTCCAAATATCCAATTCCCTATGACTGCACCAGGGCCTATACCAAAGAAGAACCAAAGTAATGTTATAATAACAGCTGTTGGAACTAATCTCTTTTTTTCATCGGATAAAGAGGAATGTTCTCTTAAAAACGAATGAAACTTCATTTTATGTTCAGTGTCTGATTTATTTTGTGTAAAATATGATATTAATATTGCAAAACCTAAGTTAAATATTATACCCCAACCAGCTGAATGGATAGTTAATGGCCATCTTCCCCAAGCCGTAATTCCAAATACATCCCTACCCATACTCTCTGTAAGAGTAACAGCAACTAAACCTGCAATTAATCCTATTATTACTCCAGCTCTAGTTAGAAAAGGCCACCAGCAAATAGCAATAAGAGCAGGCCACATTTGAAATCCATATGCAACTGCTAAACCACCTAATAGAACTAATGCATCTTTGGATACTGTTGCAACTAATAAAGCTGCTAAAACTATAAGACCTACGCCTGATCTTCCAAGAATTTTTTGTATATTATGAGATGCATTAGGTAAAATAAATCTTTTTACTAAATCTCTTGTAAGCATTCCACCGGCAGTAGACATATATGCTGCTCCAGTTGATTGCATAGCAGCTAATGCACAAACTGATAAAAGACCTACTAACCATGGAGCACTATCTGACATCAGATATATTAATTGAGGAACTAACATTCCTTGTTTGCCTGCTGTCTCCATTATATCCTGACCTTGAAGTCCTGCGCCCATAACGTTATTAACTAATTCAGGATGAGAAGCCAACATTGACGCGTCAGCTCCTAAGAAATGGGCTCCTATTCCTTGTATTGCTGTAAAACTCATTAAAATTAAACCTATTCCAAATGCAGACGCCCAAACTTGTTGAGGTGCAAATGGCTCTGTGCTTTTATTAGAAAAAGACCACATTGTAAATGCTGGAGCAGATTGAATTCCCATTAGTGCAAACATATATGATAATATCATTATTCCAGTCCATGCTCCTCCCACGGCTTCCGATCCGCTCTTAACATACTGAATCACTCCTGGTATTGCTATATAATGGCTATAACCATCAGGAGTAAGATTTTTATCATTTTGTGATAGCGCTGCTATACCTTCTACTAATGTTCCAAACCCTCCAATATTTAATAGCGCTATAGCTCCTATTACCATTATACCGCCAGCTAAAAGTATACATTGCATGGTATCAACATAAGCAACAGCTCTTAGTCCTCCAGTTGCCACATAAAGAAATACAACAGCAGATAATGCCCACATTCCTACGTTTACGCTGAACATACCATCAGTTAATACATTAAATAAAAACCCTGAAGCTCTCAGTTGAATACCTAAGTAAGGTACTGAAAAAACTAAAGCTACAAGAACTACTAAAATCCTTATAAAATCTGATTTAAAATAATCTGACAACATCTCTCCAGGCGTGATAAATCCAAATCTTTTTCCTAACATCCATTGTCTTTTTAAGAACATTACACCAGTAAAGGGAATAGTAATTGCATAAAAGGAAGCATATGCATAAGGAAAACCATCTCTATATATTAAACCTGGGTGTCCCATAAACGTCCACCCTGAAAATGATGTAGCAGTAGCGGCCAAGATAAAAACCCATATTGATATTCCTCTTCCTGCTAAAAAATAATCACTAGCAGTTCTTGCTTGTAAATGTCCTTTAATACCCCAGTAAACACAGTATGCCCAATATAAACCTACAAATACGAGTAGCCAAACAACCTTAGCGTCCATTAAATAATCCTCCCATAAATAACTAATATAATATTTATATTATAAATTAAAATTAACCTTAATTTATGTAATAAAGCAAATTTAAATATATATATTTTTTGGTGGGCCCGGTAGGACTCGAACCTACGGCCAAACCGTTATGAGCGGTTTGCTCTAACCAACTGAGCT
>PTKH01000030.1 GCA_002937655.1 Alphaproteobacteria bacterium MarineAlpha9_Bin3 | reverse complement strand
AAATAGTATTACGAGTCCAATAGCATCATATGGTTATCAAAGAGAAAAGAATTTATTATTAAAAATATATAATAATATTAATAAAAAAGTTTTATATAAACCTTATCCTTCTCAAAGATTATTATATCAACCGAGTTATTCCAAAATTTTAAAACTTAAGTCAAATATAAATTTAGTTGGAGATTTTGATTTCAGGTATATGAGAGCAGTTGCAGATATAATTGTTACAGACTCTAATTATAGTACTTTAAGTTGGTGTATATATAAGAATACACCAGTAATTTATCTAAAATCTTCTATGTGTTACCCATTATTATCTAAGAAATTAGAAAAACTTTTTGAAGATTCCTTTTTTGTCATAAATTTAGATAAAAATGGATGGGAAAGTAAATTAAAAGAGCTTTTATCCATTCCGTTTAATGACTTAATTACTAAATGGAATTTAAAAAGAGAAATTCGTTTAAAATTAATTAATGACTATATTCTAGGTCCGGAAGGTAATACAGCATTTAGAGCTGCAGGATATATTAATAATATAGTAAATAAATTTAATAGGATATAATGAAAAAGTTAGATATTTATATGAGACCTTTAACTTTAAAAGATATTAATTCTAAATATGTTTCCTGGTTTGCCGATTCAGAGGTAACAGAATATTTGGAAGCAAAAAATATATCTATATCAGAAAGTAAGGAATATTTAATAAATGGTATTATTCAAAGATCATATTACATATATGCTATTTGGGATAATACAAAAAATATACATATAGGAAATATTAAAGTAGGTCCTATAAGAAGAAGTGATGGGGTCTCTGATTTAGTCACAGTAATCGGAGATAAAAAGTATTGGGGAAAAGGTATTGCTTCAAAGGCTATAAAAAATTTGAAAGAAAAAGTTTTTCTGGATAGTGGTATTAGAAAGTTTGTTGCAAGTATAGATTCTTTTAATCTAGGCTCTATTAATGCTTACATGAAAGCTGGTTTTAAAAAAGAAGCTAACATAAAGGATTTTTTCGTTCATAAAACTAAAGATGAAATTTTTTTTTCAAATAAAATATATTTAGCGGCTAATAATTTTAAGTTTGATATTAAAAAATTTAATAAATGGGAACCCATTAGTTTAGAGGATATAGAATGAAAAATTTTACTATTATGTTTACTTGTTCGGGTGGTGGTTTATCTGCTGAATTAAGGAGAAGAATATTAGCTACTAGTAAATATAATATAAAAATTATTGCTGTGGATAATAAGGTATCTAAAAATGCTCAAATATTTTGTGATCAGTTCGCTCTAGTTCCTTTAGGTGATGAAAAAGAATATACTTCTAGAATAGAAGAATTAGTAGTACAGCATAAAATTAACATGGTGATGCCTTGTTCAGACGAAGAAGCTCTTTCTTTATCTAAAGAAAGAGAAAAAATAGAAAAACATAATTGTATTTTAACTTGCGTTAATTATGAAGTTTTAAAAATATTATCTAGTAAAATTAATACTTATAATTTTCTAAAAGAAAATAATATTCAAAGCCCAGTATTTTATGAAGTAAATTCTCTAATTGAATTAGAAGAGAGTGTCTCATTATTACTTGAAAAAAATATTGACGTAGTAGTAAAACCTTCATCGGGAAGAGGTGGAAGAAATGTAAGTATTATTAGTAAAAATAATAATAAAGGGTGTATCTCTTATAGTCAGTTTATTAAAAATAATTTAAAATTATATAATAATTTTTTTCCTCTTATCGTGATGGAAAAGCTGAAAGAACCAATTTATGATATAGATTTATTATCTTGGAAAGGAGATATAAAGCGTTCAGTTGTTAGAAGAAGAATCAATCCTAACATTCCTAATGATGGACATATTATAGAGAATATAACTTCTATGCACGATTTAGCAAAAAATCTGGCTAAAATATTTAATTTATCTTGGTTATATGATTGTGATGTTATGATGGACTCAAAAGGTACTCCAATGATATTAGAAATAAATCCGCGGCCAAGTGGAAGTGTGGCAGTTACTATTGCTGCAGGTATTAACTTTATTGATGATATGATAGATTTATCTGAAGACAAAAATATAGATTTAAAAAGTTTACCAGATGGAAAAATTATTATTCCATATATGGCTTTAGAATAGTATTTTGATTATGAAATTACAGAGGCTAAATGACAAAACAATTTAAAATAGGGTCAAAAATTTTTAATCATAACAAATCTGTTTATGTTATAGCTGAAATAGGTATCAATCATGAGGGTGATATAAAAGTATGTGCTGATATGATAAAACAGGCAGCTTTGGCAGGTGCAAATGCCATTAAATTGCAATCTCTAGATCCTGATGAGAATTATGCGAAAGATACTTTAAGTTATAGTTTATTTAAAAAAGCATGGTTAGGACCAGAGGATACTGAAAAAATGTTTAACTATGCAAAATCTCTCGGAGTTGAACCTTTTACTACTGTTGGAGACTTTAAGACTTTAGAATGGGTTAAAAAACTTAAGCCTAAAATATATAAAATTTCTTCTGGTTTAATTACACACATTCCTTTAATTAAAAAAATTGCTAGCTTTAATAAAACTGTTATTATTTCTACAGGTACTGCAAATGAAGCTGAGATTCAGGAAGCCGTAAATAGTTTTACACAAACAGGAAATAAGTCTTTAGTTTTAATGCATTGCGTATCTTCTTATCCTACTCCGTACGATCAAACAAATTTATCTTTAATTAAAATTTTAAATAAAAAATACTCTTTTCCGATAGGTTATTCAGATCATGCATTAGGTTATGAGGCAGTTTTGGCTGCGACAGTTTTAGGAAGCATGGTAATAGAAAAGCATTTTACTTTAGATGTTAATAGAAAAAGTTTTGATCATAAAATATCTCTAGATGCTAAAAACTTTAAGGAAATGATAGAAAATATTAAACTTTTTAAATCTATGTTAGGAAGTAAAATAGAATGGGTTAGTAATTTAGAATCTAAGAACAAAAAATGGATGAGAAGAATAATTATTTCAAAAAATAATTTACCTATCAACCATAAAATTAGTGAAGATGATATTTTATTTATGAGGCCAGCTAAAGGTATTAATGGTTTAAGTCCAAAAGATTTCTATAAAGTTATTGGTAAGGTAGTAAAAACAAATATTTCCAAAAATACACCAATTAAATTAGATAGACTTTATGATTAAGAATTTAAAAATATTATGTGTTATTCAAGCTCGAATGTCTTCTTCTAGGCTTCCAAATAAAGCTTTGGCAGACTTAAATGGAACTCCTGCTATTATTAGAATGATAAATAGAGTGAAGTGTTCTAAATTAATAGATAAAATTGTCATAGCTACAGGGAATGCAAAAGAAAATGATTATTTAGAACAAACTATAAAAGAATATAGTAATGAAGATGTTTATAGGGGTAATGACAATGATGTTTTATCAAGATATGTCGAAACTACATTAAAATATAAAGCTGATTTGGTAATAAGACTTACTGGAGACTGTCCATTAATTGATCCAGAGATTATTGATCAGACTATTGAACTTTTAATCTCATCTAATTCAGATTATGCGTCAAATATTATAAATAGAACATTTCCTGATGGCTTAGATGTGGAGGTGTTTACAAAAAGAATACTATTTGAAGCTGATAAGTTTTCATTAGATTCATTTTCAAGGGAACATGTTACTACATATATGCATGGTATGAGAAAAAATAAGGCGCATTCTAACATCATTAAGATAAAATCTTTAGAATATACATCAGATTTTAGTAATTTGAGATGGACTTTAGATGAGCAGAAAGATTTAGATTTTTTAAATTTAATTTTTGAAAACTTACCAAGTGATGTGAAATGGATGGATATAATATCATTTTTAGTAAACAAACCAGAAATTCAAATTCTTAGTAAAGGTATAAATATAAATGAGGGTTCTAAAGAATCTTATAAAAAATTAAAGGATAAATATAAAAAAAGTAATAACTTTTTTAAAAATGTTTCTTCAATAATTCCGCTTGCTAGCCAAACATTCTCAAAAAGCTATATGCAGTGGCCTAAGGGTGTTGCACCTTTATTTATAGATCGAGCTTATGGTGCTAAAATAGTAGATATAGATGGAAACCATTATATTGATTATATTTTAGGTTTGTTACCAATAGTTTTAGGATATTGTGACAAAGATGTAGATAGTGCAGTAATTAATCAGATTAATAAGGGAACAGTTTATTCCCTTCCTTCTATACTAGAACATAAATTAGCAGAAAAATTAGTTAATATTATACCAAGCGCAGAGATGGTAAGATTTGGAAAAAATGGTTCAGATGCAACTACTGCAGCAATTAGACTTGCAAGAGCTTACACTAAAAAAGATATGGTTGCAGTAGCTGGATATCATGGCTGGCATGATTGGTATATAGGATCATCATCAAGAAAATTGGGAGTACCTAAAGAAGTAGAGAATTTAACTAAAAAATTTAATTTTAACGATGCAGATAGCTTAGAGATTTTATTTAATAGATATATAAATAAGTTTGCTGCAGTTATATTAGAACCAGCAGGTTTAGTTAAAACAGATATTGATTCGCTTAAGAGAATAAGACATTTATGCAATAAACATGGAGTAATATTAATATTTGATGAAATAATTAGTGGATTTAGAGTTAATTTAGGAGGCGCACAATCTGAGTATGGAATAATTCCGGATATTACTTGTCTAGGTAAAGCTATGGCAAATGGTTATCCTTTATCAGCTGTAGTAGGTAAAAAAGAAATAATGAATTATATGGAGGAGATATTTTTCTCTTCTACTTTTGGGGGAGAAGCAATTTCACTTTCTGCAGCTATAGCTAATATAAATAAAATTGAAAAATTAGATGTAATAAATAAAAATAAGTCTTATGGCAAAAAATTAATTGAAAGTTTAAATAATATATTAAAACAGTTGAGTTTATTGGATTATATAACAATATCTAATATTGATTGGTGGCCTCAAATTATTTTTAAATCAAATTTTGATAAAAATAATTTGTATACTAGCTTACTTCGTCAAGAGTTTCTTAAAAATGGACTTATGTTAAGTAGTACTTTTAATTTATGCTTTGCACATTCGAATAATAATATACTTGCAAATACTGAAATGAAATTTAACAAAAGTTTAATAGCATTTAAATCTTATATTGATTCAGACAATCCGAATAAGTTCTTGGAGGGTGATTTAATAAAGACAATTTTCAAAGTAAGATGAATAAAAGTACTGGAAAATATATATGAATATTTTATTAAGGCTTACATACTTAAATGGTATCAAATTATTATTTACAGTTTCTTCTGAAAACAATATATTTTGGACTTTATTAAAAAAGTTTTTATAAAAAATGAGTAATAAAAATAATATTACTGCTGAATTTATTCCTGATACTTTGGATAATTGGGTAAAGTATACATATGGTACTTATGTAATTTGGTTATCTGGAGACAATAATAAGGAAATATATAATTATTTAATTAAAAAATTATTAATTAAAGAAAAAGTAAACCTTAATTATATCAATAAAATTATAAATAACTTGGATGACCATTTTGGTATTATAATTATTTCTAAAAAATGGATATTAGCAGCAGTTGATTGTGCTAGAACTATTCCTATTTTTTGGAAAAAAATAAATAACAATTTAATATTGTCTCCTCAAGCTCGAAATATTGCAAATAAATATCAAAGTAAAGTGGATGAAAATCAACTTATTGCTTTTCAAATGTCTGGTTATACAATTGATGAAGGTACATTGTGGCAAGGTATTAATAATATAAATCCTGGTTATTATTTATTTTATAGCATTGAGAGTAATCTTTATTTGAAAAAATATTATTTTTATGAACCATGGGAATTCAAAACTCAACCATATGATAAATTTAAAGAAGAATTAAAAATTAAAATTAAGGAGTTATTAGAAAAATTAGTTAAAAAAGCAAATGGTAGAACTATAGCTATACCTTTATCTGCAGGATTAGATTCTAGATTAGTGGCATCTGGTTTAAAAGATTTAAATTATGTTAATGTAAAGTGTTATTCATATGGCTTAAAAAATAACTATGAGAGTAGAGCCTCAAAAATAATAGCTAAGACACTAGGATATGATTGGGAGTTTGTAGAAATAAATCAAAATCAGGCTAAAGAATATTTTGCTAGTTTAGAATATAAAAATTTTATTTCTAAAACAGTTGATGGTTGTGCAACCACAACAATTCAAGGTCTATTAGCATTAGATGTTCTTCTAAAAAGAAGATTTTTAAAAAAAGAAGATATAATTGTTAATGGTAATTCGGGAGATTTTATTACAGGAGGGCATATTCCTCATATAGAAAATATTCCAAAAAAAATTACAAATATTAATTTATTTTTAAATGCTTTAATTGAGAAACATTTTGATAAACATTATTCATTATGGAATTCATTAAAGTCAGAAAAAAATAAAAAAGTAATTAAAGAATTATTATTAAAACAACTAAAAAAAAGTTCATATAATATAAGTGATAATTTTATGATAGAAGGCATATTTGAATTTTTAGAGTATGAAAATAGACAAGCAAAGTTTGTAAATAATTGTCAAAGACTTTTTGAAGCATATGGATTCAATTGGTGTTTACCTCTTTGGGATAAATCATTTATGACATTTTGGTCGAGTGTGCCACTAAAATATAAATTTAATCAAAAATTATATAAGGAAACCTTATTTGAATTAAATATGGGAAAAGTGTGGGGAGAAAATTATAATTATAAGTATTTTGTTTCTCCATATTGGATGAGAATAATCAGATTTTTAACAAAACCATTTTTTGTATTTTTAGGTAAAAATAAATGGCATCGATTTGAAAAAAAATATTTAAGTTATTGGATGGATAATATTTGTGGGGAAAGTATTTTTTCATATTTAGATATTATAAAAAATAAAAATGGTGCAAGACACTATATCTCTTGGTTTACTATTATTGCAGAAAATATGAATCTTGGCAAAAATTGGCAAAATATAGATTTAGATTATGGTAAAAAAAATAAATAATTCAAATAAAATCACTAATATGAATATATTATTTGTAACTCGGCTTTATTCTGGGTTTGAAAAAAGTTTATATCAGAAATCTTGGAAGCCTGAAGGTGTCCCTACAATTTATAATCTATTTAAAAAATTAAGTTTAAATCACACTTTATTTATTATTTTCACAGCTAAAGATTCAGGTAAAACGTACACATCAAATTGGGTAGAAGAGAAAGATATAGATTTAAAAGTAGAAAATTTAAAAGCAAATATTAAAGTATTATGTGGAACAAATTATTTTTTTAATTTTATACCAAGAAAATTAGCAATGATTATGAGAGATTTAAGACAATGTATAAGAATTATATTTTATATAAGAAAAATAAATCCAGATATAATTTATTGTGATTCAGCAAATGTTGTAATAGCCTTTGTTCTGACAAAACTTTTTCCATCAAAGCCAATTGTAGTCAGAGTTTTGGGTATATGTTCCTTTTGGAGATCTATAACAAATAGTCAAAGAATAGTGCATAGAATTTATAAATACTCCTATAGAGGAAATTTTTCTGCTGTTATAGGCACTCAAGATGGAAGTGGGATTGAATATTGGTTTCAAGAAACTTTGGCAAAACATGTTCCAAGATATGTCTTGCTTAATGGAGTAGATAATTTACAAAAGATAAAAAAAGTAAATAAAGAATATAAAACTATTCTTTTTGTAGGAAGACTTGAGGAATATAAGGGTATTTTAATATTTTTAAGAGCAATGATTAAGGTTTTGCAAAGCAGTAAAGATAATTTAAATATTATTATTATAGGAGACGGCACTTTATATGAAGAGTCTATTAATATCTGTAAAAATTCTGGTTTTTTAGATAGTTTCCAATTCTTAAAAAGTATACCTCATATAGATGTTTTAAAACACCACTTAGGATCTGATATATATGTTTCTGCAAATACTGATGGTAATTTAATAAACACAAACCTTGAAGCAATTAGTTCTAATGATTGTATGGTTATACCTTATCCTCAAAATAAAAAGTTTATTGATATTGAAACTCATAAATTGCTAGCTGATGCTGTAGTTTATTATAAAGTTAATGACGTAAATGATTTAAAAGATAAAATTTTATTTCTTTTAAATAATCCTAATAAAATTAAATTTTTTAAAGAGAAAATTGCTTTAACTAAATTAAAATTCATTAAAACTTGGGAAAAAAGAATGAATGAAGAAGAAAAAATTTTGGCAAATATTGTAAATAATAATTGATCGGTTAAATACTATGTGTGGAATTTTTGGTGTAATAGGAAAAAATAATAATAATAAAGCATATATTAGGAGTTTAGCAAAACATGCTAAGAGAAGAGGCTCAGACTCAAGTGGTATAATGCTTTTTCAAGATGAATATTCAGTGGAAAGAGCTGATTATGATATTTCAAAACTCGTTAATAGTATAAAACTTAATAATCTGGAAGTCTTTTTAGGAATTGGCAGATTAATTACTAATGATAATTATGCAAATCAGCCTTTTTTAAGTGAAAATATATGTATTTTTCATAATGGTATAGTAGTTAATGATAATGAAATTTTTAAAAGCGAAAATATTAAACGTTCTAGTAACTTAGATACTGAAGTATTTTATGTATTATTAAAAAAATATTCTAAAAATACAGATTTAGAATATTTTAAAGACATTTTTTTATCAAAATGTCAGGGCACTTTTTCAGTAGCAATTGCATTACCAAAACTAGGAAAATTAATTTTATTTTCAAATCATGGAAGTTTATATATTGGCTATAAAAAAGATACTATACTTTTTTCTTCAGAAGAATTTCATCTAAAAGACCTTAATTGTGAAAAAATTTTAAATATAAATAAAAAAATAAAAATTATAGATATTCCACTAGCTGCTGATAAAAATATTGCTGTGAAAGATTATAAAGTAAAAAGAAGATTACTAGTCTCTAATAAAAATTTTTCATCTAATAAAGAAAAATTATTAGATAGTACTAAACCTCATGTGGTGAGATGCACAAAATGCACACTTCCACATACATTTCCTTTTATATATTTTAATAAAGAAGGCGTATGTAATTATTGTCTAAATTATAAAGAAAGAGGTTCTCCCAAACCTAAGAAAGATTTTTTAAAAATTTTAGAAAATTATAGAAAAAAAAGTGGGCCAGATTGTATAGTTCCATTTTCGGGTGGAAGAGACAGTTCGTATTCTCTGCATGTCATTATTAATGATTTAAAAATGAAGCCTATTACTTATACCTATGACTGGGGAATGACTTCTGACATTGGCAGAAGAAATATTAGTAGAATGTGTGCAAAATTAGGAATAGAAAATATAATTGTTTCTGCAAATATCCAAAAGAAAAGGAACAATATCAGAAAAAATATAAATGCCTGGCTTAAGAAACCACATTTAGGAATGGTAAATATTTTTACTGCCGGAGATAAACATTTTTACAAATATATTGATGATATTAAAAAAGAAACAAAAATTAATTTAAACTTATGGGGTTATAGTCCATTTGAAGTTACTCATTTTAAATCTGGCTTTTTAGGTTATCCTCCAGACTTTGAGACAAAGCGAACATATACTTTTGGAGCATTAAAACAGTTAAGATATCAATACTTACGCTCAAAAGAAATGATAAAAAATCCAGCATATTTAAACTCATCATTATGGGATTCACTATCTGGAGAATATTATAGAAGTTTTAAGAAAAAAGAAGATTATTATTATATATATGATTACTTATTGTGGGATGAAAATTTAATAGATAGAACTTTAATTAATGAATATGACTGGGAGTTAGCAAAGGATACTAGTACTACTTGGAGAATAGGAGATGGTACAGCAGGTTTTTATAATTATATATACTATACAATTGCTGGTTTCACTGAGCATGATACATTTAGAAGTAATCAAGTTAGAGAAGGTGTTTTAACAAGAAATCAAGCTTTAGAATTGGTAGAGAAAGAAAATGCCCCTAGGTATGAAAATATTTCAGAATATCTTGAAATGTTAGATTTAGATTTTAATACCGTAATTAATATAATTAATAATACGCCTAAATTATGGCACCAAAATCCTATGTAATATTTAATTGAGTATAGTTTATATAAATCTAAATACTCTTATCAAATACCTGGAAGAAATAAAATAAATTTCAGGTGAATATTATTTATTATTTAAAATAATATATGTTATATAAAGAAAAATATATATGATTTCAGGGAAAGTAATTTATCAAATAAACTAATAATTATTATAAAAGTGAAATTATAATGAAAAAATTTCAATTATTTAGTAAAAAAGATTGGAGAAGAACAATTGGTAATTTGGATGACAGGAATATCTGGAGCAGGAAAAACTACTATAGCAAATTCAATTATAAAAAGTTATAAACATAAATTCCCTAATTTAGTCAATTTAGATGGTGATGTAATAAGACAGATGTATGAGGATGATTTAGGTTATGAAGAAAAAGATAGAATTAGACAGATAAAAAGAATACAAAAATTATGTTTGTTTTTAGAAAATCAAAATTTAATTGTGATTGTATCTGCGCTATATTCAAATACTGAACTAATGGATTGGAATAGGAAAAATTTTTCAGAATATTTTGAAATATATTTAAAGGCAACTATCGATTTAGTAAAAGAAAGAGATCCGAAAGGTATTTATGAGAAGTTTGCTAAGGGAGAGGAGAAAAATTTGGTTGGGTTAGATATTGCTTGGCATGAACCTAAAAAACCTAATTTAGTTATTGATATGGATAAGACAAAATCTTTCTCTGATGTTAAAAAAAATATCATAAAAAATTTACATTTTTTAAAATAAAGAATTTTATATTATGAGATTAAATATAAATTTTGATAGTTATTTAGAGTTAGAAAAGATTGGGATAGGAGCATTTAAACCATTAAAAGGCTTTATGACTGAAAGTGATTTTTATTCGGTAGTGGATCATTTGAGATTACCCAATGGTAAGATTTTTCCCTTACCAGTAATTTTACCTATTTCTTATTCATTAATACCAGAAATTAAGAAATCTAAAAAAATATATCTGTCTTATAAAAATACTACAGTAGCTACAATGGAACCTGAAAGTATATTTAAACCTGATTTTAAAAAATATATTAAAAAAATATTTGGTACAAATGATGAAAGTCATCCTGGATATAAAATGCTGCTTGCTAGTGGAAAGTATTTTCTTGGAGGATCAATAAATTTTTTAAAAAAAGTTGAAAATAAATATACTTCATATGAAAAAACACCATTAGATGTTAGAAAAAGAATTAAAGAATTAGGATTAAAGTATGTAGCAGGTTTTCAAACTAGAAATGTACCTCATAAAGCACATGAACATATATTACAATTGGCTTTACAAGAATATGGAGGACTTTTAATCCAGCCTTTAATAGGAAAGAAAAAAAAAGGAGATTTTTTACCAGAAGCGGTGATGACAAGTTATAATGTTTTAATAAAAAATTTTTTACCTGAGAATAAAATAATCCTAGGAGCGTTAACAACGTCTATGAGGTATGCAGGACCAAGAGAAGCAATATTTCATGCATTAATAAGACGAAATTATGGGTGCACTCATTTTTTAGTAGGAAGGGATCATGCAGGCGTAGGGGATTATTATGGAGAGTATGAAGCTCAAAATTTGTGTAAAAAATATGAAAAAGAACTTAAAATAAAAATTGTTAAAATTAGAGGACCATTTTATTGTGATAAATGTAAAAAAATTACAACTGATGATATCTGTAAACATTCAAAACATAAAATTCCAATTAGCGGTACTGCCATTAGAAATGCGCTAATAAACAATAATCCTATAAGTGATAAATTTATGCGCCCGGAAATTATAAATTCAATAAAAGGTAAGGAAATTTTTATAAATGATGAAGATTAAAAATTATCAAAGAACAAAAGTAGTGGCTACTATAGGCCCTAAAACTGCTAATAGTAAAAAATTAAAAATGATGTATAAGGCGGGTATGTCTGTCGCTCGATTAAATGGATCTCATAATTCTTTAGATTGGCATGCTAACACGATTAGATTAATTAAAAGAGTTTTACCAAATTTACCAATTTTAATAGATATTCCAGGAAAAAAAATTAGAACAACGATTTTACAACATGAACCAAGTTTTTCAATTTCTGATGAAATTATTTTAACAACAAATAAAAAATATAATGGAAAAAATA
Source organism: Alphaproteobacteria bacterium MarineAlpha9_Bin3 (assembly GCA_002937655.1). GTDB lineage: Bacteria > Pseudomonadota > Alphaproteobacteria > TMED109 > TMED109 > TMED109. The sequence goes on along the minus strand of PTKH01000030.1, from coordinate 4,903 downwards.
AAGTCCCTGTTACTAACAATTTATTACATAAATATATTTCAAAAAATGATCTAGTATTAGCAGATGATGGAACATTAAAATTTAAAGTTATAAAAGTTGCGGGTAAGGATATTTATTTAAAGGCTTTAACTAAAGGAGTTTTAAAAAGTTCTAAAGGGATTAATGTTCCACATATAACCATGGGAGGAGCATTAATTACAAAAAGAGACATTAAGATGATTGAATTTGCAAAATCTAATGATGTGGATTTTGTTGGTATCAGTTTTGTTGAATCAAGAACACACATTAAAAAAATCAGAAACTTAATTAATTCACATAGTCCTTATATAGTAGCTAAGGTTGAAAATAAGAAAGGATTGCAAAATTTAGAAGAAATTATAGATGAAGCAGATGTCATTATGATAGATAGAGGTGATCTCTCTACAGAAACTAACATAGAAAGTTTAGCTATAAATCAAAAAAATATAATTAAAAAAGCTAATGCAAATTCTACGCCGGTCATAGTTGCTACTGAAATGTTAGATAACATGGTTAATAATCCTTATCCAACAAAAGCTGAGGTTTTAGATATATCTAATTCAATTATAGATGGAGCTAGCGCAACAATGTTATCAGGAGAGACCGCGGTAGGAGAATATCCAGTAGAATCTATAAAAGTTATGTCAAATATTTCATCAACTTTAGTAACCAATGAAATTAGTAAATATAAAAGTTTTAATAAACAAACTTCATCTTTAGCTTCTGGAAAAGCTATTACAGTTCTGTGTTCTTTATTACCTATAACAAAAATAGTTGCTATAACGATTTCTGGCCATGCGGCTAGAATAATTTCAAGTCAAATGCTATCCCAACCAATTATAGCTGTGAGTAATGATAAAAAAATTGCTAGAAGTTTAAATATATTATCGGGCACAAAAGGTATATATTATAATACTAAATTTTATAGAGAAAGTCTTAATCATATACCCAAATGTTTATTTTATCTTTGGAAAAATAAAGAGATAATAGAAAGTGATATGATTCTTATTACTGCTCTTGGTTATCCTGGATCAGGTCATAGAATGAATTTAATACAGACTCATTCTGTTAAAGATTTAAAAAAGTTATTTGCTTGGAAATAATTATTACTATTAAAGATTAATGAATAATGAATAATAATTACATCTTTACTATAACTACAGGGCGAAGCGGTCAGATGACCTTGTATGATATATTACTTAAATATTCCTACAATTGCCACACTGAATTTGAAAGTCCTACTTTATATAAAAATATATTTTCTGGTAAACTGGGTATTTTAGAAAAAAAATTCAGAAGAAAGTTTATAGATACTAATGAATTATTAGGTAGGGGTAAAACGCTTAGTGCTTATGAAAATAATGATATTCAATTTATAAATAAAATAGTCACAAAAAAATTAATCAGTATAAATAGAAAACTAAAAAAAACTAATTCAGATATTTATTTTGATGTCAGTAAGCATTTTGTTAGAAGCTTATATTTAGGTTTTGATAACTTATTGGAAAATTATTCTGTTGTTTTATTAATACGTGATCCAGTATTAAATATGAGAAGTTTTTTAAACAGAAAAAAATTTTTTTTTTTAGATAATTCTTCTCCTCACTTGAAAAGTAATATTCTAGTTATGGACACATCAGGATGGAGTGATGGTGAATATTATTTATGGTCATGGGTAGAAACTATCTTAAGGTTTAAAAAAATCAGCAATTTTGAAAAAGTAAAAAAGTCATTAATAATAAAAACAGAAGATCTTGAAAATAGTGATACTATAGCAAAAATCTTAAATAAATTAGAAGTTCCTCACAAAGAGATACATGATATAAAAAAGTTAAATACTAATATATCTCAAGGACACGGAATGACAAAAATTAATTATGATGACTATAATGTAATGAAAAAATTTGTATCTCGTTTGCCATCAGAAAAAATTAATGAGCTTGGTTCATTAGCTGAAATGCTTTTTGTGCATGAAAATAAAATCTAGTGTTTTTTAATAAATATTGTGTATTACAAGTGTAATATAGCAAATTGAATAATAAACTTTAAATTATTTATTATAAGGTTTATTTTTTATATAAGTATTACAAGATTGGATTAATGATTGATAAATTTAAGATGTGCAAATAAAAAAGATACAAATATTTTGCTAAAATGGGTAAATAATTTTGACTCTATATCTAATAAATTAGTTAATCAAGGCCCTATTACTTTATATGAACATAAGAATTGGCTGTATGAAAGATTAAATGATACAAATACTTATATATGGATTGTAGAAAATAAAAAATATAATCCTATTGGGCAAATAAGATTCGAAAAGAAAAATTCTACTTACTATGATGTAGATATTTATATTGTAAATGAAGAAAGAAAAAAGGAATTAGCTACAAAAGCATTGACTGAGGCTATCAAAATTTCCAAAAATCTCCCATTAAGAGCAATAGTAAAAAAAAATAATCTTCCATCTTATAGGTTCTTCGCAAAGAATGGGTTTTTAATAAAATCTGAAGACAAATTTAAATGGGTTTTAATAAAAGAATAGTTAATGAAAAAAATTACTATTTTTGTATTACTACCATCTTTTGCTAACGGAGGAGCAGAAAAAGTTACTTTGAGTTTAATACAAAGTCTAGATAATGATATTTTTAATTATTTTTTAGTTATGCAAAATACAGCTGGTCCATTAAAAGCTAATATCTCTAAAAATAAAATAATTGATTTAAAATCTTTAAGGTTTAGAAATTCCTTATATAAATTAGTTAAAAAAATTTTTGAAAAAAAACCTAAAGTAATATTTTCAACATTTCCTCACATGACTATAATATTGCTGTTAATTAAAAAGTTATTTTTTTTAGATTTCATAATAATAGCTAGAGAACCGAATATGCCATCAATTTCTCTAGCTAATGCACCTTATTCTTATATTTTCCAGAAACTTTATAAAATTACTATGCCAGCAGTAGATGGCGTAATAGTAAGTTCATCTGCAATGGAAAAAGAAATAATTTCTAAAGGTATAGATAAGAAAAAAGTTTTAATAATTGCTAATCCTATTAATTTAATAAAAATCAGATATACAAAAAATATATATCGTCAAAAGGGAAAAGGAATAAGGATAGTTTTTGTTGGACGTTTAGTATATCAAAAAGGGATAGATAGACTGTTACCTTTATTAAAATATATTCCAAATATACATTTGACGATAATTGGAGAGGGAAAAGAAAAAGAGCATTTATTAAGCATTATTGAAGAAGAAAATATTCATACTAAAGTAAAATTTTTAGGTTTATTAAGTAATCCATACCCGTATATAGCAGGAGCTGATTATTTTATTCTTCCATCAAGATGGGAAGGGTTTCCTAATGTAGTTCTGGAATCTTTAGCATTAGGAACACCGGTAATTGCTATGAAGGAATTATCTAGCTTGAAGGATTTAAAAATTAATATTTTAAATAAAAGTATAAATTTATTTGAAGAAGAAAGAGATGTTCGTAATTACTTATTAAATATAACTCCTAGAAACGATTTCAATAAACCTATTTTACGACCTTCTTTATTAGAAAATTACAACACTCCATTTAGTTATAGTAAAAAAGTGACTGACTTTATCAGTAAAATCAATAATGAAAAATAAGAAACCAAAAGTATTGCATATTATATCTAGTCTTCAGCAAGGTGGAGCGGAAAGGCAATTAATAGAGTTAGTTAAGAAAAATAAAAATCATGCGATATGTCAATTAATTTCTGGTAATGCATTTGAAGATGAGGTTAATGATAATAAAATCAAAATATTTGATTTAAAAACCAAAAATATATTTTCCTTTATAATTAATTTATATAAATTAAATAAAATTATAAATTATTATAATCCAGATGTTATTAATACATGGATGTATCATTCTAGCTTAATGATAATTGTTTTAAAGTTAATGAAAATTAAAAATAATATTCCATTAATTTGGGGTTTGCGTTGCTCCAATATGGATACTTCACATTATTCTATACTTTTAAAAATGGTTATTAAGTTTTGTAAATTTTTTTCACATATACCTGATATTATTATAAATAATTCTAAAGCAGGTTTAGATTTTCACAAAAAATTAGGTTTTAAAAATAAACATACCGTTATTCATAATGGAATTGATACTAGTAGATTTCTTTTAAATGAAAAATTTAGAAATAATTTTAGAAGTCAATATAAAATTCATAAAGATGCAATAGTATTATTGTGTGTAGGAAGAAATGATCCAATGAAGGACCATGACACCTTAATAAAAGCTTTTAAAAAATTAAATAGAAAATTTCCATCTGTCATTTTATTGTTAGCTGGCCTGGGAACAGAAAAGATTAAAAATCTAAATAACATAATAACTTTAGGGCCACGTAAAGATATTGAGTATATTTATTCAAGTAGTGATATTATTATATCGTCATCAGCATTTGGAGAAGGTTTTTCTAATGCTTTAGCGGAAGGAATGTCTAGTAAATTGATACCGATAGCAACAGAAGTAGGAGACTCAAAATATATACTTGGTAATATAGGAAAACTTATAAAACCTAAAAGTATAAATGAACTTTACAAAGCTATTGAGTATATGCTTGAACTAGATAAGGATAATTTTGAAAATCAGAAAAAATTAGCGAGAAAAAGAATATTAAATAATTTTTCACAAAATAAAATGATGTCATCATATAATAAATTATATGCTGAAATAGTAGATAAATAGATTATGTGTGGTTTTGCAGGAGTTATAGATTTAAATCATCTTGATGTAAGTGATGATTTAGATAAAAGAATGTTAGACTCATTAGAAAGTTTATATAATAGAGGCCCTGATCAAAAGGGGATATATAAAGATGATTATTCTTATTTAGTTCATGC
>PTKH01000003.1 GCA_002937655.1 Alphaproteobacteria bacterium MarineAlpha9_Bin3 | reverse complement strand
GGAGAGCTTTACATAATGTGTGTTTAGATTATTTAACTGCAAAGAAAGATAAAAATGCTGAGGAATTAGCTTTAAAAGCTTATAATTCATCTAATAATATGACTATAAAACTGTATAGTCTTTCTTGTATTTGTAATATGAAAGGAAAATATAAAAACCGCTTAATATCCGAATTCTACCAACAATATAAAGAACAACCAATTATGATAGAAAAGTGGTTTCAAATCCAAGCTTCAGCAAAAACTAAAAATAATTTGCATATTGTTAAGAGATTAATAAAGCTTGCTGTTTTTGATTACAAAAATGCAAATAAAGTTAGAGCGGTTTTAACTACTTTTGCAAAAAATAATTCTATAAATTTTCATAATATTTCAGGAAATGGTTATAAATTTATAGCGGACCAAATTATGCACATAGATACTATTAACCCTAGTTCTGCATCTGGTCTTGCATCTTCCTTTAGCAGTTGGAAAAATTTAGATAAAAGTAGACAAAAAATTATTAAAGAAAATCTAATAAGAATAAGCGAAAAAAAAGATTTATCTACTAATACGTTTGAAATTATAGATAATATTATTAAATCATAATTGTTTTAATCTATACAATCATTTAAAATAATATGTAAATTAAGGGTTTTATAAAATGCAAAGTAAAAGAAAAATATTTGATGAATCTCATGATATCTTTAGAGAGAGTGTTAAACGTTTTGTTAAAAGACATGTAGAACCTTATCATAGTGAATGGGAAAAGAAAGGTATTGTCTCTAGAGACTTTTGGTTAGAAGCTGGAGCAGCTGGAATATTATGTCCTAACGCACCAGAAGAATACGGAGGTTCGGGAGCTGATTTTAGATATAATGTGATAATAGTAGAAGAATTTATGAAAGTTGGAGCTACAGGTCCTGGAATTTCTGTTCATTCAGATATAGTTGCTCCATATATCTTGCATTATGGAACAGAAATGCAAAAAAATAGTTGGTTACCTGGAATGTGTGAAGGAAGACTTGTTGGAGCTATAGCTATGACAGAGCCAGGAACTGGAAGTGACTTACAATCTGTCAAAACCAATGCAAAAATAACTAATGATGACATTATATTAAATGGGCAAAAAACTTTTATAACAAATGGTCAAAATGCAGATTTAATAATTGTTGTTGCTAAAACTGATCCGAGTTCTGGTGCTAAGGGCACTTCACTTATCATGTGTGAAGGTGATAGAGATGGATTTAAGAGAGGAAGAAATTTGGACAAGGTTGGTTTAAAAGCTCAAGACACATCAGAATTGTTTTTTGATAATGTCAAACTTCCTATTTCTAATCTTCTAGGTTCTGAGGGTAAAGGCTTTTACAACTTAATGGAGCAATTGCCTCAAGAACGTCTGGCTATTGCAGTTGCAGCTATTGCGGCAGCAGAAGCCGCTTTAGATTGGACTATAGAATACGTGAATGAAAGAAATGCTTTTGGTAAAAAAATAGCAGAATTTCAAAATACTAAATTTAAATTAGCAGAACTCAAAACAGAATTATCTGTGGCACAAATATATATTGATGAATGTATAAATAAACATTTAAATAGTGACTTTGACGCTGTTGAAGGTGCTATGGCAAAATTATGGACAACAGAACTGCAGTGTAAATTAGTAGATGAATGTGTACAACTTCATGGAGGCTATGGTTATATGAGAGAATACCCAATTGCAAGGGCCTGGGAAGACGCAAGAGTTCAAAGAATATATGGTGGTACTAATGAAATTATGAAAGAAATTATTAGTCGTACCTTATCTAAATAACGAGAAGGAAAAAAAATGAATGAAGCTCTGATATTTGATACAGTTAGAACACCACGAGGAAAAGGAAAAAAAAGCGGTTCATTGAATGAAGTCGCACCTGTCCAATTAGCTGCAAAAGTTCTTAAATCTCTTGAAAGTAGAAATAATTTAAATACTGAAGATGTAGATGATGTTGTTTTAGGTTGTGTTCACCCAATTGGAGAACAAGGAGCAGATATAGCAAGAACTGCTGTTCTAGAAGCAAATTGGCATCAAACAGTGAGTGGTGTTCAGGTGGATCGTTTTTGTGCATCTGGCTTAGAGGCTGTTAATATTGCTGCTGCCCAAGTAATGTCAGGTCAATCTAGTCTATCAGTCGGAGGTGGAGTTGAATCTATGTCAAGAGTGCCTTTGGGAAGTTCAGGCGGAGCATGGATGGCGGATCCAACTGTAGCATATAATTCTTATTTTGTACCACAAGGAATATCTGCAGACTTATTAGCTACCAAATATAATTATTCGAGAAATGATGTTGATAGTTATGCTGTAAGTTCTCAAAAAAGGGCGTCAGAAGCATGGAAAGATAATAGATTTAAAAATTCAATTATTCCAGTTAAAGATCAAAATGACTTACCAATTTTAGAAGTAGATGAATATATGAGACCTGATACTACTATGCAATCACTTGGGGCACTAGATCCTTCATTTGAAAAAATGGGAGAACATGGTTTTGATGATATTGCTATTTTGAAATATCCAGAAATAGAGTCTATTAAACATGTACATCATGCTGGTAATTCTTCAGGAATAGTTGATGGGTCTGCAGGAGTTTTAATAGGAAATAAAGAAATGGCAGATAAGTATAATTTGAAAGCTAGAGCTAGAATTCGATCTTTTGCATCTATAGGTTCTGAACCCACTATCATGTTAACAGGGCCAGCAGATTCTGCAGAGAAAGCACTTAAAAAAGCTAATATGAATGTCTCAGATATTGATTTATTTGAAATGAATGAAGCTTTTGCTGCAGTTGTACTTCGTTTTATGGAAGCCTTAAAAGTTGATCATTCTAAGGTTAATGTTAATGGAGGAGCAATTGCCTTAGGACACCCACTAGGTGCTACAGGCGCAATAATATTAGGTACAGTATTAGACGAATTAGAAAGAAGAGATTTATCTACTGGACTCATAACTTTATGTGTTGGAGCCGGCATGGGTACAGCTACTATAATTGAAAGAGTTTAATGAATCTAAATAATATAAAGCTCTTTGTTGATGAACATAATGTCGCTAATCTCTCACTTCAGTCTAATAGCATACTGATTAATGAAGAATTTATAAATGACTTTATAGAAGCTATAAATTTTATATGTAATAATAAAAAAATAAAAGGCGTTATCATTTCTTCTGATCAAGGTAAATATGACTATGATTATGATCTAAATTTTCTTCTATCATTAACAAACGCAAAGGCGATATTTGATTTTATTACTAAATTTAGTAAAACATTAAGAAAATTAGAAACTATAGGAAAGCCTATAGTTAGTTTAATTGAAGGTGAAATCAAACTATGTGGTTTAGAAATTATTCTACATAGTCATTATAGGATTGCACTTGATGACTCAAAAACTAATTTTTATTTTAAAAACATTAAATATTCCTTAATTCCATCAATTGGAGGATCTCAAAGATTACCAAGACTAGTAGGTATTAACGAAAGTATTAACTTATTTTTAAGTAATAAAATTTTGTCAGCAGAGGAAGCTCTTAAAATAAAACTTATAGATGAGATAGTAAAAGAAAAAGAACAGCTAATTAATGCAGCTAGACACTATATTGTTAATAACCCAGTTTCACTCCAAAAGTGGGATAATAAAAAAATTCAAAGTAATAAACTTAATCCATTTTCTTCTCAAAACTTGGGTTATTTTATTTCAAAAAATGCATCTTTACATGCAAATACAGCTGATCACTATCCATCAGTTAAAGTATTAATAAGTTCTATTTATGAAGGATTAAATACAGATGTTAATTCTGGATTAAAAATAGAAGCAAGACATATTACTTGGCTCATCCAAAATATAGAGACAAGATCAATGATTGAAACAACTATTTTACATAAATCAACAGAAAAAATACAAGAAGATATAATTCAAAAATTTAAAAGCTCTTTTGAAGAAAACTATGCAGCTGAAGGGGTAAGACTATTAATAAATGGAGTATCAGCACCTTTAATAGAAAACGCAGGTAAAAGATTAGATTTTAATGCAGGACCTTTAGAAATTGCTGATAGTAATGAAATCCAATGTGTAATAAATCATTTAGATTCTACCGATGCAGCGGTTGCTTCATTAATAAGGTCAATGCAAAAAATTAATAGAAATGGTTTATCAAATGATAAAGGTTTTTATGATTATAAAAAAGGAATAAAGCATAATATTTGGCCTGACTTAATAAATCTAATACCCCCATCTAAAATACAACCTTCAATTGAAGAGGTTGAAACAAGATTACTTTATAGTTCTATCAATAATATATTTTACAATTTTATTAAACACTCTGCCATCAAAGACCCTAAAATATGTGATCTTATGCTAATCAAAAAAATTGGTTTTCCATTTTGGACAGGAGGAGCTTTCAATTGGGTTAAAAAATATGGCATAGATTTTTTTAACAAAAAAAGTAATGAATATTCAAAAGTTTTTGGATCAAGGTTTGTAGTCAATCCAGATATTTTGAAAATACTTAAATCTTTTTAAAATTATTCTTCTATGAAGTTCATAACTATAGAGTTTATACAATATCTCAATCCCGTGGGTTCGGGTCCATCAGGAAAAACATGACCTAGGTGTGAGTCGCATTTACTACATTTTACTTCTGTTCTAACCATTCCATGTGATGTATCTTGCAAGTTTGTAATATTTTCTTCTTTATAAGGAGCGTAAAAAGCAGGCCAGCCTGATCCACTATCATATTTTGTTTTTGAGTCAAATAATTTTTGGTCACATGACACACATAAATAAACACCTGTTCTTTTTTCATTGTTATATTTTCCGCTAAATGGAGGTTCAGTTGCCCCTCCTCTCGCTACAGCATATTGATCTTCCGTTAGTTTATTTTTTTTTATCGTGGTCATTTTATTTCCTATAGTTTAATTTATAAAACATATTAGTCATAATTGTAAATATTGATATAGTATAGTACTCAAAAAATTCAATATAAGGAGGTTTAAATGATAGTATTAGAATCTATAGAAGATCTTAAAAAATATGTCGGAAAAATTACAGGTCATAGCCCTTGGGTTAATGTATCACAAAATAGAATAAATGAGTTTGCTAAAGCAACAGAAGATTACCAGTGGATTCATTTAGATGAAGAAAAATCTAAAAAAGGACCTTTTGGATCAACTATAGCACATGGTTTTTTAACTTTATCTCTTGCTCCATGGATGAGTTATAATACTTATGAAGTAAAGAATATTGCTCACTCTGTTAATTATGGCTTAGATAAAGTTAGATTTCTATCTCCCGTAAAAGCTGGTTCAAATTTAAGAGGATCTTTTAAACTTCTAGAAGTTACGCCTTCTAAAACAGGATTTAAAATCAAAAATGAGCTTACTATTGAGATTGAAGGAGAAGAAAAACCAGCATGCGTAGCTGAAACTTTAGGAGTTTTATATCCCGCAAATTAGTCAAGGATATAAATATTCCTTAAGCCATTTTTCATTATCTGTTTTAAATAGTACTCTTTCATGTAATCTGTTTTTTACATCTTTCCAAAATTCTATTTTTTCTGGCACTACTATTCTTCCAGACCAAAAACTAGGTCTAGGAATAGTCTTGTTCTTAAATTTATTTTCATAAAATTTTATATTTTTCTCTAAACTTTGATATCCCTCTGGAAGATGACTAGATTGTTTACTTGCCCAAGCACCTATTTTACTCTCTCTAGGTCGACTTTCAAAATACTTATCAGCTTCATTTTTTGGTAATTCTAATAGAGGCCCCTCAATTCTTATTTGCTTTCTAATTGTTTTCCAATGAAAACATAAGGCAACTCTAACATTCCTCTCAAACTCTTTAGCTTTTCGACTATGTAAATTTGTGTAAAATACAAAACCTCTTTCATCAAATGTTTTAATAAGCACCATTCTAGCAGAAGGTATTCCTGCTGCATCACATGTAGCTAAACAACAGGCATTATAATCATTAACTTCTTTTTCTTTTGCTTCACTAATCCAAGAAGAAAAAAGCTTCATAGGGTCAGAAAACTTTATAAACTCTTCACTTTTCATGACATTCCTTATATATTTATTTATATAATAATATATAGGATAATATTATTAATTAGATAATTAATTTTATTTTTTTATTATTAATCAATAAAAATTCTTAATATAGATAATATATTTTAACTAGGAAAAAACATGAGCTCAGAAGACAATTCAAGACAAAAAGCCATAGTGAATAGCAACATTATGAAGAATAAAATAGGAATTGTAATGGGAGTTGCAAATGATAGATCACTAGCCTGGGGCGTTACAAAGGCTTTATCTGATAATGGGGCAGATATAATTTTAACTTATCAAGGCGAAGCATTAAAAAAAAGAATAGTCCCACTTGCAGATAAGGCAAAGGCTAGAGATATTTTTGAATGTGATGTATCTGAGGAAGAATCTATAAAAAGTACATTTGATAAAATACATAAAAAATATGGAAAAATAGATTTTATAGTTCATGCAATTGCATACTCAGATAAAGAAGAACTCAAAGGTAAATATATTGAAACAACTAGAAATAATTTTTTACAATCAATGGATATTTCCTGTTATTCTTTTACTTCAGTAGCAAATTATGCTTCTAAGATAATGAATGATGGCGGAAGTATGTTGACTTTATCTTATTACGGGGCAGAAAAAGTTATTCCACATTATAATGTAATGGGAATAGCTAAAGCTGCATTAGAAGCAAGTGTTATGTATCTTGCAGCGGATTTAGGTAATAGAGAAATTAGGGTTAATGGTATTTCAGCTGGTCCAGTTAAAACTTTAGCTGCGTCTGGAATAGGAGATTTTAGATATATTCTCAAATGGAATGAGTATAATGCTCCTCTTAAAAGAAATACTAATCTTGATGATGTTGGAGGAGCGGCATTATTTTTATTATCAAATTTATCTTCTGGTACTACTGGTGAAATTGTACATGTTGACTCAGGGTATCATGTTGTAGGCATGAAATCTCCTGATGCTCCTGATATATCGGTTGTATAATAATGGCAAGCAACTCTTTTGGAAATATTTTTAGATATACTACTTTTGGGGAGAGTCATGGACCCGAAATAGGTTGTATAATAGATGGCGTTCCTCCCGGTATCAAATTAACTAAAGAAGATATTCAAAAAGACCTTAATAGGCGCAGACCTGGCTCCTCAAAATTTGTTACACAAAGAAAAGAAAAAGATATTGTAAGAATATCATCAGGTACTTTTGAAGGAAAAACAACTGGGACTCCTATCTCTTTATTAATTAAAAATGAAGATTATAAATCTAGAGATTATAATAATATTAAAAATACTTTTAGACCATCTCATGCTGATTATACTTATCAAGAGAAATATGGGATTAGAGACTATAGAGGAGGAGGAAGGTCTTCAGCCAGGGAGACAGCTATGAGAGTAGCCGCTGGAGCAGTAGCTAAAAAAGTACTTTCTAAAGTTATAAGTAATAAAGTTGAAATAATTGGCTCTGTCATTCAATTAGGTCGTCATAAGATTAATAAAAATAAATGGAATAAAAATAATATAAATAAAAATGATTTTTTTTGTGGAGATCAAACTTCAGTGAAAAATTGGGAGAATTATTTAAAAGATATAAGAAAAAAAGGATTGTCTTGCGGGGCTATTATAGAAATAATAGCAAAAAATATTCCTGTGGGATTAGGAGAACCTATTTATCAAAAATTAGATTCCAATATAGCTAGTGCATTAATGAGTATAAATGCTGTAAAAGGCGTAGAAATAGGCGATGGATTTTCTGTTGTTGATTTAACAGGTGAAACAAATGCTGATGAAATTAGAATAGATAAAAATAAAAATGTTAAATTTCTATCTAATCATTCAGGAGGAATTCTTGGAGGAATTTCTTCAGGACAGGATATTATAAGTAGATTTGTAGTCAAACCAACAAGTTCAATTTTACACTCTAGAAAAACTATAACTAAGAATAAAAAAGAAACAAATATTATTACTAAAGGCAGACATGATCCATGTGTTGGAATAAGAGCTGTACCTGTAGGAGAAGCAATGATAGCTATTGTTTTAGCGGATCAAGCCTTACAACATATAGCTATTACAGGGAATTTAAAAAATGCAAAATGATAAAAAAGATGGTTATATTTGGGATTTAAATATCAAACCTAAAATAGAAATGCTAGATGCTGAAATGAAACGGTACTTTGAAGTATGCAAAGAAAAACTAGGAATGGTTCCTAATGTTATTTTAGCAAATGCTACAGACATAGATAGATTAAAAAACTTTGTGAATTTTTATAATAGATTAATGATAAAAGAAGGATATTTATCAAAATTAGAACGTGAAATGATAGCAGTAGTGGTTTCGAGTTGTAATAAGTGTTTTTATTGCTTGATAGCACATGGAGCAGCAGTAAGACAGCTTAGTAATAATCAAATCCTTGGTGATGAGTTAATGATAAACTACAGATCTGCCAATCTAAGTAAAAAAAATAGATTAATGCTAGATTTTGCATATAAACTTACAGAAACGCCTAGTAAAATAGATAATGCAGATAGAAATATCTTACGTGAAGCTAATTTTAAAGAAGAGGAAATACTAGAAATTATAGAAGTGGCTAGTTTTTTTAATATGTCAAATAGAATAGCAGCAGGAACTGATATGAGGCCAAATAAAGAATATCACAATATGGCAAGAGAATAATTATTTACTAGCATATATTAAGTATTCAACGTTTCCTTTAGGCCCTTTAATTGGACTCTTAATAATCTCATTCACTCTCCATTTCATTTTACTTTCTAGCCATAATCTTATATTTAGGCAAACTTGTTGCCTTAATTCTTCATCTTTTACTATTCCACCTTTGGAAATAAATTTTTTTTGAAGTTCAAACTGAGGTTTTATTAGAGCTATCAGTTTTGCTTTTTTAGAACATAATTGTAATGGCTCAGGAAGAATTTTTGTTAAACTTATAAAGCTAGCATCGCATACTAATATATCAATACTTTCTTCTATGTCACTTCTACTTAAGTATCTAGCATTCTTTCTTTCTAACGAAACTACTATAGGGTTTTTTAATATTTTTTCATGTAACTGACCATAACCTACATCAACTGCATATAATTTTTTTACTCCATTTTCGATTAAGACATCACTAAAACCTCCTGTAGAGGCTCCTATATCTAATGCTATTAAGCCATTAACATCTAATTGGAAACTTTTTAAAGCATGATCTAATTTGATGCCGCCTCTAGAAACCCATGGATGGATAGGACCTCTAAAAGTTATTTTAGTTTCACTTGAAATTGAATATCCTGGCTTATCCAATTTTTTTTCTTCATGATATATTTTTCCTGATATTATTAGAGATTGAGCAACAGATTTAGATACAGCAAAGCCTGCTTTAACAACTAAGTCATCTAGACGGATTTTAGATTTTTTCATTTATTTCTATCTAAAATATAATCAGTAAGTAAAATCAAATAATTACTTTTTGTTCCATAACTTGCAAGTATATCTTTTGCTTGGCTGATATATGTTAATGCTATTTTTTTTGTTTTACCCTCCCCATATAAGTCAATAAAACTAAATTTACCATTATCTTTATCTTTATTAATTCTTTTTCCAACCATTTTTTCATCTCCCTGCAAATCCAATAAATCGTCTTTAATTTGAAAAACTTTACCTATAGAATTTCCATATTCATACATATTTTTACAGTCTTTTTTTGAGGCATTGCCTAAAATTGCTCCGAAAGAAGTAGCGCATCGAATAAGTGCTCCTGTTTTCATTTCATTCATCAAATTCACACTTTTTTTATTATTATTTTCAGGAAACAAATCTAAAATTTGTCCACCTACCATGCCCCCACTTCCAGCAGATTTGGATAAAAGTGATATTAATTTTAAACAAATATTAAGATCTATATTTCTATAATTATCTGATAATATAACAAAAGAATCAGTTAATAAAGCATCTCCAGAAAGTATTGCAATAGCTTCATTATATTTCTTATGGAGAGTCTTTTTTCCTCTTCTCATATCATCATCATCCATAGCAGGTAAATCATCATGAATTAATGAATAGGTGTGTACCATTTCTATTGCAATTGCTGCATAAATTGAAATTTCAAATTTTATATCAAATAATTTAGCGCATTCGCATACTAAGAAAGGTCTTATTCTTTTTCCACCCGTCGAATTAATATATTGAATACTCTCTTTTAAAATATTTGGTGCACTGTCAATAAAATATTTTTGATTATAAAATTTTTCAAATTTATTAGTAAAGATATTTAAGTATTCTATAAAATTAGGCTGAGAGTTGTTAAATTTGTTTTTCACTACACATCCAAATTTTTTGCAGTTATTTCACCTTCTTTATCTACTTCAATTTTTTCTATACGTAACTGAGCCTCTTTTAATTTTTTTTCACAATGAGCTTTTAAATTTGTGCCTCTCTCATAAGCCTCAACAGCTTTATCTAAATCTACTTCACCAGAGTCTAATTGACTTACTATTTCTTCTAATGATTTTAATGCTTCTTCGAAGGTCATTTTATCTATTTCATTTTTAGTATTATTTTCAGACATTTAAAAAATCCAATTTTTTTATAAAAGTTATATAATAATATTATTATATATGTATAATTCAATCTTGATAATTAAATATATAGGAAAAATAATGCGATCTGTTTTTATTCAAATTTTTACAGTAATATTTGTTGGCATCATATCTTGGTTAGTGTGGGATAACTGGTCAATAATTACTGGTTCAAATAATACAAATAATAATAGTTCTTCAGGGGAAAGACCTCCAACTGCTATTGATGCAAAACAAGTAAGAATTGACGATATTGTGGTTGATATGGAAGTAGTTGGTAATCTTAAAGCTCTAGATTCTATTGATGTAACATCTGAAGTAAATGGAATTGTTACAGAAATAAAGTTTACAGAAGGTCAAAAAATTATAAAAAATGATATATTATTTATTTTAGAATCAAGTATTGAGCAAGCTGAAATTAATATTCAAAAAGCAGAAGTAGATAGATGGACTGCATTACTTGAAAGAAGAAAGAGATTAGCAAGAAGTGCAGAAAAATTATCACAAACTAATAATATTGCTAAAACAAGATTAGATCAGCTATTAACAGATGAAACAGAAGCCTTAGCACAACTTCAAATAGCAAAAGCGAAATTAAAAATAGCTAAAAATAAATTTAATAAAAAAATAATTAAAGCTCCTTTTAATGGAGTTATAGGTCTTAAACTTAAAAGTATAGGTGAATATTTGGAACCAGGAGAAGTAATGACTTCACTAGATAGTATAGATCCCATTGAGATAGACTTTGAAGTTCCAGAATCTGCTATATCCACTCTTAAAATAGGAACTAATATTAAAACTTTTTCTCGAGCTTGGGGAAATGAAGTTTTTACTGGAACTATAAAATCTATCGATACAAGAATAAGTCGTGATTCAAGATCTATAACCGTTAGAGCTGAAATTAATAATAATGAACTCAAGCTTAAACCAGGAATGTTTATGATAGTAAAATTACCTGTAATGACTCATACAAATGCTATCATAATTCCTGAAGAGTCTGTGCTTACTGATGGAACTCAAAGAACCGTTTACGTAATTGATAATGGAATAACTAAAGCTACCCCAGTAAAACTAGGACAAAGACTTTCGGGTGAAGTAGAAGTTATTGAAGGTATAGATGCAAATGCAACGGTTGTAACAGGAGGTATTCAGAAAGTTAGAGATGGTTCTAAAGTTACAATTCGAGAAATAAATAATTAAATAGGAATGAATTAGCATGACAAAAACAATAGAAACTAAAGAACGTACTCTATTATTATCAGATATATCTATCAAAAGGCCTGTTTTTGCTGCTGTGGTAAGTCTTATACTTGTTATATTTGGTTTATCTTCAATGAAAGACTTAGCAGTAAGAGAATACCCTGATATTGATGCTCCAATCGTTTCTGTAATAACTCTTTATAAAGGTGCTCCTGCAACTATAATTGAAAGTCAGGTAACTCAAATTATTGAAGAATCTGTTAGTGGAATTGAAGGCGTAAAACAAATTACATCTAAAAGCAGAGAAGAAAGATCAGAAGTAACAATTGAGTTTGTAGTAACTAGAGATGTTGATGCTGCTGCGAGTGATGTACGTGATAAAGTATCTGGAAGTATTGGTAATCTTCCTTTAGATGCAGAATCGCCAGTAGTATTAAAAACTGAGGCTGATGCAAGCCCTTTCATTTGGATAGGAATGAGAAGTAAAGAATGGAATGCCATACAATTAAGTGATTACGCTGATAGGTATTTAGTTGATACTTTTTCAGTTGTCCCTGGTGTAGCCAAAGTCATGATCGGTGGTGAAAGAAAACCAGCTATGAGAATTTGGCTAAATAGACGTTCTATGGCGGCATACGGTATAACCGTAAATGATATAGAAAATGCTTTATTAAAACAAAACCTGGAACTTCCTTCAGGCAGAGTAGAGTCCAACAGACGGGAATTTGCAGTTAGGACAGATTCTGGCTTAGTAACTGAAGAGCAATTTAGAAATATTGTTGTGATGCAAAAATCTGATTATTTAATCAGATTAAGTGATGTAGCGGAAATTAATCTAGGAACAGAAGAAGAAAGATATGAAGTAAGAGCAAATGGAGAACCCGCTATTGGTTTAGGGGTAATTAAACAATCTAAAGCTAATGAATTAGAAATAGCAAATGGTATTAGGTCTAAATTAGCTGAGATAGAAGCAAGTCTTCCAGAACAAGTTGAACTTTTTGTAGCCTATGATAGATCTAGATTTGTTGACGCCTCAATTAAAGAAGTTTTTAAAGCACTGGCAATAGCTATGGGATTAGTTATTGCGGTTATTTTTATATTCTTAAGATCATTTTGGGCAACACTAATTCCAGCAATTGCTATTCCTGTTTCACTCATTTCTTCATTCATTATTTTAAATATGTTTGGGTTTTCAATTAACGTATTAACTCTTCTAGCTTATGTTTTAGCTGTAGGTTTAGTAGTTGACGATGCAATTGTAGTGTTAGAGAATATTCATAGAAGAATTGAAAATAAAGAGCCTGTTCTTCTAGCTTCACTTAGAGGATCTAGACAAATTGGTTTTGCCGTTATCGCTACTACTATGTCTTTAATTGCTGTTTTTGTTCCAATATCTATGATGGGAGGAAATACTGGTAGATTATTTAGTGAGTTTGGAATTTCTATAGCTGGTGCTGTTTTATTCTCAAGTTTTGTAGCTTTAACATTAACCCCTATGATGTGCTCAAAAATATTAAAACAAAAACAATCAAGTAATTTACTCTATAGAAGTAGTGAAAAAATATTTTTATTACTAAATAGGAGCTATGAATGGACACTAAGTAAAACATTATCTTTCCCAATCATTATATTAGCTATTGGTATTGCTTTCTCTGCAACCGCTTACAATTTATATAAAGAGGTTCCTAAAGAATTTGCGCCCACAGAAGATAGGGGTGTATTTTTAGTAGTTCTAATGGCTCCAGAGGGTGCAACTTTAAATTATACTAGAGACTATCTTTTAGAAGTTGAAGATAAACTCGCATCAATTGGTCCTGAAGGATCTAAAGAAATAGATACATTATTTGGAGTACTTGCGCCCGGATTAAGTAGACCAAGTCCAGTAAACTTTGCTATTGCATTTGTTGTCTTAAAACCTTGGCAAGAAAGAATAAGAAGTCAGCAAGAAATAGTAAAAGAATTTTTTCCTAAATTACTAGGAGTGCCAGGCGCAAATGTATTTGCAATTAATCCACCCAGTTTAAATCAGCCAGGCAGAAAATCTCCAGTTCAATTTGTATTAGGGGGTCCAAGTTATGACACCCTGAAAGACTGGAGTAAAATTATTATTAATAAGGCAAAAGAAGAGAATCCTAAATTATTAAGTATTGACGCAGATTATAAAGAAACAAAGCCTGAATTAAAAGTTGATATAAATAGAGACAGAGCAGCAACAATGGAAGTATCAATTGCTGATATAGGAAGAACTTTAGAAACAATGCTAGGATCACGTTTTGTTACCACGCTTAATGATAGAGGAGTTCAATATAATGTTGTTCTTCAAGCAAGAAACAAAGATAGAGAGACACCAAATGATTTAGAAAATATATATATAAGAAATTCTAAAAATAATCTCATTCCTTTAAATAACTTAATAACTACTAATGAAACTGCTGCTCCTAAAGAACTTAATAGGTTTGATAGAATGCGTTCTGTGACAATTTCTGCATCGCTTGCACCAGGCTATAGTTTAGGGGAAGCTCTAGATTATTTAGATAACTTGGCACTCACAAATTTACCTCCTGAGGCAAGGGTTTCTTATGCAGGTCAATCCAGAGAATTTAGAGACTCATCATCTTCACTAATGATTACCTTTGGATTAGCATTATTAGTAGTATTTTTAGTATTAGCTGCCCAGTTTGAGAGCTTTATACACCCCATTATTATCATGCTATCTGTACCATTAGCAATTACAGGTGCTCTTGCTACACTATATTTTACTGGAATTACCCTAAATGTTTATAGTCAAATTGGTTTAGTTATGTTAATTGGACTAGTAGCTAAAAATGCAATATTGATAGTAGAATTTGCTAATCAATTAAGGGAACAAGGTAGATCTATTAGAGATGCTGTAAAAGAATCCGCTGCTGCAAGACTAAGACCAATATTAATGACTACTATTGCAACAGTTTTTGGTGCAATGCCTTTAGCCTTAGCTACAGGTGCAGGAGCTGAAAGTAGAGCCTCTATTGGTTGGGTAATAGTAGGAGGAGTTACTTTTTCAACTATTTTAAGTTTATTTATAGTTCCTGCCCTATATGATCTTTTGGCAAGGTTTACGAAACCGTCTAGCCATATAGCAGATAAACTTAGAAGTTTAGAAGATGAGTATAATAAAAATAAACTTCAAATAGCGGAGTAATTTGTGCAAGCAGATTTTTTAATTATTGGTTCTGGTATGGCTGGAATGTCAGCCGCATATAGACTTTCTAAGCATGGCAAAGTTATTGTTTTAGAAAAAGAATCCTTACTTGGCTATCATACTACAGGAAGGTCTGCAGCTTTTTTCACAGAAAATTATGGCAATAAGATAATACGATCAATCACTAAAGCAAGTAGATATTTTTTAGAAAACCCTCCTTCATGTTTTAAGAATGGTCAGTTAATGACTCAGTACGGAGGATCTCTTTTTATAGCTAATAAAAATCAATCAAAATATATAGACAAAGAACTAGATTATGCCAAATCTGTATCTGCAAATGTCTTTGAAATAGATAAAAAAGAAGTGCAAAATATGGTTCCAGCCATAAAAGAAAATTATATAGATCGAGCATTACATGAACCGGACTCAAAAGTGATGGATGTTGACTTAATACATCAGGGATTTGCCCGAGGACTTAAAAATAATAATGGGGAAATATTATTTAATTCGGAAGTTATTAATATTTCAAAAAATAATAATATATGGTTTGTAAAAACACGTAATAATGAAT
The DNA here is from genome assembly GCA_002937655.1 of Alphaproteobacteria bacterium MarineAlpha9_Bin3. Lineage (GTDB taxonomy): Bacteria > Pseudomonadota > Alphaproteobacteria > TMED109 > TMED109 > TMED109. The sequence goes on along the minus strand of PTKH01000003.1, from coordinate 74,936 downwards.
TTAAAGCACCAATAATAATAAATGCAGCAGGTGCATGGTGTGATGAGATTGCAATTCTAGCAAATATTAAACCACTAAACCTATCTCCGAAGAGAAGAACAGTGATAATATTTGAAGATTCATCAAATTTAAATACAGCAAAATGGCCTGTAGTCATCGATATAGAAGATAATTTCTATTTCAAAGCTGAAGCTGGAAAAATTTTAGCATCACCAGCAGATGAAACAGATAGTCCTCCATGCGACTCACAGCCAGAAGAAATAGATATAGCCATCACAATAGATAGAATAGAAAATGCTACTAACTTTAAAATAAAAAATATAGATCACAAATGGGCTGGTTTAAGATCATTTTTTCCTGATAGAACACCAGTTGTAGGAGAAGACTCTAATATGTCCGGTTTCTTTTGGTTAGCTGGTCAAGGAGGTTATGGGATCCAAACTTCTCCTGGAATTTCTAAAATAATAGAGTGTCTAATTACTGGAATAAAATGGCCAGACTACTTAAGTAATAATTTAATAACTCCTGAAACATTAAGTCCAAAAAGAAAAATAATAAATTAAGGCTGAGTTAATTTTATTTCAATTCTTCTATTTTTTCTAAGTGAAGCTGAGTCAGAGCCTAATTCCAAAGGCTGAAATTCAGCAAAACCTGCAACTGATATTTTATCAGAATTCACGCCAGAATTTATTAGTACTCTTCCAACAGATATAGCTCTTGCTGCACTTAACTCCCAATTAGAGGGGTACAGCGGCGTATTTATCGGGTTTTGGTCAGTATGTCCTTGAATTTGTAGTACCCAAGGAATATCCTTAGGTATGTCTTTTGTAATATCTAACAGTATTCTAGATAAATTTCTCAATTGTATTAAACCTTCCGCACCAACTTCTGCTGAACCTGACTCAAATAAAACTTCAGATTGAAATATAAATCTATCTCCTACAATTAAAATATCCTCTCTATTTCCTAGGATAGCTCTTAACCTTCCAAAAAATTCAGACTTATACTGATTTAACTCTCCTACTTTAACTGCTAGTGCTGTATTAAGCTTTTTTCCTAATTCTATTATTTGTAAATCTTTATTTTTAATTTCCTCTGAATTAATATCTAATAAGTTTTGAATGATATTAAGTTGATCTCTTAATTCAACAATTTGCATATTTAATAAATCAACTTGGTTTTTAGCAGCCTCAGATAATTTTATCTCCTCTTCTGCAGTCTGCAATTTTACTGAGGTAGCTCTTAAGGTAATTATAAGCTCTTTAAGTTCAGTTTCTAATGTATCATTCTGTGTTTCTAATTTTATATTATCTTTTTTAATAACACTATTACTCTCCTTTAGAGAATTTATTAATCTATTAAGCTCCATATTCTTATTTTTTAAGTCTGAAAATTCCATACTTAATAAATCACTTGCTAATCCAGAATTATTTAATTTCTCATTAAGTCTTGAAATTGTATTTGCTAAATTTCTATTTTCTTTTTTTTCTAAAGATAATAATTCTGAAAGCTGATTAATTTGTATATTTAATCCTTCTAAAGCATCATCCTTATTTGATAATAATTTTGATAAAAGAAATTCAGATGATATAAAAATAGTTAATAAAAATATTAAAACTAATAATAATGTTGATATCGCATCAACAAAACCTGGCCATATATCAGCTGAACGCCTAGTTCTACTTCTTGACCTAATCAATATTTCAACTCCTAGTAATTATTTTTTATTTTTTTCAACGACAGCAGATATAGTTTTCGCTAATAATTTAATTTCTAACCTCAACTCAGATACAAGTTGTTTATTAGCTTGATTATTTTCTTCCACCAATCTTTTAATTGATATATCCATACTTCTTATATGTTCTTTTGTAGGCTCATCTAAGCCATTAGGATTATCCCTGAGATATTGCACCATCGGTGATATATCTATAGATTTATTATTTTTATCAAAATTTCTTTGGTTGGCTTTTATCTGATCCGCAACTGCAGACATATTTTCAGCTAAGTTTGCAAAATTATCTGCCAAATGCTTTCTTTCATCTTCACCACGACCTAATGTTCTTTGAAGAGAATCAATACTTTCTGCAGTTTGTTCTAATAAGGCTTGCACATAAACAGGGACACCATCTTCTTGAATTTTTTTAGCATCTTTACTTTTACTTGAGTTTACAGATATCAAGCTCATAGAAGATAACCATTCTTCTACATCATTATAAAATTGGTTTTGCGCTTGAGAAGCCTGTATATCTAAAAAACCAAGTATTAAAGACCCTGATAAACCAAATAAAGAGGATGAAAAGGCAGTTCCCATTCCATTTAAAGGTTGTTTCAAACCTTCTTTTAATTTTAGGAACATAGAGGCACTATCTTCACCAGCCAACCCTAATGAGTTAATCACTGTTCCAACCGAATCTATAGTACTTAACAATCCCCAAAAAGTACCTAACAAACCAAGAAATACTAATAAACCTATTAAATATTTAGAAATCTCTCTTGTTTCATCTAATCTTAAATTTAAACTATCTAACAGCGACCTCATTGCTAATGAAGATATAGTAAATCTACCTTTATGCTCAATTAACATACTTGCCATAGGTGCTAATAAGATTAATTTTTTAGTTTTAATATTACCAGTTAAATCTTTTGACTTATTTCTTTTATACCCTTCTATCCATTCAATTTCTGGAATTAAAGTATATACCTGTCTAAAAATAACTATTATTCCAAAAGCCAAAACTGAAAAAATAAGTCCATTTATAATTACATTAGTCATAAATGCGTCTAAGAGAGAACTTATTAGAAAAAAACCTAATACTAAGTTTAGAATAATAAAAACTATCATTCTTTGAATAAATCTACTAGGACTATTCATTTTTATTCCAGTTGTATTTAGTAATCACTTTCATAAAATTAAAATAAGTTAATTAAGCAATTATTACAACTTTTTGATAATACTATGGTTTATGAATTTAATATTAATTTCAATTCTTTAACTATATTAATATTACCTGCTACTATATTTCCAGTAAGTAATGGGTTTTCTTTATCATCAATTCCTGAAGCTATACCGCCTGCTTCCCTAACTAATATTATACCGGCAGCGACGTCCCAAGGGCTTAGACCATATTCCCAAAAGCCGTCAACTTTTCCAGCAGCTACATAAGCCAAATCCAAAGATGCAGCTCCAAATCTTCTTAATCCTGCTACTCTAGACATAACTATTTCTTGACTCTTTATATGTTGCTTATGATTGCCTCTTCCTAAAAAAGGTATTCCCATTGCAATTATAGATTTATCTAGACTACTTTTGCTTTTCACTCTCAATCTTTGATCGTTTAAATATGCTCCTACTCCTTCTTCAGCCCAATAAAAATCATTATGTACGGGGTCATAAACTATTCCAGCAATTAGCTTATCTTTCTGATGTAATGCTATAGAAATTGCAAAATAAGGTATACCATTCATAAAATTCAGAGTCCCATCAATAGGGTCAATAATCCAAGTAAATTCATTTTCATCAATATTATTTTTGTTTTTACCTTCTTCCATTAAAAATCCATGATCTTCCCTAGCTCTAGCAAGTTCATAGTGAATTATTTCTTGCGCTTTAATATCTGCCATCGTTACAAAATCATTTTGCCCTTTAATAGAAACTTGCAGCTTTTCTAACTCTCCAAAATCTCTGAGTATTGATTTAGACGCTTTTCTAGCGGCCGACATCATTACATTAATATTCGCAGAATATCTAATCATAAAATTTCCAATAAATTTAAGCTTTTTCTTTTCCTACATAGCTACAGTCTATAGTTGCAACCATCACTCTTGTACCAACTGTAATATGGGGAGGCACCATTATACGTAAATTATTATCTAGAATTGCAGGCTTATAAGAAGAAGACGCAGTTTGACCTTTTACTACGGACTCAGTTTCAATAACTTCATGAACTACTTGTTCAGGAAGATCTATTCCTATTGGCTGTCCATCTACTATTTCTAATATAACTTCCATGCCATCTTTTAAAAATGCTTTTTGTTCTCCTATCAAAGAAATAGATAACTCAATTTGTTCGAAAGTTTCTGAGTCCATAAAAGTTAGCATTTCATCGCTACTAAATAAATACTGATATGGCCTAGTATCAATACTTAACTTTTCAACAACTTCGTTTGCCCTGAATCGTTCATTTAATTTTGATCCTGTCTTTAAGTTCTTTAATTCTACTTGATTAAAAGCTCCACCTTTTCCAGGTTTCACTGCCATACACTTTATTGCTCTCCATTGTGAATTTTGATGTTCTATAATGTTACCTGGCTTAATTGCATTACCATTAATTTTCATATGGAAATAACTCCTAAAATTTATTTACTAGTTTTAATTTAATATTAAAAATAGGTTTATAATAATTTTTTCCTATAAAATATATATAAATTTAAATTAAAATATTTTCAAAGTGTTTAATAGATACTTCTGGCGGATCTTCATTATTCCATATAGAGCCTATCACAGCTAAAAAGTCAACGCCTTCTCTAACTAAGTCTATACAATTAGAAGAATTAATACCACCTATAGCGACACATGGAATATTACTGATATATATCCAATCTTTTATGGTATCTATCTCAGCTTTTGACTTTGGGTTTTTTGTTTTAGTATCGAAAAATGCTCCAAAAGCTACATAGTTTGCACCAGACTCTGCTGCTTCCATAGCTAGATGCTTTGAATTATAGCAAGATGCACCTATTATGGCTTTTGGCCCTAATAATTTTCTAGCTTCAACAATATTTCCATCATCTTCTCCCAAATGCACGCCGTCAGCTCCGACTTTATGAGCTAAATCTATTCTATCATTTAATATAAATGGTACATTATACTTTTTACATACTGGAATAATCTTATTTGAGGCAGAAACTATTAAGTCATCTTCAATATTTTTTAATCTTAATTGAAAACACGAGACTAAACCTATTTTTAGGACTTTTTCTAAATCTTCTGTAAATTCATTAATATTTATATTTGCAGGAGATATTAAATATAACTTTGTTAATGATTTATCTTTCATTATAAACTTTTAAATTTTTTCCTTATATATATTTATTACTTGATTCAACATAGAAAGTGCCTCTTCTCTAGGTCTTTGGAAAGTATTTCGTCCAATAATAGAACCATTACCTCCGCCGTCTCTAATTTCTCTTATATCATTTAACAATCCTTGCATGTCAGTAAATGCGTTTCCTGAAAAAACTACAATTCTTCTATTATTAAAAGATGACTGCATTACATGTGCTATTCTTTTTGTAAGTGTAGAAATATCTACATTTTTATATGAATCTTTTGCTTCTTTTTGTTCAATGTGTGCAGAAGGTGGCTTAACTTTAATAATATGTGCACCGAGTAAAGCTGCCATATGTGCAGCGTAAGCGCAAACATCCATTGCTGTCTCTCCTTCCTTAGACAGATTTCCTCCTCTAGGATAGGACCAAACTACTACCGCTAATCCGAAAGATTTTGCTTCTAAAGCTAATTCTTTTAACTCTTCCATCATTTCAAATTGATATTCTGAACCAGGATAAATGGTAAAACCAACAGCTGAGCAACCTAACCTTAAAGCATCTTCTATAGACCCATGTACCGCTTGGTCTTTTAGTGTAGATAAACTATTTGCGCTATTCAGCTTTAATATAGTTGGTATTTGCCCAGCAAATGTATCAGCACCTGCTTCTAGCATTCCTAAAGGAGCAGCATATGCATTTAAACCTGCATCTATTGCAAGTTTATAATGGTAGTGAGGGTCGTAAGCGTCAGGATTTGGAGAAAAAGACCTTGCTGGGCCATGTTCATAACCTTGATCTACTGGAAGGATAACTAATTTACCAGTACCTGCTAATTTTCCTTGCATTAACATTCCAGCAATATTTGCCTTCGTTCCAGGATTATCACTTTCATAATTATTTAATATATTTTTAACTACTCTAGTTATCTTCATTATATTTTCTCCCTATTTAGTCATTTAAAACTTTTATTCCAGGCAAAACTTTACCTTCTATCCATTCTAAAAATGCTCCACCAGCGACAGATATATAAGAAAAACCACCTGAAGCTCCTGCATGATTTAATGCTGAAACCGTGTCTCCTCCTCCTGCCACACTAATTAAACCTCCTGCTCTAGTCATCATTGCGGCAGTTAAAGCACAAGAGGATGTACTTTCATCAAAAGGTTGAATTTCAAATACACCAAGAGGACCATTCCAAAGAAGAGTTTTACTATTAATAATAGCATTAGATATTAATTCGACAGTTTTTTCTCCTACATCTAAAATCATATTACTTTTTTCTATATTTTCTAAATCTATAGAAAAACTCTGAACACCAAATTCCAATTTATCTGCAACAACCGCATCTATAGGTAAAATAATATCACAATCTGTTGTTTCAGCTTTTTTCATAATAGTTTTTGCCTCTTTTATCATATTTTTCTCATAAAAAGATGAACCAATATTTTTTCCTTGAGCAGCTAAGAATGTATTTGCCATACCTCCACCAATAGCTAAAAATTTCATTTTTTCTACTAAATTACCTAATAATTTTAATTTGGTAGAAACTTTTGATCCTCCTACAATTGCCATCATAGGTGGTTCGGGCTTTTCTAAAACCTTTTCAAGCATTTCAATTTCAAGTTGAAGAGCTAAACCAGCATAAGAAGGTAAAAATTTTGTAATACCATGAACCGAAGAATGCTCTCTATGACACACAGAAAAAGAATCATTAATATAGATATCAGCTATATCAGCCAAAGATTTACTAAAATCTGTATCATTTTTTTCTTCTCCTTCATAAAACCTTACATTCTCTAGGAGTGCTATACCTCCATTAGGTAAATCATTAAGAACTTGCTTTGCCACATCTCCAATGCAATCAGATATTACTACTACCTCTGAGGCTTTAAACACTTCTGTGATACTTTCTGATATGAATCCTAAAGAAAATTTTTCATCAAATTTTCCTCCTGGCCTTCCAAAATGAGATAACAAAGCTACTTTAGCTCCTTTATTAACTAAAGTTATTATTGTTGGAGCATGTCTTTCTATTCTACTTGTATCTGAAATTTCTCCATCCTCAGATATTGGTACATTAAAATCACACCTAACTAAAACAATTTTTCCTTTAACATCTAAATTATCAATAGTTTTTAGCGGCATGTTTACTTCCCCATAAGAACTGCAACATCAGCCATTCTATTTGAAAAACCCCATTCATTATCATACCATGAGAGAACTCTTACTAATTTTTCTTTAACAACCTGCGTCTGTGTAGCATCAAAATTAGAAGAAGCAGGATTATGGTTAAAATCAATAGAAACTAAAGGCTCACTATTATAAGTAAGGACACCAGATAAGCTACTTAAGGAAGCTTGTTTTATTGCGTTATTTATCTCTTCTATTGAAGTAGCCCTTTCTGTATAAAAAGTTAAGTCTACCATAGATACATTCACTGTTGGTACTCTAACCGCAGTTCCATCTAACTTACCTGCTAGTTCTGGTAACACTAATCCAACAGCCTTAGCTGCTCCTGTTGAGGTAGGTATCATTGAAGTAGAAGCTGCTCTCGCCCTCCTTAAATCAGAATGCAAAGTATCTAAAACAGGTTGATCTCCTGTAAATGCATGCACAGTAGTCATAAAACCACTTTCAATTCCTACCGTTTCATTTAATACTTTTGCTACAGGAGCTAAACAATTAGTTGTACAACTTGCATTAGAAACTATCTTATGTTCATCTGTTATACCTTTTTCATTCACTCCATGAACAACTGTATAATCAACGCCATTTCCGGGAGCTGAAATTAATACTTTCTTTGCTCCAGCTAAAACATGTTTATTTGCATCTTCTTTTTTAGTAAATAGCCCTGTACACTCTAAAGCAATATCAACATCTAAATCACCCCAAGGTAAATTTTCAGGGTTTCTTTCTGAGAAAACTTTTATCTCTCCATGTTCTGTACTAATCCCACTAGAAGTTACCTCTACTTTACTATTAAGCTTACCGTGTACACTGTCATAACTTAATAGATGAGCATTTGCTGCAACTGAACCTAAATCATTAATTGCTACAACGCTAATGTCATTTCTTTTTGACTCGATTATAGCTCTTAAAACTAATCTACCTATTCGACCAAATCCATTTATTGCAACTTTAACTGTCATTTTTTTCTCCTGTTTAATATTGATTTTGCTGAACTTATTACCTTTTCTTCAGTAATAGAAAAATATTCATATAAATCTTTAGCAGGAGCAGAAGCTCCAAAGCTAGACATTCCTATAAATATATCATTCTCATTTAAAATATAATCCCAACTCTGCCTTATACCAGCTTCTATGACTATTTTAGGAATAGAATTAATAATATTATCTTTATAACTTTTATCTTGCTTATAAAACCGATCTAAAGATGGGACAGACACTACTTTTGCATTAATATTTTCTAAATCTAATTTTTTTGATGCATTTATTGCAATTTCAACTTCAGAGCCTGAGGCATATAAACAAATATCAGCCTCAATTTTATCAACTAATATATATGCTCCTAATTCTGATAAATTTTCTTTACTAAATTTAGTTCGAACAGGACTTAAATTTTGTCGAGACAAGGCAATAATACTAGGGGTATTTTTAGACTTTAAAGCAGCTTGCCATACTTCTAATGTCTCTGTACTATCTGCTGGCCTAAAAACATCTAAATTAGGTATAGCTCTTAAAGCAGATAAATGTTCAACAGGCTGATGGGTAGGGCCATCTTCCCCAAGCCCTATTGAATCATGAGTCATAATATATATAACTCTTAATCCCATTAGAGCTGATAATCGTATCGAAGGCCTGCAATAATCTGTAAATACTAAAAATGTTCCTCCGTATGGTATTAGACCTGAATGAAGAGCTATTCCATTCATTACAGCTGCCATAGCATGCTCTCTTATCCCATAATATATATAACTTCCAGAAAAGTCATTAGCGTTAATAGCTTTTTGATTTTTAGACAATGTATTATTTGAGCCTGTCAGATCTGCTGACCCTCCAATTAAATTAGAAAATTTTTCTGTGAGCTCATTAAGAACATTCTCACTTGACTTTCTAGTGGCTACAGATGTGTTATCTTTAGATAAATTTTCTTTGTAATTTTCTAAATTATCTTCAATATTGAGAATATGTTTATTGGCAATCAAATCAGAAACTTCTTCGTAATAAGCAGACTTCATATATTTATTTTGCCAAGCTAATCTTATATCTGAACCTCTTGAACCATTCTTTCTCCAACTACTCAAAATTTCTTCAGGAATGTCAAAAGATTCGTAATCCCATCCTAATCTCTCTCTAATTAACTGTATTTCTTCTTCTCCCATAGGAGCACCATGACTTGATGATTTGCCCTCTTTATTAGGAGAACCAAAGCCAATTTTGGTTTTACAAGCAATTAATGAAGGTCTTGGATCGTTTAATGATTTTTTTATAGCGCTCTCAATATCCTTAGAAGCATGCCCGTCGCATTCTAAAGTATGCCAATTGCTAGCTTCAAATCGAAGTAACTGATTATCAGATGTAGATAAAGATGTTGGCCCATCAATAGAAATACCATTATCATCAAATAAAATAATCAATTTTCCTAAGCCTAAATGACCAGCCAGAGATATAGCTTCTTGACTTATTCCCTCCATTAAGCAGCCATCACCAGCAATTACATATGTATTATGGTTAAATAAATCATTTCCATATTTTGCAGACATTATTTTTTCTGCTAATGCAACGCCAACAGCATTTGCAATTCCCTGCCCTAATGGGCCTGTAGTAGTCTCTATGCCAGAAAGTTCTCCATACTCTGGATGCCCTGCTGTTTTAGAATGCAAAGCTCTGAAGTTTTTAATATCTTCAATATCAATATCTTTATAACCATTCAAATATAATAATGAATATAAAAGCATAGACCCATGACCAGCACTTAAAATAAATCTATCTCTATTTAACCAGTCAGGATAACTGCTATCAAAGTTTAAAAATTTTGTAAATAATACTGTCGCTACATCTGCCATCCCCATTGGCATTCCCGGGTGGCCGGAATTAGCTCTTTGTACTGCTTCTACTGAGAGCATTCTAATAGCATTAGAAAGCTTATCTAATTCCTTTTCATTATTCTCGATCATAATATAATTAATATCCTAAAAAAGTAATTGCAGAAATATTTTAAAAAGTTTTTTATCTACTTTATTGCCAATATTAGTTAAATCGTCCTACTATCTTATAGGAAATTATTTTAATAAAATAAAATGTTATTTATTTTTTGTAGACAAAAAATGTAGAAATTAGGAATATAACTCTATGAAAGACCTAAAAACATCATTAATAAATTTTAATTCTATCACAGAAAAATTATATTCTGCTATCAATAAATATGATAATGATTCTAAAATTAATGATATTGAAGAGATTCTTCTTACAGAAAATGAAAACTTAAAATTTAAATATGCAAATACTCTTAATAAACTCGAAAAAATTATAGAAAAAATTAATAAACTTGAGAAAAAAAATAAGTAATGCCTGAAGTAGATATTATTATAAATAATAGAGAACATAAAATTGCATGTTCTGAAGGTGAAGAGAACAGAGTAAAAGAATTAGCTAATTTATTAAATGAAGAAGTTTCAAATATTGCTAATACTATTGGGCAAATTGGAGATGTAAAACTAATGGTATTAGCAGCAATAACAATACTAGATAAAAATCAAGATATACTTGATGAAGCTGTTAAAAATATTGATGATAGCACTAAAAAGTTAGAAAAAATTTTTAACATAATTGATAAACAATAATTAAGGTAATTTTAATGATGCTTGTTAATTTTATATATATATTTTATATATTTAACTAGGAGTAATTGCTGCAAGATGCGAAAAAATGATAAACTCCAGGACCTTTCTAATCACTCGGGAGTTACCTCTGTAAAGACTGAGGTCTTTTTATGCGATTCCCACCTAATAACTTAGGCTCCAAGGTGGTTATTCAAAAAGTTCGGTCCAAGCGGCATTACTCCGAATTAAAGAAAAAGATAAGAAAAGATCTTATACAAAAAAGAAAATTATTTCATTTACATTCTCTAGAATCAGCAAATGATTTAGCGAGAAACCTAATACATTTTTTAAATTCAAAAAACTTTTCAATAACTAAAAAAAATATTGCAATATATTGGCCTATAGGTTCAGAAATAGATACTAAACCTTCAATTGCTGCATTAGCTGAGTTTGGAGCTACAATAAGTTTAGCCTCAACAGAAAATGGTGATATAAAATATAGATTATGGACACCTGATACCATGATAAATATTAATAATTTGGGTATAATCATCAATTCTAAAGAAGTAAAATCTCCAGATATAATTATTTGCCCCTTAATTGGCTTTGATAAAGATTTAAACCGTTTAGGTCGTGGTGGAGGTTATTATGATAAGTCACTATATGAATATAAAAATATAATTAAAATTGGTTTTGCATATTCTATTCAGCAAATTAAAATGCTACCTATTGAAAAACATGATGTAAATATGGATGTTATAATTACAGAAAAACATATTTTTAATAAAATGAAAACTTACTAAGGAATAGTTAATGAATATTTTATTTTTAGGCGATATTATAGGTAAATCTGGAAGGCAAGTATTAAAAAAAGAACTACCAGAACTAAAAAGAAGCCTTGAAATTGATACGGTAGTTGTAAATGGAGAAAATGCTGCTGGAGGATTTGGAATTACTCCAAAAATTTGTGAAGAGTTCTATGAATTAGGTGTTAACGTAATAACTACTGGTAATCATGTATGGGATCAGAAAGAAATTATTCCTTATATAGCAAAAGAGAATTATATTTTAAGACCACAAAATTTTCCTCAAAGTGTTCCTGGCAAGGGGTTTGTTGTATATGAGGACTCTATGAAAAGAAAAGTGCTTATAATAAATGTAATGGCTAGGTTATTTATGGATCCTTTAAATGACCCTATTGAAACAATTTTTAACATATTAGAAGAATATAGAATTGGTGAAAATGTATCTGCAATAATTATTGATGTTCATGGTGAAGCAAGCTCAGAAAAAATGGCTATAGGTCATACTTTTGATGGTCAAGTCAGCTGTATAATAGGAACTCATACACATATACCCACATTAGACGCTCAAATTCTTGAAAAAGGTACGGCTTTTCAATCTGATGCAGGAATGTGTGGAGACTATAATTCTGTAATAGGAGGTGAAAAAGAAGGCTGGGTTGCAAGGTTTAAACATAAAATGCCAACAGGAAGGATAAATGTTAGCTCAGGGGAAGCTACATTATGTGGAGCATTTATTAAAATAAATGATTTCAATGGAATGGCAAATAGCATAGAACCTATAATAATAGGCCCCCATTTAATTAATAGATTTCCAGAAAAAATATAAAAATATAATTTATATTTAAAAAAATTAAGTATAATAATTATATTAATAGAATTGAGAGTAATATGGCAGGACATTCAAAATTTAAAAATATCCAATACAGAAAAGGTGCACAAGATGCTAAAAGAGCTAAATTATTTTCTAAAATGGCAAGAGAAATAACAGTTGCCGCAAAAACTGGTATAGCAGAAGCAGAAAAAAACCCAAGATTAAGGAATGCTATTATTAGTGCCAGAGCTGAAAATATGCCTAAAGACAGAATAGAAAAAGCCATTCAAAAGGCTGTTGGAGGAAATGATGATGCAGTATATGAAGAAATACGTTACGAGGGCTATGGGCCAGGCAGTGTAGCTGTTATTATTGACGTATTAACTGATAATAGAAATAGAACTGCTTCAGAGATACGTTCTGCATTCAGCAAAAATGGAGGATCTTTAGGAGAAACTGGTAGCTTAGGATTTGTATTTAAAAGAAAAGGTGTAATAAAATTTAATAATGATCAATTTGATGAAAACACTTTTTTTGAATATGCAGCAGATGCTGGGGCGGAAGATATTATATCCGAAGTCAATGAACATACAGCAATTTGTATCTCTGAAGATTTTGGAAGTGTTAGAGATACTCTTACCGAAAAAATAGGTAATCCAACTAGTGCTAAATTAGAATGGGTTCCACAAAATTTACAACCTATTAATGAGGAACAGGCTGAAAAAATGCTTAGATTTATAGATGTTTTAGAAGATAATGATGACGTACAAACAGTCTATACTAATTTAGAAGTTAGTGAAGAAATTATGGATAGAATAAAAAATAAATAAAATTAAAATATTGAATGGAAAATATAAAAATGCGTCTTTTAGGTTTAGACCCAGGATTACGTCACACAGGTTGGGGTATAATAAATACAAAAGACGAAAAAATAAAGTGGGTTGCAAGTGGCAGTATTTCTCCTAAAAGTTCGCTACCTTTATCAATAAGATTAAAAGAAATACATATTGAAATTAATAAAGTTATCAAAGAATATAGTCCTAAGACAGCGGCAGTAGAGGAAGTTTTTGTTAATATGAATGGGCAATCTACTCTGAAATTAGGCATGGCTAGGGGTGCAGCAATAACAACTTGTTCTATTCATAACATACAAGTTTTTGAATATGCTCCAACAAGAGTCAAGCAATCATTAACTGGCTCAGGAAGAGCACTAAAGGAACAGGTCAAATCTATGGTTAAAATTCTTTTACCAGGCTGTAAAATAGAAAGTGAAGATGAGTCTGATGCTTTAGCAGTCGCAATTTGTCATACTTTTTTTTCTCAATCTAAAATAAATAATATAGATATAGGAAAAATAAATGATTGCTAAACTAAGAGGTATTATAGATCAAACAGGAGAAGACTATGTTATTATAGATGTTTCAGGAGTTGGTTATCTAGTTTATTGTTCCAGTAAAGTGCTAAATAAATTAGCTGCTAAAGGTCAATTAGACGAAATTCTTATTCAAACTATAGTCAGAGAAGATCAAATAACTTTATATGGATTTAAAGAAGAAAATGAAAAGTACTGGTTTGATCTACTTTTGAAAGTACAAGGCGTAGGAGCAAAAACTGCTATAAAAGGTTTATCAATAATGACTCCAGAAGAATTAGAAATGGCTATTTTATCAGAGGATAAAACACTATTAACTAGAATTCCCGGCATAGGTAATAAGGGGGCAGTAAGAATATGCTCTGAATTAAAAGATAAAACTCTTAATTTATCCATACCAACAAGTTCACAGGCCTCAGAAAATAGAAATATACAAGATCTTATAAGTGGCTTGATAGGTTTGGGATATGGTCACCATGAAGCATATGAAGTAGTATCCAAATTAACTAATGAAGATAAAAATAAGAAAGTAGAAGATATGTTACAAATAGCATTAAAACTTATTTCAGAAAAACGAAAATGACTTTAGAAAATAATAAAAATAATAGTCCTGTTTCCAATACTGACAGAGATCAAAAAGATATTAGTTTAAGGCCTGAAAAGTTAAATGAATTTATAGGCCAAAAAACTTTATGTGATAATTTAAATATATTTATGCAAGCCACACAGAAAAGAAAAGAAGCTTTAGATCATGTATTGCTCTATGGTCCTCCTGGATTAGGAAAAACAACACTAGCAAAAATAATTTCGAATGAATTAAATGTTGGATTTAGATCAACCTCTGGTCCTATTATTCAAAGACCTGGTGATTTAGCGGCCTTATTAACAAGCTTAGAGTCTAATGATATTTTATTTATAGATGAAATTCACAGATTGAATAATACAGTTGAAGAAATACTTTACCCAGCCATGGAAGATCTACATCTAGATATTATGATAGGAGAAGGGCCTTCCGCAAGATCAGTAAAGATAGATTTGCAACCCTTCACACTAATAGGGGCTACAACAAGAGCAGGCTTATTATCAAACCCATTAAGAGATCGTTTTGGGATACCTGCTAGATTAGAGTTTTATGAAAATGATGATATGAAAGATATTGTTTTAAGATCAGCTAAGCTTCTTGGTATTAAAATAGATGACGAAGCAGCATTAGAAATTGCACAGAGATCAAGAGGAACTCCTCGAGTAGCAAGTAGACTAGTAAGAAGATTAAGAGATATAATAACATCTCTAGACACAGAAAAAATAGAAGTAAAAAAAGATGTAGCAAATGATGCCTTACTTCAATTAGGTGTGGATAAAAATGGTCTTGATCAAATGGATCAAAGTTATTTAAATCATCTCATTAATGATCATAATGGAGGGCCGGTAGGTTTAGAGACACTAGCAGCCCAAATGGGAGAACAGAAAGATTCTATTGAGGATGTAATAGAACCTTACTTAATCCAAAAAGGATTTCTTCAAAAAACTCCGAGAGGTAGAGTAGCAACTAAAATAGCACTAGAAAATCTGATAAAAAATAATAAAAATGCCACAAAAAATAAATAAAATATCAATATTAAAATATGAAAATAATATTAGAGTTTACTATGAAGATACAGATTCTGGAGGCGTTGTTTATCATGCGAATTATTTAAAATTTGCAGAAAGATCAAGAACAGAAATGTTAAGAAAATATAAAATTGAGCAGGAAAAATTAAAAAATGATTATAATATTCAATTCGTAGTAAAAAATTTGTTTATAGAGTATTATCACTCAGCAAAATTAGATGAACTACTTAATGTAAAAAGCTTAATTATAAAAATATCTTCTGCTAAAATTATAATGGAACAAAGTATATATAAAAAGAAAAAGTTATTGGCAAAAATTGATATTACGTTAGGATCTGTAAATCAAATAGGAAAACCTAGCCGTATACCTAAATATATACTTAATTCATTAAATACTGTATAAATTATTAAGGAGTAGTATATGGAAAATGAGCTCATATCTAATGCACCACTAGATGTATCATTTTGGGGTCTTGTATTACAAGCTGATGTGATAGTTAAAATTGTTATGCTTATTTTACTCATAGCTAGCATTTGGTCTTGGTCAATAATTATTGAAAAAACTAAAAGATTTCTATCCCTTAAAAGAGAAGCTGAAATCTTCGAAAATGCATTCTGGTCAGGTGAGTCATTAGAGGAATTGTATAAACAAGAAGAACAAAATCCTCATCACCCCCTATCTGTAGTTTTTGTTGCAGGAATGTATGAGTGGACTAGAGCAAATAAAAATAATTCTATATCAAACCAGAATATTCAAGCAGGTTTACAAGAAAGAATCCACCAAGTCATGAGTGTTGCTGTAACAAGAGAATTAGAAAATATAGAAAAAAATATTGGCTTTTTAGCCACAGTTGGTTCAACAGCTCCTTTCATAGGGTTGTTTGGAACTGTCTGGGGAATTATGAATAGCTTTCAATCTATTGCTGTCAGTAAAGATACTTCTCTAGCAGTAGTGGCTCCTGGGATAGCTGAAGCATTATTGGCTACTGCATTAGGTCTTGTAGCAGCAATACCGGCAGTAATTGCCTATAATAAATTATCTAATAACCTAAATACTTATGCATTGAGGCTTCAAAATTTTGCAAGTGAGTTTGAGGCATTACTATCACGACATTTATCAGAGCAGAATACAGAAAAATGAATGTAGAAAATAAAAAAAACCGTTCGTTTCAAAATAAACCAATGTCAGAAATAAACGTTACTCCTTTAGTAGATGTCATGCTTGTTTTATTAATAATATTTATGATAACAGCTCCTTTACTTACTTCTGGAGTGTCAGTAAATTTACCTACTACAGAATCTGACGCTCTGCCAGGTCAAGATGAACCCTTAACAATAACTATGAATAAAAATAAGGAAATTTTTATAGGAGACAGTATAGTTAAGGCGGAAACATTAAAAATTAAATTAAATGCGATTGCTAATTTAAATAAAGAATCAAGAATATTTATCAGAGCTGATGAAATTTTACCCTATGGTGAAGTAATGGAATTAATGAGCCTAATTAAAAATGCAGGTTATAATAAAGTTGCATTGTTAACAAAACAAAAAATTGAGAAATAAAAATTGAAAAAAGCTTTTTACTCATCGCTTACTATTCACTTACTAGTTTTTGTTCTTATCTCTTTAACATTACCTGAAATTAAAACTAAAGAAATTGATTTTATATCAATTGAAATTGTAAATGAAGAAGTGGATAAAAATAAAATTATAGAAAAAGAAATAGTAAAAAAAACTATAAATAAAACTAAAGAAAAAGAAATAGTTAAATTTAAACCGCAACCTCCTAAAAAAAAACCAACAATAAAGAAAAAAAATATTGAAAATAAAAAAATAACTTTAAAACCTAAGCCTCCTCAAAAAAAACCGGAAATAAAAATTAAAGAAAAAGAAATAAAAAAAAGAATTGATAATACAAAAACTAACGATGAAGAAGAGGTTTTTGATGATATGTTAAAAAATTTGGCCAAATATGAGGAAAAACCTATACAACCACAAAAACAAAATACTAATAAGCCTAAAAAAGAAATTAAAAAATCAGGAGAAGAAATAAGAAATATAAAAAAATCTATTACAGAAAAAATATATAAACAAATTAAAGAAAATTACTCACTCCCGCCTGCTCCTGATTTAAAAGTTTTGAATGATATAACTGTACAATTAAGAATTTACTTGAGTCCAGATGGAAAAATCAATAAAACTATCGTAAATAAAAAATCATTAAAACGTGCTCAACAAGATCCAACATATTTGCCATATGTTGAAGCAGCACAACGTGCTATAAAAAAATTAGGTAAATTTTCTAAACTGCCGGAAAAAGAATATAATATATGGAAAATAATAGATATTAGCTTTACACCATATCAAACATAAATAATATACATATTATAGAAGACTATGAGGGATAGAATGTTAAAATATATTTTAAAATTTAATATTTATTTTTATATCATATTTTCTATTACTCTAATCTCTTTTACAAATATTTCTAAATCCGCTGACAGGCCACTTCAAATAGATATAATGGGTGGTAATATTCAAGCCATGCCTATCGCTATATCTTATTTTGCATCAGATGAAAATATAAAAAAATTAAATTTGCACAAAAATATTCCAAATCTAATTGCTAACAATTTAATAAACTCAGGTTTATTCAAATTATTAGATAGAAATGCCTATATGCAAAGTCCTGAACAATTATTAAATCCTCCCAAGTATAGGGATTGGAGAATTATAGATGCACAAGCTCTTATTTCAGGAAAAATTTCAAAAAAGAATAATGATAAAATTTCTGTAAGCATAGAATTATGGGATGTATATGGAGAAAAAAGAATGTTTGGACTTTCTCTCTCCTCAAAGACAAAATCTTGGAGACGGATTTCTCACATCATATCAGATAAAATTTATGAGAGATTAACGGGAGAAGAAGGCTATTTTGATACTAGAATAGTTTATGTTTCAGAATCAGGAAGTCAAAAGAATAAAATAAAAAGACTTGCAATTATGGATCAAGATGGAGGTAATCATAAATATCTAACTGATGGTAAATCATTAGTTTTGACGCCAAGATTTTCTCCTAATCAACAACTTATTACGTTTTTTTCTTATAGTGGTGTTAAAGCAGGTCTGAAACCCAGTGTTTATTTGTATAATTTATCAAATGGTAAAATTGAAATTTTAGGCCAGTTCCCCGGCATGTCTTTCGCACCAAGATTCTCTCCAGATGGAGAAGATTTGATAATGTCTCTTGCAGAAAATGGTTCTACTAATATTTATATGATGAATCTTAATACTAGAAAAACTAGGCAACTAACGAAGGGAAGATCTATTGACACTTCTCCTTCTTTTTCACCAGATGGAAAAAATATAGTGTTTAATTCTGATAGATCTGGTGGACAGCATCTCTATATTATGAAAAGAAGCGGTGAAAAACCTAAAAGAATAAGTTTTGGAAGAGGTAGTTATGCAACTCCTGTTTGGTCTCCAAGAGGTGATTATATTGCATTTACTAAATTTACTAGAGGAAGGTTCTTTATCGGTCTAATGAGACCAGATGGATCAGAAGAAAGATTAATTGCAGAAGGTTATTTAACAGAAGGACCTACATGGGCTCCTGGAGGAAGGGTGCTTAGTTTCTTTAGACAAATTCCTCAAAATAACGGAAGTATGAGAACTAGATTATTTGTAATTGATATTACTGGATATAGAGAAAGAGAACTTGATACACCAGAAGATGCTTCAGATCCTGCCTGGAGCCCTAAAAATGTAAATTAAATTACTAAAATAAATATTCTGTATATAATATTTAGAATATATATTATAGTAAAATAAAAAAAGATAAAATATAAAAGGAGCCTCAATGTTAGAGTATTTTAAAATTTTTATTATTAGTATACTTTTATTAACCTTTATTTCATGTACAAATAAAGATCAAGAAAGTTTATTGCTTGACGCTGAGGGAGGCAATACAGAGCAAAATGATACTTTAACGGAAGAAATTGAAATTACTGATAATATAGCCCAAGCAATAGAAATAGAGGAAGTAGAGCTTACTGTGGAAGAAAAACTAGCTTCTGAATTAATAGAGGTTGGAGATAGAATTTTCTTTGGTTATGATGAATCCACCATCACAGATGAAAGTGCAGCTACTCTTCAACAACAATATCAATTTTTAATTCGAAATCCTGATCTCTCGATTACAGTTACTGGCCATTGTGATGAAAGAGGTACAAGAGAATATAATTTAGCTTTAGGAGAAAGAAGAGCATCAGCTGCAAAAAATTATCTCATATCTCTTGGTATAAGTTCAAACAGGATATCTGTAATTTCTTATGGAAAAGAAAAACCTTCTGTCGAAGGTCATGACGAAACTGCATGGACTCAAAATAGAACAGCTATTACGTTTATAAATAATAATTAGAGATATAAATAATAATGAATTTTAAGATTGTTTATTCGGCTTTAAGCTTTTTAACTTTAGTGTTTATCTTTATAAATAAACCCTACGCGCAAAGTAATACTGAAGTCATAACAAATATTAATGAAAGAATTTTAAACAGAATAGAAGGACTAAATACTAAAATTAATGATTTAGAAAGAAAAGTTTACCAAGGTAAAGAAGTAAATTCATCAAAAGAAATTCAAAGAGAAAATAATAATTATAAATCAGAAGCTGATCATGAGCGAAGGCTTTTAGAACTTGAGGAAAAGACCAGATCTATTGAAGGATTTATGGAAGAACTTGATTATTTAAAGGAGCAAATTAAACAACTAAACAAACAAAATATAAATTTACTTGCAAAAATAGAGAGCTTAAAAGAGCCAGCTATAAATGACACAATTAATAAAAAAGACGAGGCTGATAATGAGGTTATGGAATATCCAGTCTATCCAGGTATGAGCAACGCTGAGAAAGCTGATGATTCTACTGTAAAGGTATTAGCTAAAATAGATCCTACAAATGGAAATGATGAGATAATAAAAGAAACTATTAACGATCAATCATCAGAGCTACTTGTTGGACAAAAAACAGAAAATATAGATGAATCTAAAAATATTTCTATAATAACTCCTAATAAAAAACCCGAAGAAATCTATCAGAGAGCATATAATATGCTTTCAAAAGGAAATTACGAAGCTGCTGAAATAGCATTTATAAAATTTATTAGTGACTTTACCGACCATAATCTAGCTAGTAATGCCTATTATTGGTTGGGTGAAACTTTTTATGTAAGAAAAAATTATATTCAAGCGGCACAAAATTTTGCTGCAGGCTATAAAAAATTTCCTAAAGGTTCCAAAGCTTCTGCACAATTACTTAAACTAGGAATTTCACTTTTTGCTCTTAATAAATCTAAAGAAGCATGTTCCACATTTGCAAAACTTAATAAAGAATTCACAGAACTTCCTTTGAGTATTTCAAACAGAGTTAATACTTATAAGGCAAAGCTTGATTGTAAATAGTTAGTGAATAATAAAAAATTAACAATAAATTTTGAATTCTTTATTAATAAGTATAAAGAAAAATTTAAAGATCAAAATATTGCTCTAGGAGTATCTGGAGGAAGCGATAGTTTGGCATTAGCTTTTTTAGCTAAAAAATATAGCAAAAAATATAATTATAATGTTATTGCATTTACATTAGACCATCAATTAAGAAAAGAATCATCTGAAGAAACTAAATATGTAAAATATATGATGAAGAAACAAAATATAGAACATCATTCTTTACTATGGTCTGAAAAAAAACCAAAAACAAAGATTCAGGAAACTGCTAGGATAATGAGATATAATCTTTTTAGCGACGCTTGCATAAAACATAAATGTAAATATATGTTTTTAGGTCACCATGCTAACGATCAAGTTGAAACTTTTGTAATAAGGTTGGAGGCCAAAAGTGGATTAGAAGGATTAGTATGTATGAGAGAATTTTCTAGAATACTAACTGAATCAGGTTCTCTAGAGTTAGTCAGACCTCTACTCAGATATGAAAAAAATACTTTAATTGAAATTTGTAAAATTAATAAAATAAAATGGATAGAAGACCCATCAAACTCAGACTTAAAATATTTAAGATCTAAAACTAGAAAATTACTCGTAAATGGTAGTATGTTTGATGATTTTAAAAAAGCAATTTTACTTTTCAAAAAATTAAGTATTAGCATCAATACTTTACTATATAAATATATATGTAATGATATTGAATTTAGTGAAGTTGGTATTTGTAAAATGAAGTTATATAAGTTTAATACACTTCCTGAACATCTTCAGATAAGAGTGTTAAATTATTTAATTAAAATCATAGGAGGTAAAAAGTATCCTAGAAGGAGCTCAGTACTTTTTAATTTAATTAAAAATATTAGTAATGAAAATGATAAAATTTCAACTATTGGAGGGGCTTATATAAAAATTAAAAATAATAATATTATTTTATCAAGACAGTTAGACAGATTTATAGATGTAAAAAAAATAATTAAACCTTTCACATTATGGGACAGAAGATTTTTAGTGTTAAATAATACAAAAAGAAAGCATATAACGATTGGCCCACTTGGAGAAAAGGACTATCTAGCTATGATTAAATTGAATAAAATAGAAAAACCTAGTATAAATCTAAATGCTATTAAAACTATTCCTGCTATAAGAGTACTTGAACAAATAGTGTCTGTACCCCATTTATTATATTGGAAGAGTGATTTTTGGAAAAATAATATTAAGATAACTCATATTGAGCAGAATTTATTTAAAAAATATAAAAATATTGATATATTTAAACTTGGAGAAAAAATTTGAATAAAATGGGAAAAAATTTGGCTGCATGGGCTATTATAGTAATTTTCTTACTAGCTATTTTTAATTTATTTCAAGACAATAATACCCAAAACCGACAAGTATCGCTTCCTTATTCTGAATTTCTTGCTCAGGTTAAACTTAATAACGTAAATGATGTGATAATACAGGAAAAAAATATAATAGGCCATTTTCAATCTGGTGAAGAATTCACCACTTATGCCCCAGATGACCCTGCATTAATAACCAAATTAACAGAAAGTGGGGTGAAAGTTACAGCAGCACCTCTAGATGAAAGAGTTTCTCCAATTTTAGGTATGCTCCTAAATTGGTTACCTATGCTTTTATTTATTGGTGTATGGATATTTTTTATGCGACAAATGCAAGGTGGTAAAGGTGGCGCAATGGGCTTTGGTAAGTCTAAAGCCAGATTACTAACTGAAAAGCAAGGTAGAGTAACCTTTGAAGATGTAGCAGGCGTAGATGAGGCAAAAGATGAACTTGAAGAAATAATTGAATTTTTGAAAAATCCACAAAAATTTCAAAAGTTAGGTGGCAAAATTCCGAAAGGAGTCCTTTTAGTTGGTCCGCCAGGAACAGGAAAAACTCTCCTAGCTAGAGCTGTAGCTGGAGAAGCAAACGTTCCATTTTTTACAATTTCTGGTTCGGATTTTGTTGAGATGTTCGTTGGAGTAGGTGCAAGTAGAGTAAGAGATATGTTCGAACAAGGTAAAAAAAGTGCTCCTTGTATAATTTTTATTGATGAAATAGATGCAGTTGGAAGACATAGAGGAGCTGGACTAGGAGGAGGAAATGATGAAAGAGAACAAACTTTAAATCAGCTTTTAGTTGAAATGGACGGCTTTGAAACAAATGAAGGGGTAATCTTAATAGCTGCCACAAATAGACCGGACGTGCTAGATCCTGCCTTATTAAGGCCAGGAAGATTTGATAGACAAGTTGTTGTTCCTAACCCCGATATTCTTGGTAGGGAGAAGATATTAAAAGTACATATGAAAAAAATATCTGTTGCTAAGAATGTTGATCCTAGAATTATTGCAAGAGGAACTCCTGGATTCTCAGGAGCAGATCTAGCAAACTTAATTAATGAAGCTGCACTCCTAGCTGCAAGAAAGAGTAAGCTTACTGTAGGTATGATTGAACTTGAACAAGCAAAAGACAAAGTCATGATGGGTGCTGAAAGACGCTCAATGGTTATGACTGAAGATGAAAAAAGAATGACAGCTTATCATGAAGCTGGACACGCATTAGTAATGTTAAAGGTTGAAGGACATGAACCTCTTCACAAAGTTACAATAATACCTAGAGGAAGAGCATTAGGGGTAACTATGTGGCTACCGGAAAGAGATAAACTATCTCAAACAAGAACAGAATTAGAAGCTTTAATAGCATCTATGTTTGGAGGAAGAGTAGCAGAAGAGCTAATTTATGGTAAGAAAAATATTACTACAGGGGCTGGAAATGATATACAACAAGCCACAAATTTAGCTAGAAGAATGGTAATGGAATTTGGTTTTTCAGATAAGTTGGGACCACTAAGATACGAAACTAATCAGGAAGAAGTATTTTTAGGTCATTCTGTTGCTCAACAAAGAAATATATCTGATGGCACCGCGAAATTAATTGATGAAGAAGTTAGAAGGTTAGTAGAAGAGGGAGAAAAAACTTCACATAAAATACTGACTAATAACATCGATGAGCTCCATATAATTGCAAAGGGTCTTTTAGAATATGAAACACTATCAGCTGAAGATGTAGATAATTTACTTAAAGGAAAGAAATTAGACAAAACGAATACAAATACAGATACTACATCTGTAGATTCTAATAGTGAAAATGCTATAAAAAAAGATAATATGAAAAACCCACGTCCTAATGAAACATAATATTTAACTATTCTATTGTGGATGATGTTATTCTCATACCTAGAAACTTTGTTTATGGAAAATATGCCAAGTTTCTCGTAAAAAATAAAAAAGCTATGTCATTATCTAGTGATGTAGCTTTCTTAAATTTTAATATAGAATCAAGATATAAAAGTTTTCAAGACGAACACTATCTATACTCTGTTCAGAACAAAGATGGTTGGATCAATCCACACTTTAATAAAAACAAAATTTTAGAGGTATTAAAAAAATATAATTATAATAAAAAAAATTTCATGGGCTTAAATACTAAAAATATCCACGTTATGGGTATTTTAAATATTTCACCTGATAGCTTCTCCAATAATAGTACAGAAGTTGTCTCTATTAAAAAAGCAATTAATAAAGCTATTAAAATGTATGAAGAAGGAGCGAGTATAATAGATATTGGCGGAGAGTCTACAAGACCTGGAGCAGAGAGAATTAGCGATTTAGAAGAACAAACAAGAATAATTCCTATTATTAAAGAACTTTCTAAATATAATATACCAATGTCTTGCGATACTAGAAATGCATCCACAATGCAATTAGCTATAGATGCAGGCGTAAAAATTATCAATGATGTTTCAGCACTATCAGATAAAAAAGCAGCTAGCATTATAGCTAAAAATAAAGTTGGTTTAATTATTATGCATATGAAGGGACAACCAAATAATATGCAAAAAAAACCTAAGTATAAAAACGTCTCATATGAAATATTACATTATTTAAAAAAAAAAAAAGATTATGCCCTTGAAAAAGGTATTAAAGAAGAAAATATTTTAATTGACCCAGGAATTGGTTTTGGTAAGAATGATAAACATAATTTAAAAATTTTCAAAGATCTTGCACTATTTCATTACTTAAAATCACATATATTAATAGGAGCCTCAAGAAAATCTATGATAGGAAGAATTACAAATACAAATGTTGCAGAAAGATTGCCTGGTTCGATATCTCTTGCTATAGCTTCTATTGAAAAGGGTGTAAAATTTTTAAGAGTTCACGATGTAAAGGAAACTAAACAAGCTATCTCTATTTGGGAAAAGCTAAACTATAATTGATAAAAATATGAAAAAAAAAATAAATAACTCTAGAACTAAGAAAAGAAAATATTTCGGTACTGATGGGATTCGAGGTAGAGCAAATACTTATCCAATGACAGGAGAGACCGCTTTAAAAGTAGGTATGGCCGCTGGCGAATATTTTACAAGAGGCAAACATAAGCATAATGTTGTAATTGGAAAAGATACAAGGCTATCAGGATATTTAATAGAGCCCTCATTAACCGCTGGTTTTATCTCAATGGGAATGAATGTATTTCTAGTGGGACCAATGCCTACTCCAGCAATTTCTATGTTAACTAGGTCTATGAGATGTGATGTAGGAGTAATGATTTCTGCTTCCCATAACTCATATGAAGATAACGGCATAAAATTATTTGACCCTAATGGAGAAAAATTAAGTGATAAAAGTGAATTAATAATAGAATCCTTAATGGAGAAAAATCATAAAAGCAATCTAGTAGATTCCTCTAAACTTGGGAGAGCAAAAAGAATAGAAGATGCCGCTGGAAGATATTTAGAATTTGTAAAATCAACCTTTCCAGATAAAATTTCTTTAAAAAATATGAGAATAGTAATTGATTGTGCTAATGGAGCAGCCTATCAAGTGGCTCCTAGAGTATTATGGGAATTAGGAGCAGAAGTTATTTCTATCGGATGTAGCCCAGATGGCACAAATATTAATGATAAATGTGGATCTACTTATCCACATCTAATGTCTAAAATGGTAAAAAAACATAAAGCTGATATAGGCATAGCACTTGATGGAGATGCTGATCGGTGTGTACTTTGTGATGAAAAAGGTAATTTTATTCATGGAGATCAAATAATAGGCCTTATAACTAAAAGATACATAGATCAAGGACTTCTAAAAGGACAATCAATTGTAGGCACAAAAATGACAAATAAAGGTCTAGAAAATTTCTTAAATAACTTAAATATAGACCTAATTAGAGCAGATGTTGGGGATAGATATGTTGTAGAAAAAATGAGAGAAAATAATTGTAATATTGGTGGAGAGCAATCGGGCCATATTATTCTTGGTGAATATGGAAGTACAGGAGACGGATTAGTTGCGTCACTTCAAGTAATTGCTTCAATGGTAGAAAAAAATATTAAAGTTTCAAAATTAATAAATTTATTTTCATTAATGCCACAATCCGTTGAAAGTATTTCTTATAACTATAATTATTATAGATATAAAAACAACGACCCTTTTATTTCAGAAAAAATTAAGATTGCTGAAGATCAACTTGGTCAAGAAGGTAAAATAATTATAAGAGCGTCAGGTACAGAGAGTAAACTTAGAATAATGGGAGAATGTAAAAATAAAACTTTATTAAATAAAACACTTAAAAATTTAAAAACAGAAATAAAAAACTATATTAATGAATAATCAATTAGCAAAAATACTAACTATCGCAGGGTCTGATTCAGGAGGAGGAGCAGGCATTCAGGGGGACATTAAAACTATTTCATCTTTAGGGGGGTATGCAACTAGTGCTATTACTGCCATTACTGCCCAAAATACTTTAGGAGTAAAAGGTATTTTAAATATTTCAGTAGATATGATTGAAAAACAAGTTATTGCTATATTAGAAGATATAGGGGCAGATGCTATAAAAATAGGAATGCTATCAAATGAAGAAATAATAAATTGTATAGTTAAATTACTCTCTAATACAAATAAAAATATTCCTATTGTTCTAGACCCAGTAATGGTGGCAAAAGGTGGTCATAAATTATTAGATACTGGGGCAGAAAAAGCCCTAATAAATAAATTATTGCCCTTATGTACTATCATCACCCCTAATATTCCTGAAGCAGAAGTAATTACAGGTTCAAAAATAAATAATACTTCAGATTTAGAAACCGTTGGTAAATCTATTATAGATATGGGCATCGATAATGTTCTAATGAAAGGTGGTCACCTTAATAGTTTACAACTTACAGACATTTTAATAACTAAAAATAAAATAAAATACTTTAAAAATAAAAAAATTATTACTAAAAATTCTCATGGAACTGGTTGTACTTTATCAAGTGCAATAGCATGTGGTTTAGGACAAAAGCTAACACTTAAAAAAGCTGTGCAAAGAGCACATTTATATGTTTATAAATCAATACTAAATGCTCCTGATATAGGTAAAGGTAATGGCCCATTAAATCATTTAATTAAAGTATAAAAAAATAAAAATATTAAGATTGACAACTAGTTACACCATAATACATTGCTTATAAATTAATTCTAATAAATGGATATATAATATGAATTCCCTAAAATTACCCGATAATCCTAAATTCTCTTCAGGCCCATGCGCAAAGATTCCTAATTGGGAATCTTCTTTCCTTAATGGAGCCTTACTCGGAAGATCGCATAGAGCCCCTGTAAGTGTTAAAAGAATTCAAAAATTAATTGAAATGACAAAATCCATTTTAAATATTCCAGAAAATTATCACGTTGCCATTATTGGTGGATCTGATACCGGAGCATTTGAAATGGCAATGTGGACATTACTTGGAAAAAACGGGGTGAATATATTAGCATGGGATTCTTTCGGTAGAGATTGGGTGACAGATGTGATTGATCAGTTAAAAATTAAAGATACAAAATTAATTGAAGCAGATTATGGTTTCTTACCTGACTTAGATGCAGTTGATTTTAATAGAGATGTTATTTTTACCTGGAATGGAACTACTGCAGGAGTAAAAGTTCCAAACGGCGACTGGATTGATAGTAATAGATCTGGTTTAACTTTATGTGACGCAACATCTGCAGTTCTTGCAATGGATCTTCCATGGGATAAACTAGACGCTACTACTTTTTCTTGGCAAAAAGTTTTAGGAGGAGAAGCTCAACACGGTATACTTGTTCTTTCTCCGAGAGCTGTAGAACGTTTGGAAAATTTTATACCTTCTTGGCCTATTCCTAAATTATTTAGACTTGCTAACAAAGGTGTTTTTCAAAGAAAAATTTTTAATGGAAGTACTATTAACACCCCTTCTATGCTTTGTATAGAAGATGCAATCCATTCATTACAATGGGTAAAAAGTATTGGAGGTGCAAATTCAATGATAAAAAGAAGTTTGTCGAATTTACAAACAATTGAAAAATGGGAAACTAAAACTGACTGGATAGAATTTTTAGCTCAAAATAAAGATATAAGATCATCTACTTCTATTTGTTTGAAAATAATAGATCCATGGTTTTTAAAATTAGATAAAGATAAGAAAAAAGATATTCTAAAAAAATTCTTTTCATTATTAGAAGATAAAAAAGCAGCTTACGATATTAATCATTACCCATCAGCTCCTCCAGGAATCAGAATTTGGGGTGGTGGAACAGTAGAGACCTCAAATATTGAACTATTATTGCCTTGGCTAGATTGGGCTTGGGAATATTTAGAAAAATAATTTTTTAAAATGGAGATACCATATGGCTAAAGTTTTAATTTCAGATAAATTAAGTAGAAAAGCAGAAGAAATATTTAAAAAAAATAATATCGAAGTAACTACTAATACATCTTTATCTCCAGAAGAATTATCTAATACTATAAATGATTATGACGGCCTTGCTATTAGATCTAATACAAAAGTTACAAAAGAAATACTTAAAAATGCATCAAATTTAAAAGTAATAGGCAGAGCAGGTATAGGTGTAGATAATGTTAATATTGAGGCCGCTACAGAAAATGGTACTATAGTAATGAATACACCATTTGGTAATTCAATTACCACTGCAGAACATACTATTGCGCTTATGCTGTCACTTGCAAGAAATATTCCAAATGCAAATACTTCTACCCACCAAGGTAAATGGGAAAAATCTAAATATACAGGAACTGAGGTATATTCTAAAATACTTGGTATGATTGGATGTGGAAATATAGGATCTATAGTTGCAGATAGAGCTAGAGGTTTAAAAATGCATATAAAGGTATATGATCCTTATTTGACTGAAGAAAGAGCTAGAGAAATAGCAGTTGAAAAAGTAGAACTTGACGAACTTTTAAAAGTTTCTGATTTTATTACTCTTCATGTCCCCTTAACAAAAACAACAAAAGAAATAATAAATTCTTCATCAATAAAAAAAATGAAAGAAGGGGTTAAAATTATTAATTGTGCTCGAGGAGGATTAGTAAATGAAGAAGACCTTGCTAATGCAATAGAATCTGGTAAAGTTGGTGGTGCAGCATTTGATGTATTTAGCGAAGAACCAGCTAAAAATAATGTTTTATTTGGATTAGAAAAAATGGTAGTAACACCTCATTTAGGTGCTTCTACTGAAGAAGCTCAAGAGAATGTAGCCATACAAGTTGCAGAACAAATGTCTAATTATCTAACGAATGGTTCAATAACAAACGCGCTAAATATACCTTCTATTTCTGCTGAAGATGCTCCAAAGCTTAAGCCTTACATTAAATTATGTGAACAAATTGGTAAACTTTCTGGTCAGATAACAGAAACGAGTATTAAAAATATAAAAATAGAATTTGGTGGTCAAGCAGCATTATTAAATACTGAGCCTCTAATTAGCGTATTAGTTGCTGGTTTATTATCTCACAGTATGGAAGCCGTAAATGTAGTAAACGCTCCAGTAATTGCCAAAAATAGAAATATGAATATAAGTTCTTCTAAACATGAAAAAACAGGAGATTACATAACAGATGTAACCCTTACTGTGGAGACAGAAAGAAGAACAAGAAATGTCAAAGGCACATTATATGGAAATCAACCAAGAATAGTAGAAGTTATGAATACAAGAATTGAAGCAGAACTAGGACCTAATATGCTATTTATTACAAATGAAGATAAGCCAGGGTTTATTGGCTCTCTTGGATCTATTTTATCAAATGCAAAAATTAATATTGCAACATTTCATTTAGGTAGAACAAAAATTGGAGGCGATGCTATAGCATTGATTGAGATTGATGAAGCAGTTTCTTCTGAACTAATAAAAGAATTAAATAATATTCCTCAAGTAAAGAGTGTAAAACCACTTAATTTTGCAAAAAATATTATTTAGACTTAATATCTTAATAAATGGAAATTATAATAATAATATGAAAAATAAAGATATCAAAACTGCATTGCTTCCTAGAGGAATTAATGATCTTCTAGAAGATAAATCTTTTCAAGAGACTTTTTTATCTCAAAGTTTAATGAATATATTTAAATTAAATGGATATGATAAAGTTAGTCCCCCCATGATTGAATTTGAAGAAAATTATACCTTATATTTAGATACTACAAATAAACAAAATATATTTAGAGTAATTGACCCCATTTCAAATAAACCTATGTATATAAGAAATGATATAACTCCGCAAATAGCTAGAATTGCTTCAAAAAAATTATTAGCAAAAGATCAAATTTTAAGATTATCGTATATAGGCGATGTTTTACGCCCTAAAGGTACCCAACTTCACCCTGAAAGACAGATTAAACAAGCAGGAATTGAATTATACGGTGCTCCTAATATTTCTGGAGCAGTTGAAGTAATTTCAACAGGTATTCAAGCATTAGCAGAAATAAACTTATCAAATTTAATTATAGATATTACAATGCCTAATTTAACAAATTTAATTCTAGAAAATGCTAAATTAAGTGAACAAGAAATTAAATCAGCTGTATCATATTTAAAAGTTAAAAATATTAGTAGGATAGAAAAAATACCTAATTGTGGAAAATTACTCTCAAGAATAGCTGACGCGGCAGGAGAAAATGAAAGAGCATTAAATAATTTATATAAAATAAAGCTACCTCCTAAAGCTAAAAAACTCATTAAAGAGATCTCCTTAATATGTGCTAAAATAAAAAAACTTCACCCCAATGTAAATATTACAATTGATCCAATTGAAAATAGAGGCTTTAATTATTATTCTGGTATAGGATTTGCTATCTTTTCCTCTAATATTAAAAGAGAATTAGGTTTTGGTGGAGAGTATAATATTGAATTAAACGGAAAAAAAGAAACTGGAATGGGACTTTCTATATTATTTGATGGACTTTTAAGAGCTACTCATTTTAAAGATGAGCAAAAACGAATTCTCATTCCATATAAACATGATAGTAATAGCCTTCCTAAATTAAGAAAAAATGGATGGATTACTATAGTAAGCCATAATAAAAAGGCAAATATCATAAAAGAAGCTAAACAATATAAATGTTCATATATTTTAAAAGGTAACGAAGTTAAAAAAATATAATATGCTGAGGATCACATGACAAATGTTACAGTAGTAGGCACTCAATGGGGTGATGAAGGTAAAGGGAAAATAGTAGATTGGCTTTCAGAAAGGGCTGACATTGTTGCTAGATTTCAAGGAGGACACAATGCAGGCCACACAATAGTTTTAAATAAAAAAGTATATAAACTAAGTTTACTTCCTTCTGGAATAATAAGAAAAAAAACCTCTATCATTGGTAATGGTGTGGTTATAGACCCTTATGCATTAATAGATGAAATAAAAAAAATAGAAAATCAAGGACTAAAAATTACACCTAGATTACTTAAAATATCTAATAAGGCAAACTTAATATTACCTTACCATCAAGAATTAGACTTATTAAGAGAGAATGCAAAAGGAAATAATAAAATAGGTACCACAGGACGTGGCATAGGACCTGCGTATGAAGATAAAGTGGGTAGAAGAGCTATAAGAGTTTGCGATCTATTTAATAAAGAAAGTAGAGAAAAACAACTAAAAACTGCTTTAACCCATCATAATATAATTCTAAAAGGACTAAATAAAAAACCTATAAGTAAGGCAAAAATAAATAAAATGCTGGATAAATTTTCTTTATTTTTAAAACCTTTTGTATTTAATACAATGGAATTAATTATCTCAGCTGATAAAAAAAACAAAAACATTTTATTTGAGGGAGCCCAAGGCTCTATGTTAGATATTGATCATGGAACATACCCTTTTGTTACTTCATCTAATACGGTATCTTCTCAATCTGCATCTGGCTCTGGAATAGGACCTTCTCTAATTAATAATGTTTTAGGCATTACTAAAGCCTATACTACAAGAGTAGGTAATGGTCCTTTTCCCTCAGAATTAAATAATAAAACTGGACAATTATTGGGGCAAATAGGTCATGAATTTGGAGTAGTAACAGGTCGTAAAAGACGCTGTGGTTGGTTTGATGCAGTAATAGTAAATTATACAGTTAAACTATCGGGTATAAACGGGATAGCTCTAACTAAACTTGATGTGCTTGACACTTTCAAAGAAATAAAAATTTGTGTAGGATATAAAATAAATAATAAAATTATTAATACGGTGCCAGAAAGTTATACAGATATGGAAAAAATTAAACCTATTTATGAAACTTTGAAGGGTTGGCAAAAATCTACTCAAAAATGCAAAACTTTTTCTGAATTACCTTCTAATGCAAAAAAATATATAAAGAGAATTGAAAAACTTATTGATTGCCCTGTTTCAATGGTATCGACCTCTCCAGAAAGAGATGATACAATTTTACTAACTAATCCGTTTAAATAAGTTTTTTTTTATCTTCAATAGCTAAATTATTTTCTGATTTGCTTATACTTTTTACAGCAGCTTGAACTTTTTCGAAAGCTTTGACTTCTATTTGTCTAATTCTTTCTCTGCTTACACTGTACTCTTTACTTAATTCTTCTAAAGTCTTTGGATCATCTGTTAATCTTCTATAAGTAAAAATTTTTCTTTCTCTATCGGATAATAATGATAATGCAGAACCTAGCATAGATTTTCTTTTCTCTAATTCTTGCTTTTCAGCTACATAGGTTTCTTGATTCACTGATTTTTCATCAACTAATACCTCTTGCCAATCTCCATCACTAGAATCTACTGCTCGTGGGGCATTTAAAGAATAATCGCCTCCTATTCTCCTATTCATATTTATAACTTCTTCTTCATCGACAACTAATTTTTGTGATATTTTTTTTACAGTTTCAGGAGACAAATCTTTTTCATCAAAAACTTTTAATTCATTTTTTATTCTTCTCAAATTAAAGAATAATTTTTTTTGGGCAGAAGTTGTTCCTATTTTCACTAAAGACCATGAATGAAGTATATATTCTTGAATTGAAGCCTTTATCCAAAGTAACGCATAAGTTGCTAAGCGAAAACCTTTATCTGGATCAAAACGTTTTACAGCTTTCATCAAGCCAATATTTCCCTCACTTATCAAATCTGAAATTGGCAAGCCATAACCTCTATAACCCATAGCTATTTTTGCCACTAATCTTAAATGACTAGTAACTAAAGTGTGGGCAGCATCTATATCTTCATGCTCTAACCAATTTTTCGCAAGAGTATATTCTTCATCTTTTTGAAGAATAGGAAATTGTCCTATTTCAGATAAATATCTCTTTAAACTTCCATCAGCTGAAATTGAAGGTAAAGTAATATTTGACATTTATGGGTCCTTATAAAGTATATAATAATTAATAAATTGGTTATTTTACTGAAAATATCAAGTTAATTTATACAAATTCTTCAATTGAATCCTTAAGAGATTGTATGTCATCTGGTAAATCTGACATAAATACTAATTCTTTTTTAGAAAATGGATGTAATAATTTCAAACTGTATGAATGTAAGGCTTGTCTTGAAAAATTCTTTATTTTATCTGGCATTTTATTAGAAATTGTATGGCCTTTCGAGTATAATTGGTCTCCTATGATTGGTAACCCTATACTTGCTAAATGTACTCTTATTTGATGAGTTCTTCCAGTTTGTAAACTACATTCTATTAATGAAGAAAAATTATAAGCATCCAAAATTTTATATTCAGTAATTGCAGTTCTTCCCCCATTGGTAACAACAGACATCTTTTTTCTATCATAGGGATTTCTACCTATATTAGTTTCTATCACTCCTATTTTATGTTTAGGTTGACCCCAAACAATGGCTTTATATTTACGTTCTATATTTTTAAGCGATATCTCTCTAGACAAGTATCTATGCGCTTCATCATTTTTTGCGACCATCATTAAACCTGAAGTATCCTTATCTAATCTATGAACTATTCCAGGCCTTTTTACTCCTCCAATACCTGATAAACTTCCTTTACAATGATATAATAAGGCATTAACTAATGTACCTTTATAGTTACCTGGAGCTGGATGTACTACCATTCCTTCTTTCTTATTTATAATTAATAAGTATTCATCTTCATACAAAATCTCCAAAGGAATATCTTCAGGAATAGGGACATCATCCTCTAACTCTGGTAAAATTATTCTTACAATACTTCCTTTTATTAACTTATAAGATGGGTCTATATTTTTCTTATTATTTATTAACAAATTACCATTTAAAATAAGCTTTTTAAAATATGATCTACTTAATTTTTTATTATGAATTACAAAAGCTTTATCAACACGGATACCTTGTTCCTCATCTGAAACTAAAAATTCAATTACTTTAGTAGAATTATCCATAAAAAAAGCTTAAGTATATAAAAAACAGTTAAATA
Organism: Alphaproteobacteria bacterium MarineAlpha9_Bin3; assembly: GCA_002937655.1. Classification (GTDB taxonomy): domain Bacteria; phylum Pseudomonadota; class Alphaproteobacteria; order TMED109; family TMED109; genus TMED109. The sequence continues at coordinate 40,253 of PTKH01000003.1, read as the reverse complement.
ATAAAGAATATAGGTGAAATATTATGAGAGGTCTAAAATTTTTAGTAATATTTATGGGAGTCTTAATATTATTAGGTACTTCATTTTTAGTTTTTACAATAATTCAAAGAGGTAGTAAATTAATAAAACCCAATGAAGATAAAGTAATAAACTCAGCCATAGAAATAATTTCTCCTACAAATATGGAATTGAAAAATGTATCAACTAATGATGGTAAAATTATTATTAAATTTGAAGATGAGAATAAATTTATTATTAAAATATTAAATTTAGATACTGGTTTAGAATTAAATTCTATTTTAATAAAAAAAGAATGATTAATATTAACATATCTAAAAAAGTAAAAAATAATATTAAACAGCATGCTTTAAATGAATACCCAAATGAATGCTGTGGCTTTATTATAGGTTATATTGAAAATAATACTATGCAATGTGTAGATATAAAAAAAAGTAATAATATAGCTAATAATCCAAAGAATGCATTCGAAATTCACCCAAAAGATATAATTAATGCTATAAAAAAATATAGGAATACAAAATTATCTGTATTAGGACATTATCATAGTCACCCTAATAGTTTATTAAATTCTAAACCCTCTAAAAAAGATATAGACTCAATATATGATAGTAATTTATGCTGGGTCATAATAGGGATAAATGATAAAGAAATAGAATACTCTGCGTACATGCCAAAGTTATTAAAGAACAATACTTATGATTTAGAAATAATAAAAATTATTTAGGGGAAAAAGAATGCAAGATAAAGAATTACATCCAGATGCTTTAGAAATAATAAATGATATCAGATTAGCTGAAAAATCTGGAGAAAGAATACCTATGTATGAAATGAATCATATAGATGCAAGAGAGTCATACCTTGCAATGAGAAATGCTTTATCCCCTTCTGCTCCAGATGTATTAGAAATCAAAGATTTAGAAATACCAGTGGAAAATGATAATATCAAAGCAAGATTTTATCGAGGAATAAATAATAATAAACATGATATACTACCTGTAACAATATTTTTTCATGGAGGAGGTTGGGTAATTGGTGATCTTGACACTCATGATGTTGTTTGCCGGCAATTAGCAAATCAAGGTAATTTTGATGTCATAGCAATTGATTATCGAATGGGACCAGAATTTAGATTTCCAATTGCTATAAATGACGCCATAAACTCAATTAGTTGGGTAAAAAAGAACCCTTTAAAATTACCTATAGATTCCTCTAAAATCGCATTATGTGGGGATAGCGCTGGGGGAAATATAGCTACGGTATGTTGTATAAATTCAAAGATTAATTCTGGACCATTAATAAGTTTTCAGGCCTTAGTATATCCCTCAACTCACATGGGTGTAAATTATCCTTCAAAAGATAAATATGATGGATATATATTATCAAAAAAATTAATGAGTTGGTTTGAAGAAAAATATATAGATGAAAATCAATTAATGGATTGGAGAGCTGCTCCTATACTTTATAAAAACCTTTCAGGTCTTCCAAAGTCTTTAATTGTGGTAGCTGGTTGCGATCCTTTAAAAGATGAAGGGATTGCCTATGGGCAGGCTTTAATTCGAGCAGGAAATAGTTCTGAAATAGTTAATTTTAATGGACAAATTCATGGTTTTTTAACTATGGGTGCAAGAATTAAAGATACTGAAAAATTACTTACTTTACTCAGTGAAAAAATAAGTGAAGCCTTTCAGTAATTTATTTTTTAAAGGAATCATCAACTTCAATTTGATATGCATTTGCTAGTGCATTAGTCTGAGAAGCCATTGCTATTACTGAAAGTAATTCACTTCTCATTTCTTCTGTCATTCCTTTTTTTCTTGCCACCGCTGTATGAGAATGAACACAATACTCACAGCCATTTACTACACTTACAGCAATATAGATTAATTCTTTAGTAATTGAGTCTAAAGCACCTGGTGCCATAACCTGCTTAATTCTGTTCCATGTTGCATCTAATAGTTCGGGATCATTAGCTAGAGCTTTCCATATATTATTTATCTTATCACCACCTCTAGTTTTACTTATATCATCATATATGTCTTTAACTCTACCCTCAGCGTTTTCTGGTTCTATTAATTTAACAGTAGCCATTATAATTCTCCAATAAATATTATTTAACTTCTAATATAGCAGATCTAATAGTTTCAAAAATTGTATTTATTTGTTCTTTACTTACTATTAAAGGCGGGGATATAGCAATAGTTTCTCCTGTAAACCTTGTTAAGAGATTATTTTCAAAGCAATTATCAAAAACATCATACACTCTTTTTCCTAACCCATCTTCTCTAGTCTTTAACTCTATTCCTGCTACTAAACCAATAGTTCTTATATCAACAACATTATCCAAATCCTTTAACGTATGGGCCTGCTCTCCAAAATAGTCTTCTAAACTATTAGCTCTATCAAATAATTTTTCTGATTCATATTCTTCTAGAGTAGCTAACGCAGCAGCACATGCTAATGAATGGCCAGAATAAGTATAACCATGAAATAATTCTACTACATGTTCAGGTCCATGCATTAAACCTTCATATATCTTTTTGTGAGTTGCAACAGCACCCATAGGTACTGTTGCATTAGTAATACCCTTCGCAAGTGTCATTATATCAGGTATTACGTTAAATTTATCTCCAGCGAAAGGAGTACCTAGTCTACCAAACCCACAAATTACTTCATCAAAAATCAACAATATTCCATTTTTAGTACATATCTCTCTTATTTCCTCAAGATAGCCAATTGGTGGAACTAAAACTCCTGTTGAACATGCTACAGGCTCAATGATTACTGCAGCAATAGTAGATGCATCATGTAAGTTTATTAAATCTTTAAGTGAATTAGCTCTGTCAGCTCCGTGTTCTGGTTGTCCTTTTGAAAAAGCATTTAACTCAGGAATATGAGTATCTTGCATATGGTCAACACCTGGCAAATGATTTGAAAATTGTTTCCTATTTGCAACCATTCCACCTACGGACATACCTCCAAACCCCACGCCATGGTAACCTCTAGATCTTCCTATTAATCTAGTTCTTCTCGAATCCCCATTAGCGTTATGATATGCCAAAGCGATTTTCAAGGCAGTATCTACTGCTTCTGATCCGGAATTGGTATAAAAAATGTTATCAATATCTTTCGGTAATATACCTGCTAATCTAGAAGCTAAAGTAAATGCTTTAGGATGTCCCATATTAAAGGCTGTAGCATAATCCATTTCAGCTACTTGGTCTTGGACAGCTTTCACAATTCTAGGTCTACAGTGACCTGCATTAACACACCATAAACCGGCTACACCATCTAGAATACTTTTATTATCATTAGTTTTATAATACATATCTTTTGCGGATACTAAAAACCTAGGATTTTTCTTAAAACGTCTATTAGTAGTAAATGGCATCCAATAAGATGATAAATCATTTGGCATTTCATCTACTTTATTTTCTTCTAAATTTAACTCTTCTAAAACGTTATCTTTTAACATTGAATTTCCTTTAACTTGATATATTATATAATAATAAATTATTAAGTGATATTTGTAAAACATGACGGAAACTAAAAACACCTTAAACAATTTAATTCTCTCGATTGATAAAAATAATGTTTTTATTCAATCTCCAGATGAAAGAGATATAACTTATGGGGAACTCTTAAGTTACATCAAGGATACATATTTTAAATTATCCTCTCTAAAAATTAAAAAAGAAGATAAAATAGCCATAGTCTTAGGAAATGGAGCATCCATGGCTTGTACATTTGTAGCTATTGCAGCAAACTATACTTCTTGTCCATTAAACCCTTCATATACAAAAGAAGAATTTAAATTTTACTATGATGATTTAAAAGTTAAAGCTGTTATTATTGAAGAAAATAAATCTATTGATGCCAAGGATGCAGCTAATGAACTGGGTATAAAGGTTATTAATCTAAAACGAGAAACTACATCAGAAAATATTAAATTAGATATAGATTATGTTAAAAATAAATATAAATATTTACCGGAAACAACAACAAATGATATCGCAATGATTCTCCATACATCTGGAACTACCTCTCGACCTAAAATGGTTCCACTTTCGCAAAAAAATTTACTATCTTCCGCAAAAAATATTTCTAACACACTAAATTTAAAAAAAGATGATAAATGTCTAAATATTATGCCAATGTTTCATATTCATGGTTTAATAGCTGCAATATTAGCGCCTATATATAAATCTGGCACAATAATCACTCCACCTGGTTTTGATGCATTAAAATTCTTTAGATGGTTAGATGAATTTAAACCTACTTGGTATACTGCTGTGCCTACAATGCATCAAGCCATACTAGCTAGAGCACCTCGCAATAAAGAAATTATTAAAAATAACCAACTAAAATTTATTAGATCCTCATCAGCATCCCTACCAAGTATAGTTATGAAAAATTTAGAAAATGCTTTTAATACATGCGTAATAGAATCTTATGGTATGACAGAAGCTACGCATCAAATGACCTCTAATCCACTGCCTCCAGCTAAAAGAAAAGCTGGATCTGTCGGCCTAGCTGCGGGACCGGAAGTAGCATTACTTCGCGATAATGAGATATTGATAAATATAAAGAATAATAGAAATATTACAGGACAAATAATTATTAAGGGCGAAAATATTACTACTGGTTATATCAATAACCCTAAAGCTAATTCAGAAAGCTTTATAGATGGATGGTTCTTAACTGGAGATGAAGGTATATTTGATGAAGATGGGTATTTAAAAATTACAGGTAGATTAAAAGAAATAATTAATAGAGGTGGAGAAAAAATTAGCCCTAAGGAAATTGATGAAATATTACTAGAACACAAAAGTATTCAACAAGCAGTTGCTTTTTCTGTTCCTCATGAAAAATTAGGAGAAGATCTCTATGCAGCAGTAGTTCTAAAGGAAAAAGAAGATATAAATGAAAATCAAATAAAAGACTATTGCAAACAAAGATTAACACAATTTAAAATACCAAGAAAAATTCTAATTATAGATGAGATACCTAAAGGTGCTACTGGCAAACTTCAACGGATTGGTTTGCATGAAAAGCTGGGAATAAAGTAATGAATATCTGTATATTTGGCTCTGGTGCGATAGGAAGTTATATTGGAGCATTATTAATGAAAAGTGGGGTCAAGGTATCCTTAATTTGTAGAGGAGAACACTTAAACGCTATTCAAAATAATGGTTTACTTATGCAAAGTGAAGAAACTGGTGTTGAATATTTCTGTAAACCCTTAGCGACAGATAATCCTAATAATTTACAAAAACAAGACTTTATAATAGTTACTTTAAAAGCACATTCTGCAGCATTAACTGCTAAATCTCTTATTCCTTTGATGAAAGATAATACAACAGTTATAACTGCTGTAAATGGTTTACCTTGGTGGTATTTTTATAAAACTAATAATAAATATGAAAATATGAAACTAGAATCTGTAGACCCTAAAAATTTACAATGGAAATATATTACGCCTGAAAGGAGTTTGGGATGTGTAGTTTATCCAGCTGCAGAAATTAAAGCCCCTGGCAAGGTATACCACATGGAAGGTGATAGATTTCCTATTGGAGAGCCAGATGGTACCAAATCTAATCGGGTGCAAGAATTATCAAAAATACTAATAAATTCGGGGTTAAAATCTCCAGTAAGAAAAAATATCCGCGCAGATATCTGGATGAAGTTATGGGGAAATTTAGCTTTTAACCCTATGAGCGTTTTAACAGGAGAAACTTTAGAGGAGATAGCAAATAACAGTTCTTCTTGCTCTGTAGTAAAAAAAATGATGATTGAAGGTCAAGCTGTTGCTGAAGCTTTAGGCATTCATTTTCCTATTAGCCTAGAAAAAAGAATAGAAGGAACAAAAAATGTTGGAGCTCATAAAACATCCACATTACAAGACTATGAACTAGGTAGACCCATGGAAATAGACGCACTCACTAAATCAGTATCTGAAGCAGGAAAAATAGTTAATGTTCCAACTCCTACAATAGATAAAATTTATGAAGAAGTTAAACTTAAAGCTATAAAAGCTGGATGCTATATAGACCCTAATTTATAATCCAATAGCACATCCATCTTTTCTAGGATCAGAGCCCCCTATTAAAGTATCTCCTCTATGCTCTATAACCTGACCACCGCCATGCGGCAAATCACATACCTTGACTTGGTGTCCTTTTGCTGCCAGTTCTTCTCTGACATTTTGAGGTATACCTTCTTCACATTCCAATAAACCGTCAAAATAAAAACTTCTTGGAAAATCTAAACTTTTTTGAGGGTCCATTCCATAATCAATAATATTTGATAAAACATGGGCTTGTCCCATTGGTTGATAATGCCCTCCCATTACTCCAAATGATAAATAAGGTTTATTTTCCTTTGTAGCTATACTAGGGATTATAGTGTGCATAGGTCTTTTTCCACCCTTAATAACGTTAGGATGTGAAGGATCTAAAACAAAACTAGCTCCCCTATTTTGAAACAAAACCCCAGTATCATGGTCTACTAGTCCACTGCCAAAAGAATGAAATATAGAGTTTATTAATGAAACCGAGTTTCTTTCTTTATCTACTACAGAAATATATACTGTATTAGGATGAATTGGTAATTCTGGTTTATAATTCCTAATACATGAATCTATTTTTATTAAACTTCTTAAAGTCTTAATATATTCTTCAGATAACATCCGTTCTACTGGAACATTAGCGTGATCTGGATCTGCTAAATAATGGTCTCTATGACTGAATGCTATTTTAGTTGCTTCAGCTTGCAAATGAATACGTAAAGAGGAATTGGGGGCTATATCAATAAAATCAAATCCTTCTAATATTTTTATTATCATTAGAGCTATTACTCCTTGCCCATTAGGAGGACATTCAAATATTTTAACACCTCTATAATTTGCTGAAATTGGATCAACATAATTTGCTTCGGCATTAGCAAAGTCCTCTAAATTGTGAAAACCTCCTAAAGAATTAAGTTTTTTTACCATACTTTTTGCAATATCTCCCTCATAAAAGCCTGCTCTTCCATGTTCTGCTATACTTTTTAAAGTTTTAGCTAATCTTGGTTGATAATGAATATCTCCGGCTTTTAAACATTTTCCCTCTGGTAAGAATAAGTTCTTACAATCTTTATCGGCAGCTAATTTTTCTACTTCCCTTTCCCACACATCAGCAATAACATCTGCAACTATATAACCTTGCTCAGCGTAATTAATTGCAGGCTCGAGTATTTCTTTTAATTTTAAATTTCCATGATCTTGAATTAGTTTAATCCAACCTGCTACTCCTGTTGGTACACTAACTGAATGCGGACTCTGAAATGGAATACTTTCTTTGATTCCTAAATTTTCTAGCTTATCAATTGATATACTATTTGGAGCTCTTCCTGATGCGTTCATACCTATGATTTTATTACTTTGTGCTTTATGATATAAACAAAATAAATCTCCTCCTACGCCAGTTGAATGAGGTTCAACAACTGCTAAGACGGAAGCTGCAGTAACTGCTGCATCTACTGCATTACCGCCTTTAGATAAAATATCTATGGAAGCCTTACTTGCTAGTGGATGAGATGTACTGACCATTCCATCTAAGGAATATACAGGTGACCTACCTGGAAAATGTGTATTTCTCAATATTATACCTTATATTATGTTTGTTTATTGTTAATATATTATATATAAATTAATATTGATACATTTAATGGTATTATAGTTAGTTTATATGGTTTTATATTTTAATATCAGCCAAGATATTTGTTGGGTTAGTATGATGATAAGGGTCATCAGGACAATTATCCATTTTACCCTCTTCTTCCCATACTTTTTCAACTTTACTATCATTAATTAAAGCTGCATATCTCCATGACCTCATTCCAAAACCCAAGTTATCTTTTGCAACTAACATATTCATTTCTTTAGTTAGTTTTGCAGAACCATCTGCGATAAGTTTGACTTTTTTAATACCCTGATCTATTGCCCATTTATTCATTACAAAAGAATCATTTACAGAAACACAATATATCTCATCTATATTTTGTCTCAATATTTCTTCATAATTATCTTCAAATCCAGGAAGTTGATATGTTGAACAAGTAGGTGTAAAAGCTCCTGGTAAAGAAAAAATAAGTACTCTTTTATTTGCAAAATAATCTTTAGTTGTATGAGTAGTCCATTTATATGGATTATCTCCTCCTAAACTCTCATCTCTAATTCTTACATGAAATATTATATCGTTAGGTATTGTTTTTCCAATAAGCATGATTTCTCCCAAAAAAATAGAATTAAAAATATAAAAAAAAATCTAGAATGCTTACAATGGAGGTACTCAAAATAAACATTCTAGAAAAAAAAATTAAGAAGTGTCATATAAATTGTTAATTTTATACTTACTTCATATACTTTATACAAAAGATTAAAGGTATTGTCAATGAGAATGATAATCATTCTCATGCTATATTTAAATTTTACAATTGAATATTTTTTATTATTGTATACTATAATTTAATGAGAATGATTCTCATTCTCATAAACGGAGAGAGAGGTACATAGATTTAAAGTTGGGAATAAAATAAAGGAAAATTTATGTATATGACAACAAAAGAGAAAATATTACTGTCTATGACAATCACAGGCATTATATTATTAGCTTTAATGATATTTTTTGCATCTTATGAGTCTAAAGCAGCCAATACAGACTATACACCTAAATCTGATATTCATGCTGGAGTACATTCTACATCAGCTGTTGTTAAGCAAGTTCTTAGTAACTTTGATAATCCAGAAGGAGCTATATTTAGTCATGATGGAAAATTTGTATTTATTTCAAATTCTGCAGAAATTGGAGATAGAGGAGCAGGATTTTCATGGACTGAAAATGAAGGTTATATTAGTAAACTAAGTGTAAATAGTAATGGAACACTTACAATGGTTGAAGAAAAACTTATCACTGGTATCAGCTCGCCTTTAGGTATGGGAGTACTCCCTGTTTCTACTGGAATGTTTCCTGCTGGAACAATATGGGTTTGCGTTGGTGCTGCACCAATTGTAGATCAGGATGGAAAAACTATCACTGATAGAAATAGAATGAGATCTAAACTTTTAGCATTTAATGTAGATGGAAAAATTTTAGGTGAAATAGATACTGGTGCTGGCTCAGTTTTTGAAGAAATAACTGGAAGCCCAATTATCTTAATAAATGCTTTAGGTTTTGATAAATCTGGTAATTTATTTGTAGCAGATACTGCATTTGGTGGAGCTCAATTTGATCCTCCATGGGATGGCGCTGGTGGATTATGGAAGATATCAGTAGATAGCTTAGATGCTATGGCTTCTGGCAAAAAAGCACCAACAATGCCAGAGTTTCTTGCTATTCCTGGTAACCCAGATGGCGTAGAAGTCTCACCAATTGATGGAATGGTATATGTAAATACAGTTGGACCTGTTGCAGGTGCACCTGATCCAGCAAATGGTGGTATTTATGCAATAAGTGATATGAAAACTTTACCAGCCCCTATGGATGGAAATTTAGGTGCCTTAGATGGATTAGATTTCACTGCACAAGGGACTATGGTAAATTCTCAGATTAGAGGCGACATTCCAGCTAGACTGTATGTTAATTGTATTGGTAAAGAAGCTACTACTTTAGAGCTAGTTCCTAACCAAGAACTTTCAGGTCCTGCTGATGTGGCTATAAGACAAATGAGTGATGGCAGCTATATGATTGTAGTTCCTGAGTTAACAGCTAGAGATAATACTCCAGGTGATGACGATGTAACTGTTTTAGCAGTTTCTAGTTCATTTGATTGCAGATAAGCTAATAAACATAAGGGGGGTCTTAATTTAAGTCTCCCCTTCATATATTAAAAAAAGTTCCGTCTTTATCTTCAATTTCTACAACCCAAATATCTGAATCTACTTTTACAATATTATCTATTTTTTTATTTATATCGGCATCAATTTGCCATCTTTCAAATCCGTAAACCTCCCAAGGCTTTTTTATTTTAGACTTACGATAAGAATAAAGCATAGAATAACCTTTACAATTACTTACCTTTAAAAATATTTCTCCAGCATTAATATCTCCTCTCTTAATTAAATAAGCATCTATAAAATTTTTATTAGCCATCTTGATTAAAGCTGTAACTATTATCTCAGAATTGATAGTCATATATATCCCAAAAAAAATAAATTAAATGTTGAAAGTAGTATAACAAACATATATTATTCGATTTCTTATAATTTATACTATTTTTATAGCACAAAAATCATTTTTATATTAATGTGCATTAAAAACGACAAGATTTTATTAACAATAAAGTATTCGGAAGAGACATGAATTACGCAGTATTAAAAAGTGGTGGAAAACAATATAAAGTATCTGCAGGAGATGTAATCTTAGTAGAAAAAATTATTGGAGAAAGCGGAAGTAAAGTAAAATTTGATAATATCATTATGATGGGTGAAGGCGCTAAGATTCATGTTGAAGAAAGTGAATTAAAAAATGCCACAGTAACTGGTGAAGTTATAGAGCAGACAAGAGGGCCAAAATTACTAGTTTTTAAGAAAAAAAGAAGACATAATTATAGAAGAAAGAAAGGTCATAAACAAGATTTAACGGCGATAAGAATAGAATCTATTGATTTAAAGAAAATTGCAGATAAAACGTTATCTAAAGATAAGACTAAAAAATCAACTGAAGTTAAAACAGCTAAAAAAACAGAAGCAGTAAAGAAAACTACAACTAGAAAAAAAGATGTAGCTAAAAAACCTACAGCTAAAAAAAAATAGCTAAAAAGGAGTAAGCTAAATGGCACATAAAAAAGCAGGTGGATCATCAAATAATGGAAGAGACTCCGCAGGTAGAAGGCTTGGAGTTAAAAAATATGGTGGTGAAATCGTAAAAGCTGGTAATATTATAGTCAGACAAAGAGGAACCAAGTTTCATCCGGGAGAAAATGTAGGAATGGGTAAAGATCATACATTATTTGCTCTCATAGATGGGAAAGTTTCTTTTATGCATGGCCTTAATAAAAGAAAAATAATTAGAGTAGAAAGCATCTAAATAAAAGATATAAGCAATTTTGAACCTTAAATTTTAGATAGCTCTATTAAGATGGTTTAATAAATGCAATTTCTAGATCAAGCAAAAATTTACTTACAATCTGGTAAAGGTGGGAACGGATGCGTTAGTTTCCGAAGAGAAAAGTACGTGGAATTTGGTGGGCCAGATGGAGGTGCAGGAGGAAAAGGAGGAGATATTATTTTTGAAGGATGCTCTTCATTAAATACTTTAATAGATTTTAGATATAAACAGCATTTTAAAGCAAAAAAAGGTACCGATGGCTCAGGTAAAAATTGTAATGGTGCTAAAGGGCAAGATATTATCATAAAAGTGCCGATAGGAACACAAATAATATCTGATTCAGATAAGGAAACTATATTACTTGATATAACTGAAAACGGCGAAAGAAAGCTTTTTCTACAAGGAGGAAATGGAGGATTTGGTAACACACATTTCAAAAACTCTAAAGAGCAAGCCCCTAGAAGGTCTAATCCAGGCCTTGAAGGCGAGGAAATTTGGGTGTGGTTAAGATTAAAAATATTAGCCGATGTAGGTTTATTAGGTTTACCTAATGCTGGAAAATCTTCTCTTTTATCAGTCATCACTAATGCAAAGCCAAAAATAGGAAATTATCCATATACAACTTTGACTCCTCAGCTAGGCATACTTAGAAATTATGATCAAGAAATTATTTTAGCTGATATTCCTGGGCTGATAAATGATGCACATAAAGGCGTAGGCATAGGAACTCGCTTTCTGGGACATATAGAAAGATGTAAAATACTTCTACATCTTATAGATGCAAAATCAAAAGATCCTTTAAAAAATTATAAAGATATAATTAAAGAAATAACAAAGTATGGAAAAGGATTAGAGAAAAAAAAACAAATCCTTATTATCAGTAAAGCGGATTTAGTCTCTCAAGAAGAATTACAAGTAATTATCAAAAAGATTGAAGGATACTCTAAAAGTAGTGTAATAGTATCATCTTCTATTAATAAAATAGGGTTAAATGAGTTGATAGATACTCTTTTTGCTAGAGTAGATGAGTTAAACAATGAAAAAAAAGTTAAAGAAAAAACATGGTCTCCTTAAAATCAATTAAATTAGATTCTATAAATAATGCCAAAAGAATAGTATTAAAGGTAGGTTCTGCATTAATAGTTAACCCAAAAACTGGCAAAATTAATGCGTCTTGGGTACAATCCCTAGTTAAGGATATTTTATTTTTATTAAATAAAGATAAAGAAATATTAATAGTTAGTTCTGGCGCAATAGCTCTTGGTAAATCTGAATTGAATTTACAGAACAAGTCTTTAAAACTCTCTGAAAAACAAGCAACAGCTGCGACAGGACAAATATTATTAGCCAAAGCATGGAAAAGTATTTTTGAGGAAGTTAATATTAAATGTGGTCAAATATTAGTAGGGCATAGTGATTTAGAAACTAGAAGAAATGCTATGAATACGAGAGCAACAATGAATACATTGCTTAAATTAAATGTTATACCTATTATTAATGAAAATGACACCGTTGCTACTCTTGAAATAAGATATGGAGATAATGACCAATTAGCAGCTAGGATTTCTCAACTAGTAGAAGCAGACGTATTAATACTACTATCCGATATAGATGGCTTATATTCAGAAGATCCTAAAAATTCGCCTGAAGCTAAATTTATTAAAGAAATTAATAATATTACATCAGAGATTGAAAATATGGCTAAAAACACTCAATCAGATATAGCTTCTGGTGGAATGATTACAAAAATAAAAGCTGCAAAAATTGCTACTACTGCAGGATGTGATGTAATTATAGCCCATGGAAAGAACAAAAATAGCCTATTAAAACTAATAAGTGGAGGCAAACATTCTATTTTTAAAGCTAATATGAGTCCATATAACGCAAAAAAGAAATGGATATTGAGTAAAAGAAATAAACTAAAGTTTGTTAAAATTGATAGGGGAGCTGAAAATGCATTGATTTCAGGAAAAAGTTTATTAGCTGCAGGTATAGAGTCTAGTTCAAATAGTTTCAATAGAGGAGAAATTGTTGATATTTTATCAAAAACTGATAAACTTCTAGGTTGCGGAATTATTGCTTATGATTCAGAAGAAATTAATATAATTGCAGGTAAAAAAAGTACAGAAATCAAAGAAGCTTTAGGTTATAAAGGAAGAGATGAAGCAATACACAGGAATGATATGGTAATAAATTGAGAAAGATTTTTTATAATGCAAACTAATACAAAAAAACATATTGAAGAGATATGTATTAAAGCTAAAGAAGCTTCAAAAAATTTATTTCACTCTAGTTCCAAAGATAAAAATGAGGCTCTTAAACTAATTGCTACACAAATTAAAACTGATAAACATGATATTTTGAAAGCAAATTCTAAGGATATTGACTCGGCAAAATTAAATAATGTTTCTGGAGCTTTATTAGATAGATTGATTCTTAATGAAGCTAGAATAAACGATATGATTCAAGGTATACACAATATTATACTTTTGGAAGATCCCATAGGTTCTGAAATAAAGAATTGGACACCAAAAAATGGAATTAATATGAGTCAAAAAAGAGTTCCTATAGGAGTTATCGGTATTATTTATGAATCTAGACCAAATGTTACAGCTGATGCTAGCGCACTTTCCTTAAAATCTGGAAATTCTATTATATTGCGTGGAGGTTCTGAGAGTTTTAATTCTAGTGTAGCTATAGTTAATTCTATAAAAAAAGGTTTACAAAAATCAAATATTTCTGAAGATTGTGTGCAAATTGTAAATACTATCAATAGAGAGGCGGTTGGAGAATTATTAAGTATGAACAAATATATCAACTTAATAATACCCAGAGGAGGAAAATCTTTAATTGCACGTGTACAATTGGAAAGTAAAATAGCAGTTTTATCTCATTTAGACGGACTTTGTCATACATACATAGATAAAGAAGCGAGTAAAGAAATGTCTTTAAATATCGTTATGAATGCTAAAATGCGAAGAACAGGAATATGTGGGGCAACAGAAACACTACTGTGCCATAAGGAAATAATAGATAGTATTCTTCCAGATATAGTTAAAAATTTAATAAATCAAGGCTGTGAAGTTAGAGGAGATAATAGTATTCAGCCTTTAAATGAAAATATTAAGAAGGCAACAGAAGAAGATTGGGCTACAGAATATCTAGATAAAATTATATCAATTAAAACTGTAAATGATGTTTCAGAAGCTATAAAACATATTGAAACGTATGGATCTAATCATACAGATGCTATAATTACTGAAAATAATGAAACTGCTGAAATCTTTTTAAATGAAGTTAATAGCGCTATTGTTCTTCACAATGCTTCAACACAATATGCTGATGGAGGAGAATTTGGAATGGGTGCTGAAATGGGAATAGCTACAGGAAAACTTCATGCGAGAGGTCCTGTAGGTTTAGAACAGTTGACTACTTATAAATACCAACTTAGAGGTAATGGTCAGGTAAGGCCATAAACTTGGAAATAAAAGATAAAAATTATAATAGAAATATTGGTATTACCAAAAGAAGAAATATGAAGATTGGTATTTTAGGAGGATCATTTAATCCAGCTCACGAAGGCCATTTGTACATATCTAATATTGCTTTAAAAATATTTAGATTAGATGAAGTTTGGTGGTTGGTTAGTCCACAAAACCCTCTAAAAACTACTTTAATAAAAAATAATGTAAAAGTAAGAATTAAACATGCAAAAAGCATATCGAATAGATATAAAATTAGAGTTGGGGACCTTGAGACTAAGTTTAATACAAATTTAACAGCTAAAACACTTAAAATAATAGTAAAAAGGTATGCAGGAACTAAATTTATATGGTTAATGGGAGCTGATAACCTTAAAGAAATTGATAAGTGGTTTAATTGGAAAAGTATTTTCAATACTATGCCTATTGCAGTTTTTGATAGAGGAGTATATTCTTATTCTATTATTAACTCTATTGCGGGTAAACGCTATTTTTCAAAACTACATAAAAGAAAAAACTCAAAATCAATTTTTAATACACGTCCTCCATCTTGGCAGTTTATTCATAATTGTAAAAACCCTATATCTTCAACTAATATCAGAAATTTAACATAATTAGTAAGGTAGTTTATTTCTATGAAAAATAATAATTTAAATAACCATATAGAAAAAATTTTAGATGATGGAAAAGCAGAAGATATCGTTTCTATTCCGTTAAAAGGTAAATCTTCACTTGCTGATTACATGATAATTGCTACGGGAACTTCTACGCGTCATGTAAATGCACTCTCAAACCAAATTAATTCAAAACTTAAAATGTTGGGTTTTAAAATATTTTCTACACAAGGACAAAAAAATGGGGATTGGGTTTTAGTAGACGTAGGAGATGTAATAGTTCATTTATTTAGACCAGAGGTAAGAGAATTTTATAATTTAGATAAGATGTGGTTGGCTCCAAATGATCTGAATTTAAAAGATAATGTTTAATATATTATGAGCATTCACGCTTTTACATTTTTTTAATTACTATCACCTATTATAATGATTAAAAAATAGGTATAATAAATTAAATAAATCTAATTGTATATTGAAAGCCGTACATCTACTTGATAAGTTATAAGGTTAAATTTATTATTTAAGGTATCAAAAAAAGGGTAATATAAAATGAATAAATTAAATTTCAAAAAACTTGCTATGATTTTTATAGCTATAGCAATTTTACATTCCTTTTCTTTCAAGGCTATTGCTGAAGATAAGAAAACTAATGTTTATCAACAGCTAAATATGTTTGGAGAAGTTTATGAAAGAGTAAGAAGAGAATATGTTGAAGAAGTCAGTGATAAAGAATTAATTGAAGCAGCTATTGAAGGCATGCTTCAGTCACTAGATCCACACTCTTCATTTATGAATGAAGATACTTTTAAAGATATGCAAGTTCAAACTAAGGGAGAATTTGGAGGTTTAGGCATTGAGGTTTCAATGGAAGATGGCTTTGTAAAAGTTGTATCACCAATCGATGATACACCAGCCTTTGAAGCTGGAGTCCAAGCAGGTGATTTTATTATAGAAATTGATGGTGAATCTGTTTATGGTATGACCCTTGGAGACGCAGTAGATAAAATGCGTGGTAAAGTTAATACAGAGATCACCATTAAAATTAGTAGAGGAGATCTTGAACCTTTTGATATTGTTATTGTTAGAGATAAGATCAAGGTTCAATCTGTGAGAGCAAGGAGAGAAGGAAATGCTGCTTATTTAAGAATTACTTCTTTTAATGAAAAAACTGAATCAGGCCTTATAAAAAATATAAATAAATTAACAGATGCAATAGGTGATGATATTACAGGAGTAATTTTAGACTTAAGAAATAATCCTGGAGGACTTTTAAACCAAGCGGTGGCTGTTTCGGATGCATTCTTAGAAAGAGGGGAAATAGTTTCTACGAGAGGAAGAAAAAAAAGTGGCCAGCAAAAATTTAATGCAACAAAGGGTGATATTTCTAATGGATTACCTATAGTTGTATTAATAAATGGAGGTTCAGCCTCCGCATCAGAAATTGTAGCTGGAGCACTACAAGACCATAAAAGAGCCATAATAATGGGTACTACTTCATTTGGGAAAGGATCAGTCCAAACAATAATTCCTGTTCAAAGGGATTCAGCTATGCGCTTAACAACTGCAAGATATTACACACCTTCAGGAAAATCAATACAAGCAACAGGAATATCTCCAGACATAACAGTTAACCAAGCTAAAATAGAAGAAATTAAGTCTTTTTCTAATAGAAAAGAAAGTGATTTAAAAGGTCATTTAGAAAATCCTACAGAAAGTAATAAAAACTTAGATGAAATTAAAGAAAAACAAAATATTTCTAAGCAAAGTGATGAAAAAAAGAAGATAGATTATCAATTAAATAGAGCCTTGGATTTATTAGAAGGAATATCACTTTATAAAAATAAGGATGCCTAATAAAAATTTATATAGGCCTAATGTAGGCATTGTGATATTTAATTCCGACAAAAAAATTTGGTGCGGAAAAAGAATAGATGTAAAGACTAAAGATGCGTGGCAGCTTCCACAAGGAGGAATAGATCACGATGAAACTGCTCTTCAAGCAGCTATTAGAGAAGCCTATGAAGAAACTGGCATCAAAAGTATAAAGAATATTTATAGTATTAATGAATGGATAAAATATGAGCTTCCTACAAGCATAGCTAAAAGTAAATGGAATGGAAAATTTATTGGCCAAATGCAGAAATGGTTTCTATTTTACTTCTACGGTAATGATGATGAAATTAATATTAATATAAATAATCAAGCTGAATTTTCAGAATGGAAATGGGAGCTAGATACTAATATTCAAGATAATGTAACTAAATTTAGAAAAAATGTTTATAAAAAGGTTTTTAAAAAATTTAATAAAATTATTAAAAATTTCTCTTAATTTGAATTTTTAAATTCAATCATAGCTTGATATTTATCAATACTTTTTTGTATTATATCTTTATCAGCATCTGTTTCCGAAGCACCTAAGTCTATAGTATATTTACTAATTTTTTCTTCACATTCAGAAATATTAATTTGTTCCGATGATAAAACTTCTGAAGCTAAAATAGAAACTCTATCTTCAATTACTTCTATGAAACCTCCACCGATAAACATTGTTTCACTCTGTTTATCAACTTCAATTTCTAAAAAACCTGGCCTTATACTAGAAACTAAAGCGGCATGGCCAGGTAATACTCCGAAATCACCTTCAGTTCCTGATATTGTAACCATATCAACAGTCTTTGTCATAACCATTTTTTCAGGCGCTACTACTTCTAAACTAAGTTTTTCATCAGACATTTTAATTTCTTTCTATTTTATGCAGCTTCTTCTTCCATAGTTTTAGCCTTCTCTACAGCTTCTTCCATAGTGCCTACCATATAAAAAGCCGCTTCAGGAAGGTGATCATATTCCCCTGAACATAAAGCTTTAAAACCTTTAATAGTATCTTCTAGTTCTACAAATTTACCTGGAGATCCTGTAAATACCTCTGCAACATGGAAGGGTTGTGATAAAAACCTTTGAATTTTTCTCGCCCTACTAACTGTAAGTTTATCTTCTTCAGATAACTCATCCATTCCAAGAATTGCAATAATATCTTGCAAAGATTTATAAGATTGTAAAATACTCTGCACATCTCTTGCTACATTATAATGTTCTTCACCAATTACTCTAGGATCTAAAATTCTGGAAGTAGAATCTAAAGGATCAACAGCTGGATAAATACCTAACTCTGCGATTTGTCTCGATAAAACAGTTGTTGCGTCCAAGTGCGCAAAAGAGGTAGCAGGTGCTGGATCAGTTAAATCATCTGCTGGCACATAAATAGCTTGAACAGAAGTAATAGACCCTTTCTTAGTAGATGTAATTCTTTCTTGAAGAGTACCCATATCTGTAGCTAAAGTAGGCTGATAACCCACAGCAGACGGTATACGTCCTAATAAAGCAGAAACCTCTGAGCCCGCTTGTGTAAATCTAAAAATATTATCAACAAAAAATAAAACATCTTGTCCTTCTTCATCTCTAAAATACTCAGCCATAGTCAATCCAGATAAAGCAACTCTTGATCTTGCCCCTGGTGGTTCATTCATTTGTCCATAAACTAGTGCTGCTTTAGATTGATCTCCTTTCAAGTCAATAACTCCAGACTCAATCATTTCGTGATATAAATCATTACCTTCTCTAGTTCTTTCTCCTACACCGGCAAAAACTGAGTATCCTCCATGCCCTTTAGCAATATTATTTATTAATTCCATTATTAAAACAGTTTTACCAACTCCAGCTCCGCCAAAAAGACCAATTTTTCCACCCTTTGCATAAGGTGCTAATAAATCAACAACTTTAATTCCTGTTACTAAAACTTCTGATTCTGTTGACTGATCAGTATATGATGGAGCCGCTCTATGAATTGGATATGAAGATTTTGTTTTTACAGGTCCTCTTTCATCAACAGGTTCACCAATCACGTTAACAATTCTTCCTAGCATTTCTGGTCCAACAGGAACTGAAATTGGTTTTCCAGTAGCTGTTACTTCTTTTCCTCTTACTAATCCATCAGTTGCAGACATTGCTATTGCTCTAACAGTTTTCTCTCCTAAGTGTTGGGCAACTTCCAAAACCAGCCTTTCTCCAGAATTGTCTATTTCTAAACCATCAAGGATATTGGGTAAATCTCCTTCAAATTGGATATCTACTACTGGTCCAATAACTTGTGTTACTTTTCCTATATTATCTGTCATTTTCATCTCCATTCTAATATGAATTCTTATTAAATATTTTTATAGTGCCTCTGCTCCAGAAATAATTTCAATTAATTCACCAGTAATAATAGCTTGTCTTTGTCTATTATATGACAAATTAAGTTTATCAATCATTTCTCCTGCATTTCTAGTAGCATTATCCATAGCTGCCATTCTTGCACCTTGTTCACCTGCTCCGCTTTCTAAAATTGCTTTATATATTTGGATAGTTAAATTTTTAGGAAGCAAATCAGACAAAATTTCTTTTTCATCTGGCTCAAACTCAAAATTAATTAAATTATCTTTATTATTACTCTCTTCTTCATATTCCATACTGCATGGAATAAGAGACTGCTCAGTAACTATCTGAGAAATAGCTGATTTAAATTGATTAAATATAATAGAACAAGTTCCGTATTCTTTATTATCAAGTTTTGTTACTAGTAAATTAGATATATTTTCTGCCAAAGTATAAGAATTTTTATCATTAATATTTTCAGCGCTTATAACTTTATCTCCATATACACCTCTTAATATATCAGCTCCTTTTTTTCCTAAACATATAATTTTAAAATCTGAACTCTTATTTTTGATATCTATTACCTTATTCTTAACTGATTTAACAATCGAAGAGTTAAATCCTCCACATAAACCTCTATCAGAAGTCACTGCTATAATTATATGAATTGAATTATCATTATTGCCTAGTAATAGGTCCAGAGATACTTCACTGTCTTTCATGCCAGCTGCAAGTGATGACATAATTTTAGCAATCTTTTCTGAATAAGGTCGAGCAGATTCTGCAGTCTCTTGTGCACGCCTTAATTTAGACGCTGCTACCATTTTCATAGCTTGTGTAATTTTTCTAGTAGACCTTACACTATCTATTTGATTTTTTAATTCTTTAAGATTAGACATAATTTATGATCATTCACTCTTAACAAATTCTTTACTTACTTCTTCTATTAAAATAGTTATTGATTTTTCAATATCGTCATCTAGTGCAGCCTTACTTTTAATAGCATCTAATATATCCTTAGATTCTCTTAAGCTACTAAGTAGAGCTACCTCAAACTTTGGTATATCGGATATTTCAATATTATCTAAATAACCCTTAACTCCGGCATAAATAACAACAACTTGTTCTTCAACCGATAGGGGCTCATACTGACCTTGCTTGAGTAATTCTGTTAATCTGGCTCCTCTGGCCAATAGTTGTTGGGTTGCTGCATCCAAGTCAGAACCAAACTGAGCAAAAGCTGCCATCTCTCTATATTGAGCTAACTCTAATTTTATTGAGCCAGCAACTTGTTTCATAGCTTTAATTTGTGCAGAAGAACCAACTCGACTTACTGATAAACCTACATTAATAGCAGGTCTAATTCCTTGATAAAATAAATCAGTTTCTAGAAATATCTGTCCATCTGTGATAGAGATAACATTAGTGGGAATATATGCTGACACATCCCCACCCTGAGTTTCGATAATAGGTAAAGCTGTCATAGAACCTGCACCATTTTCTTCATTTAATTTTGCTGAACGTTCTAGCAAGCGAGAATGCAGATAAAAAACATCGCCAGGGTAAGCTTCTCGTCCTGGAGGTCTTCTTAATAACAAAGACATTTGTCTATAAGCTACAGCTTGTTTGGATAAATCGTCATAAATAATTAAAGAATGCATTTTATTATCTCTAAACCATTCACCAATGGCAGAACCTGTATAAGGAGCTAAATACTGCAAAGGAGCTGGTTCAGAAGCAGTTGCGGCCACAACAACAGTATATTCTAACGCTCCTCTTTCATCCAGTTCTTTAACTATTTGAGCAACAGTTGAACGCTTTTGACCTATTGCTACATATACACAATATAATTTTTTACTTTCATCATCAGCATCATTTATGGCTTTCTGATTTAATATTGTATCAATTGCAACTGCAGTTTTTCCTGTCTGTCTATCTCCGATTATAAGCTCTCTTTGCCCTCTTCCAACTGGAACGAGCGAGTCAATCGCTTTTAACCCTGTTTGAACAGGCTCATGAACAGATTTCCTAGGAATAATACCAGGAGCTCTTACATCAACAATACTTCTTTCTTTAGCAGCAATATCTCCTTTACCATCTATAGGATTACCTAAAGCATCTACTACTCGTCCTAATAATTCTCTACCTACAGGAGCATCAACAATACTTCCAGTCCTTTTAACTGTATCTCCTTCTTTAATACCGCGGTCATCTCCAAAAATAACAACACCCACATTATCAGCTTCAAGATTCAAAGCCATACCCGAAATACCACCAGGAAATTCTACCATTTCCCCAGCTTGAACATTATCTAATCCATAAACTCTTGCTATACCATCCCCAACTGATAAAACTTGACCAACTTCAGCTACCTCAGCTTCAGTTCCAAAGTTATTTATCTGATCTTTTATTATAGATGAAATTTCTGCAGCATTAAGATCCATTTATTTTATCCCTTTCATAGATACCCTAAGTCCCTGTAACTTAGATTTTACTGAACCATCCAGCATGACTGAACCAATCTTTAAAATATATCCACCTATTATACTGGGATCTACCCTAGAAATTAAACTCACGTCAGTACCCAAAGATTCTTTAATAATTTCTTTAACTTTATTTAAATCATTCTCTGATTGGAGATTAGTACTTAGCAATTCTGCTCTTACCTCTCCCTTAAATTTTACTTCCATTTCCAAGAACCGTAAGCAAATTTTATCTATTATAATTGATCTGCCATTTTGACATATCACAGAAAAAAATTTAATTACATTATCGCTTACAGAGATTTTATTTAAAATTGAATTAATTATGTTACTTTGATCACTTCTTGAAATTATAGGTGATTTTATAACTTTGTTAAAGTCATCACTAGATTCAATAATTTTTATAATATTTTCTATATCAGAGTGAACATTAGGAAGAGATTTAGACTCAATAGCAAGTTCTAAAAGAGCCTTAGAATATCTCTCAACTACGTTACCTATATTTTTTGAATCATTAGCCAATTATATAGATCCTAAAATAACAATTCATTTTTATTATATATTAAATTCTTTGCGAGATTTAGGTAACATAGCTTGAAAATATGTGCAATAGAAGAATGATGTTTAATTTATAAATTATAAGAAGTTATATGGATCTATATCAATTTTTATTCTAATGCCTTTTGTAAGCTGTATATTTTTCAGCCATTCTCTAATAAAAGGCTGAATTCTTACATCCTCTTTACTTTTTATGAGAAAACGGTAACGATAGAAAGATCTTATTTTAGTAATGGGTGCAGGGGCAGGACCTAATACATCGATTCGCTTCTTATCCTTAAAATTCTTTGGAATATTAGTAATTAATTTTTTTAAAAACTCTTCTAATAATGGTAAATTTGAGGATTGTATTATTAAAGAAGCTAACCTGCCAAAAGGTGGAAGACTTCTATACTTCCTACCTTCGGACTCCGCCGAAATAAAATTATCAATTTTGCCAGTTTGCATCGCTCTCATAACGTTATGATTAGGTTCATAACTTTGTATATAAGCTAATCCATTTTTATCTGCTCTCCCAGCTCTACCTGCCAACTGAGTTAACATTTGAAATGTTCTCTCGGACGCTCTTAGATCTCCTCCTGATAAACCTAAATCAGCATCTACTGCAACCACAGTAGTTAAATTCAAAAAATTATGACCTTTAGCAATTAACTGAGTACCAATAATTATATCAATTTCACCATCAAATATATTTTTGAAAATTTTCTTAGCATTAATGGAACTATTTACGGTATCACTAGCAATTATCTCACATTTAGCAGATGGAAAAAGAGATTTTGCTTCAGCTGCCAACCTTTCTACTCCTGGACCGCAAGGGGCAAATTCTTCTTTAGAACTACAATTTGGACACTCATCTGGTATTTCTTCATTATGACCACAATGGTGGCATAACATTTTATTTGTTTTTTTATGATTTACCAACC
This sequence comes from Alphaproteobacteria bacterium MarineAlpha9_Bin3, assembly GCA_002937655.1. Lineage (GTDB taxonomy): Bacteria > Pseudomonadota > Alphaproteobacteria > TMED109 > TMED109 > TMED109. The sequence goes on along the minus strand of PTKH01000003.1, from coordinate 16,894 downwards.
AAGCAGAGCAATTATTACAACTAAACCTGTACCCACATATCCTACATAATGTTAGTGGAGAGTAACCTCTACGATTAATATATAATAAAACTTGCTCTTTATTATCTAAAGCTTTTTTTACTGCCTTTATTGACTCTTTTGATAACCATTTTCCTGATTGCAATTTTTCTTTCTGCATATTTACTATCTTTATATGCGGCATTTTAGCTGAGCCGTAGCGCTCAGATAATACAATTTTATTATACTTTCCTATCTGGACATTATAAATTGACTCTAAAGAAGGTGTTGCTGATCCTAGAATAACTTTAGAATTAGAGTACATGCCTCTTACTACAGCCATATCTCTTGCATTATAAATAACACCATCTTCCTGTTTATATGAAGCGTCATGCTCCTCATCAACAATTATTAAATTTAAGTCTTGAAAAGGTAAGAATAATGCGCTTCTTGCACCTACAACTATCTTAATTTTCTTATTAATAACCTCACGCCAAATTTTATGTTTATTTTTTTTTGATATATCTGAATGCCAAACTGCTGGAAAAAAGTTAAATCTTTCAACAAACCTCTCTATAAAATAATTACTTAAAACTATTTCTGGTAACAAAACTAAACACTGTTTTTCTTTTTTTAATTCATTAGATATAATTTCCAAATACACTTCTGTTTTACCTGAACCTGTTACACCATCTAATAAAAATGTATTACTATCTTTTGAACTATTTATTATAAATTTAACTGCGCTTTTTTGAGAATTATTAAGCTTAGGGATATTTTCTTTTTTAATTTTAAGAATTTCAGTATCATTAATATCCTTTAGAAATAGAACATTCTCTCTAATTAATTTATTTATTACTGATAAACTAATATTAAGTGCTTTACTACATTCACTTAATGTCAAATTATCCTTCTTTTTAATATAATTAACAACCTTTTTACCTAGCTTAGTAGTCTTAACGTCCGAATCTTTATTAAAAATTAAAATTTTTTTATTTTTCACAGGATATAAAAATGCAGATGATGGAATAACCATCTTTAATACATTAGATATATCGCTAATATACCAGTTAGATAGCCAATTACAAAAATATAACAATTCATATGAAATTTTAGTTGAATTATGAACTTCAATTATATCTTTCAATTTAGAGGTAGGGAAACCTAATGTACCTTCTGCTAATACTATACCTTGATATATTCTTTTTCTTAATGGGACTGATACAATCTCTCCTGGTTCTAAAGCATTATCTATTCTATAGTCATATACTCCTTTACCAGGAGATAACAGCAAAACCTGACAAGAATTTTTTATTTTTTTTTTAAACTTTATATTAAAAAAAGATTTATTCATAACATACATTAAATCATAGGTTTTATTTTTAGTATATTTAAACTATAAATAATAAATTATATATTTATATTATTAATTAGGAGGTTAAATTGAAGTTTTTTATTGATACTGCTGATGTTTCTGAAATTAAAGATCTTTCTTCAAGTGGTTTTTTAGATGGAGTCACTACTAACCCCTCACTGATAAAAAAATCAGGCAGAGATATAAACGAAGTCATTTCCGAGATTTGTGACATAGTTCCAGGTCCTGTTTCTGCTGAAGTTGCTGCTACAAATTACGATGACATGATTTCAGAAGCTAAAGTATTAAAAAGTATAGCAAAAAATGTAACTATAAAAGTTCCATTGACATGGGATGGACTTAAAGCATGCAGAAAATTAAGGGATGAGGATGTTTTAGTTAATGTTACACTATGTTTTTCAGCAAGCCAGGCTTTATTAGCAGCAAAAGCCGGTGCTACATTTATTTCTCCTTTTGTTGGTAGACTAGACGATATAGGTTTAGACGGTATGGAACTTATTTATGATATTTGTACAATATATTCTAATTATCCCAACTTAAATACAGAAGTACTTGTAGCAAGTATTAGAAGCCCTAAACATGTAATTGAAGCTGCAAAAATGGGAGCTGATATAGTTACACTTCCGCCTAATGTACTTAAACAGTTAATTAATCATCCTTTAACAGATAATGGATTAGAAGCATTTCTTGAAGATTGGAAAAAGACAGGACAGAGTATAACCTAGTATCCATGAATAAAAAAAAAATATATATTGATAACTCATATTGTGATAAAAATGTACTTAATGCATATAGTATGTGGGTTAAATATCTTAAAAAAGAAAGATTGCTTAGCTATAACACATATGATGCGTATTCTATAGATTTAAAGTATTTTTTAATATTCATAAAAAATCATTTAAATGAAAAAGTGAGCATAAAAAATCTAGAAAATTTATCTTTAAGAGACTTTAGGTCTTGGCTATCATCACAAAAAATTAAAAATAATAGTATATCTCCCAAAAGTCAGGCAAGAGCAAAAGCCTCAATAAAATCATTTTTTAAGTTTTTAAATAAAAATAATTACCTTAAAAATACTAATATATTTAATCTTCAATCAATAAGAATAAAAAGACAAATTCCTCGTCCATTAGCATTTGAAGATGTAATTAATGTGATAAACTTGTCAGGAGAAAAAAATGATTGGACTGGTCAAAGAGATAAAACGCTTTTAACACTCATTTATGCTACCGGTATAAGAATTAGCGAAGCTCTTCAGTTGAATCGAATTGATGTGGAAAATATAGAAACTATAAGAATTATTGGAAAAGGAAAAAAAATTAGAGAAATTCCATTAATAGAATCCGCTCAAATGGCAATAAAACAATTATTAGATAATAATAAAAACTTAGATATAAATTCACCTTTATTTATAGGAATAAAAGGAAAAAGATTACACTCTCGACAAGTACAAAAAACTATTGAAGAGATTAGAAATAAATTATCTTTACCTAAAAGTTTAACACCTCATACTTTGAGACACAGTTTTGCTACACATTTGCTTGAAAAAGGAGTGGATTTAAGAACTCTACAAGAACTCCTTGGCCACAGTAGTTTATCTACCACTCAAGGTTATACAGCTGTCAACTCTAATATAATTCATAAAACGCACAAATCTGCACATCCTAGAAAATGATAAAATCAAGAGTGAATTGTTTTTCCATATGAAGCTATACTTGCTGCTTCTTTCATAGATTCTGAAAGTGTAGGATGAGCATGACAAATTAATGCTATATCTTCTGCCGTAGCCCCCATTTCAATAGAAACAACAAATTCTCCTATTAATTCACCTGCATGCTCTCCCATAATATGAGCTCCTAATATTTTATTTGAGTCAATATGAGAGTAAACTTTAACCATTCCTGAACTATTTCCAGTAACTTTACTTCTAGAATTAGCGGAAAATAGAAACTTACCTTCCTTATAATTAATGTTATATTTATCTAATTCTTGTTTAGTTTTACCAACCCACGCAACTTCAGGACTAGTATATACTACTGCGGGTATAGCATTATAATTTACCTGTCCATTTCTGCCTATAATAATATCTACTACTGCTTCCGCCTCTACACTAGCTTTATGAGCTAGCATTGGCCCTTCAATAACATCGCCAATAGCATAAATACCTTTACAAGATGTTTCATAAAATTGATTTACTTCAATGTAGCCTTTAGAGTTAACACTTATATTTAAGTTATCTAATCCTAAGCCATTAGTTGTAGGAGTTCTTCCTACTGCTAAAAGAGCTTTATCAAATATTATTTTATCTTCTAAGTTATTCTCCATTGATTTAATATTAAGAAGAACTTTATTTTTTGAGACATTTGCACTGATAACTTCAGACTCAAGCATAAAGTTTATACCTTGTTTCTGTAATTCTTTAAAAAAATTATTTGATATATCAACATCCATAGAAGGTACAATAGAGTTACCATATTCAATTACTATTACTTCTGAGCCCAATCTGCTCCAAACTGATCCCAACTCTAAACCTATATACCCCGCTCCTATAATAGCTAATTTCTTTGGTACTTTTTCAAAATTTAGAGCGCCAGTTGAAGAAACTATGTATTTTTCATCGATCTTAATATTTTTTAATTCAGAAGGTATGGATCCAGTTGCAATAATAATATTTTCAGCACTAAATTTGTTATCATCTACTTTCACTATTTTATCATTATCAAAAGATGCATGACCTATAATATGTTTTATATTATTTTTTTTAAATAAGTGTTCAATACCTTTTGTTAATTTTTCAACAGTATTTTTTTTACCTTCCATCATTTTGAAAAGATTAAATGTAGGTTTCTTTATTTGTATTCCATGTTGAATTGAATCATTTATAATTTCTTTATATAGTTTTGAAGAATGCAACAATCTTTTCGAAGGTATACATCCTACATTTAAACATGTTCCTCCTAAACTTTTTCTTTTATCTATACAAGCAACCTTAAGTCCGTTTTGAGCTGCAGAAATAGCTGCTACATATCCACCAGGTCCACCACCTATAACTAATAAATCAAATTTTTCCATTACAACCCAATTAACATTCTATCTGGCTGCTCAATAAATTCTTTTACCTTTACCAAAAATGATACTGCCTCTTTACCTGATACTGCACGATGATCATAAGTCAATGCAATGTACATCATTGGTTTAATTTTAATATCACCATTATCTACTACTGGCCTATCCTTAATTTGGTGCAATCCCAATATCCCTGTTTGAGGTGGATTTAAAATAGGTGTGGACATCATTGAACCATAAATTCCTCCATTAGTAATAGTAAATGTAGCTCCAGTCATTTGATCAGAAGTAATATTTCCTTCTTTTGCTTCTATACCAAAATCAAATATTTCTTTTTCAATTTCAAAAAATGATTTTGTATCAACGGACCTAACTACTGGAACTAGAAGACCCTGAGGTGCACCTAAAGCTATACCAATATCTATATGTTCATGATATATAATATCATTTCCATCTATCTCAGAATTTATAATTTTTATGTCTTTTAAAGCGAGTGCTACTGCATTGCAAAAAAATGACATAAAACCAAGTTTTACTCCATATTTTTTTTCAAAATTATCTTTGTTATTTTTTCTAATATTAATTACATTTGACATATCAACTTCATTAAATGTAGTTAGCATTGCTGCATTATTCTGAGCAGATTTCAACCTCTCTGCCATAGTCCTCTGTAATCTAGTCATCGCTACACGTGTTGAATTTTTTGAAGTTACTATATTTTTATTTTCTAAATTAGAATCTATTAAGTTTTCAAATTTTGTAGATATATCTTCCCTTCTTTGACTAGGAGATAAATTTGCACCATTAATAAATTCTTCTATATCATTCTTAGTAATTTTATTTCCTGCTCCAGACCTTTTAATTTCTGCAGAAGAAATTTGCACGCTTTCTATACTTTTTTCTTCTTTATTATTATTATTTTTAGCTTCTATGATAATTTCTTCTTTTTTATCATCTTTATTTTGTAAATCAGGTTTTGTATTTTTAGCAAGTTCATCTGATTTTATATTTTCATTCTCTAAGAACTCTGCCAATTCAGTACCAATTTCAACATCCTCGCCAGCTTTTATATATATCTCCGATAATACTCCATTTGATTGAGCATAAACTTCTAAGGTTGCTTTATCTGTTTCTAATTCCACTAAAACTTCATCTTTAGAAACTAAGTCGCCTTTATTTTTAAGCCATTTAGCGACCGTTGCTTCCGAAACAGATTCTCCCAAGGCAGGCACAAGAATTTTCATTTATATATCCTACAAAAAATGAACTTCACCATGATATTAACTTTCGTTTTAAAGTTTAGCACTATTTTTATTAATTAATTAGTTCTTTTAAGTAAAGCCTCTGTTAATAATTTATTTTGTTCTTGTTGGTGTCTACTAAATAGTCCTGTTGCAGTGGAAGCTTGAGCTTCTCTTCCCGCATAATGTAACCTATTTTGTTTAGATCCTATTTTAATCATTACTTCTTCTATTAACGGACTTATATATGTCCACGCACCCATATTTTTAGGTTCTTCCTGACACCAAATAATCTTAGCGTTAGAAAAATTTTTCAATTCTCTTAATACCGCATCCTCAGGAAAAGGATAAAGCTGTTCAATTCTTATTATTCTAATATTTAATAATTTGTTTTCTTCTCTCATCTTCACTAAATCATAAAAAACTTTTCCTGAGCATAAAACCACTCTATCAACTTTATCTTTTTTTAATAACTTTTTTGGATCTGGTAAAACTCTATGGAACCATGATCCAGATGTTATGTCAGAAATTTTTGAAACTGCATTTTTATTACGTAATAAAGATTTTGGAGTAAATATAATTACAGGTTTTCTAAATGACCTATGCATTTGTCTTCTCAATACATGAAAATAATTTGCAGGAGTAGTACAATTAACTATTTGTAAATTATCTTCGGCACATAGTTGTAAAAACCTTTCCATCCTAGCAGAAGAGTGTTCAGGGCCTTGACCTTCGTAGCCATGCGGTAATAATAAAGTTAAACCAGACATTCTTAACCATTTGCTCTCACCTGAGGAGATAAATTGATCAATAATAACTTGTGCTCCATTTGCAAAATCTCCAAACTGAGCCTCCCAAATTACTAAAGCATTTGGTTCTGCTAAAGAATACCCATATTCAAAACCTAAAACTGATGCCTCAGATAAAGGACTATCAACTATTTCAAATATTGCCTGATCTTTTTTAATATTATTTAATAAAATTATTTTATTATCATTTTTTTGATCAACCAATACTGCATGCCTCTGAGAAAATGTTCCTCTTCCAGAGTCTTGCCCAGTCATTCTAATTTTTACTCCTTCAACTAGTAAGCTGCCTAAAGCTAGAGACTCTGCTGATGACCAATCTATAGGTGTTTTACCTTCAAAAGATGACTTTCTCTGGTCTATTAATTTCTGAAGTTTTTTATGGACATTAAAATTTTTCGGTAAATTTGTTAATCCTTGCCCTACTAATTCTAACTTTTCTATATTTATACTAGTGTCGCCTCTTCTTTTTCCTTTTTCTCTTGCTATATCTAATCCTTCCCATGCCCCACTAAACCAATCTGCTTTTACAGGTTTATAAGAATTAGCTTTTTTATATTCTTCCTCTAATCTAGAATACCAATCATTCAAAAACTTATCCGACTCTTCTTTTGAAATTAGATTCTCTTTAATTAATTTATTACTATATATTTCTCGCGTTGAAGGATGGTTTGAAATAGCTTTATACATTGTAGGTTGAGTAAAAGCTGGCTCATCACCTTCATTATGACCATGACGCCTATAACAAAACATATCAATAACTATATCTTTATTAAATTTTTGTCTAAATTCAATTGCTATTCTTGCAGCATGAACTACAGCTTCTGGGTCATCTCCGTTAACATGTAAAATAGGTGCTTGAATCATTAAAGCTACATCTGAGCAATATGGTCCCGAGCGAGCATTAACAGGATTAGTAGTAAAACCAATTTGATTATTTATTATAAAATGAATGGTTCCTCCAATTCTATAACCTTTTAATTCTGATAAATCTAGAGTCTCTGGAACTAATCCTTGTCCGGAAAAAGCTGCATCACCATGTATCAAAAGTGCTGCAACCTTGCGACGTCCTAAATCTTCTTTCCGATCTTGCTTAGCACGGACTTTCCCTACCACTACTGGGTTAACGGCCTCTAAATGTGAAGGATTTGCAGTTAATGATAGATGTACCTTCTTACCGTCAAAAGTTCTATCTGAAGATGTTCCTAGATGATATTTAACATCTCCTGCTCCTTGAACGTTTTCAGGTTGTGATGAGTTCCCCTGGAATTCAGAAAAAATTGCTTCAAAGGGTTTACCCATAAAATTAGCTAGTACATTTAGTCTTCCCCTATGGGCCGTTCCTATTATTACTTCTTCTAAACCAAGTTTTCCTCCTCTTTTAAGTATTTGCTCTAATGCAGGAATCATGGCCTCCGCACCCTCTAACCCAAATCTTTTTGTACCAGTGTATTTTCTATCTAAGAATCTCTCAAAGGTTTCAGCTGCTACTAATCTTTCAAAAATAGCTTTTTTGCCCATATCAGTAAAATCAGGTTGATTTAACACATTTTCCAAAGTCTTTTGTATCCAAGCTTTTTGCTCAGGGTCCTGAATATGCATAAACTGTACGCCTATAGTACCGCAATATGTAGCTTCTAAGTTTACCAAAATTTCTCTTAATGTTGCAGATTCTAATCCGAGGACATTATCAATAAAAATAGGCCTATCCATATCTTTTTCTTCAAAACCATAACTTTCTGGTTTAAGCTCCGTATGATCCAAAGATTTAGTTATATTTAGAGGGTCTAAATTAGCTTTTAAATGTCCTCTTACTCTATAAGCCCTTATTAACATTAAAGCTCTAATTGAATCTAATGTAGCTGATCTACTATCTTGATTTGTATGCAAAGTTAAATCACTATTTACTTCAAAATTAGAATTATGATCTATTTCTAAATCTGATAAAAAATTACATGCATCAGGAGCAAGATCATCAAAAAATTCTTGCCATTCGATATTAACAAGATTTCTATCTTTACTATAAGCAATATATAGTTGTCTTAATTCTTTAATACGAGTTTGTTTATTTAGAGACTGCGGTAACAAAATTTTTAACCCTTAACATAATTATATAATTTTTAACATCTTTTCTCCAATAGTGGCCGGAGAAGAAGCTATTGATACTCCTGCTGACTTTAAAGCTTCAATTTTATCTTCTGCTCCTCCACTACCTCCAGATATGATTGCACCTGCATGACCCATTCTTTTTCCTTCAGGTGCACTTAATCCAGCAATAAAACCGACGATAGGTTTTTTTATTTTAGAACTTTTAATAAACTCTGCAGCCTCTTCTTCTGCAGATCCACCAATTTCTCCAATCATAATAATACCTTTTGTAGATTCATCAGTTAAAAAAAGTTCTAAAGTATCAATAAAATTTGTTCCAGGCACTGGGTCACCACCTATACCGACACAAGTTGTTTGTCCTAACTTACAAGCTGTAGTTTGGTCAACAGCTTCATAAGTCAAGGTTCCCGATCTTGAAACTATTCCTATACTACCCTCCATACAAATATGTCCAGGCATAATCCCTATTTTGCATTGATTAGGTGTAATTATACCAGGACAATTTGGACCTATTAACCTACTTTTAGAATTATTTAAAACATTCTTAACTCTTACCATATCTAATATAGGGATTCCCTCCGTTATACAGACTATTAAATCTATATTTGCATCTATTGCCTCCAATATAGCATCAGCTGCAAAAGGAGGAGGAACATAAATTACACTAGTATTTGCATCAGTATTGTGGATAGCTTCATCAACGGTATTATAAACAGGTAAATCTAAATGCTGACTGCCTCCTTTGCCTGGTGAAACACCAGCAACCATTTTTGTACCGTATGCTATTGCTTGTTCTGAATGAAATGTGCCTTGTGCACCAGTGAAGCCCTGACAAATTACTTTAGTTTCTGAATTTACTATAATAGACATTTATAATTCCTTTACAGACTTAACTACTTTTTTAGCCGCATCACCAAGATTATCAGCACTTATTATATCTAAACCCGAGTTATCCAATATTTCATTACCTTTTTCTTCATTAGTTCCCGCTAAACGAACTATTAAAGGAACTTTAATATCAATATTTTTAGCCGCTGCAACTACTCCCTCTGCAATAACATCGCATCTCATAATACCTCCAAATATATTAATAAGTACTGCTTTTACTTTATTATCAGAGAAAATAATTTTAAATGCTTGTTCTACTCTTTCTTTACTTGCCCCTCCTCCGACATCTAAAAAATTAGCGGGACTACCACCTTCTAATTTTATAATATCCATTGTAGCCATAGCTAACCCAGCACCATTTACCATACACCCAATGTTTCCATCTAAACTAATATAATTTAAATCATGTTTAGTTGCTTCAAGTTCTCTTGGGTCTTCTTCATCTTCATCTCTTAAAATTTCAATTCTCTTTTGCCTAAATAGAGCATTATCATCAAAATTCATTTTAGCATCTAGTGCTAATACATCATCTTTTGTTATAACTAGAGGATTAATTTCTACTAAATTAGCATCTGTATCCTCAACTGCTTTAGATAGTGCCAATATAAATTTTACAGCTTTATTAGATATAGGTTTTTTCAAACCTAACTTAAAAACTAATTGTCTTGCTTGATAAGATTGTATTCCAAGTAAAGGATCAATCTGAACCTTAAATATTTTTTCTGGAGTTTTTTCTGCAACAACTTCTATTTCTGTGCCGCCTTCTGTGGAAGCCATCATTACATAATTTCCATTACTTCTGTCTAAAACTACTCCCAAGTAAAGTTCAGAAACTATATTTACACCCTCTTCAATAAAAATTTTGTTTACTTTTTTTCCTTCTGGTCCAGTTTGATGAGTAACCAACTGCATTCCCAAAAGAGAGTTACTTATTTTTTCTACGTCTTTAAGGCTATCCGCAATTTTTACACCACCAGCTTTTCCTCTTCCACCTGCATGAATTTGAGCTTTTACAACCCATTTTTTTCCACCTATATCTTTTGCAATTGAAAGAGCTTCTTGAGTACTATAAGCTTCTTTACCCCTAGGTATATTTACACCGTAATCAGCTAATATTTTTTTTGCTTGAAATTCATGAATATTCATTAATTATAACCAGTAATGTTATTATACTAATAATAAACTTTATCTATCATGATAAAAGAAAAATTCAAACTATAAATAATAAAGAAATATTATTATTAATATAACTAAAGTTTAATTTTCCTAGAATGAGATGCTAAAGATTTATCTATATTTTTACACGCCAAGACTAGCTCATTCACAGCCTTTACCGATTTTTTAAACATACCTTTTTCAGTTCTATCTAAACTTACCTCTATTACCTTTTCTATTCCTTTTTTTCCGATGATTACAGGAACACCTACATACATGCCTTTAACCCCATACTCTCCATTTAACATAGCCGCACAAGGTAAAACTTTTTTCTTATCTTTTAGATAACTTTCTGCCATTTGAATTGCTGAAGTAGCAGGCGCATAAAAAGCTGAACCTGTTTTAAGCAAAGAAACTATTTCTGCCCCTCCATCTCTAGTTCTTTGAACTATTTCATCCAACTTACTTTTACTAATCCATCTCATTTTTATTAACTCAGATAGAGGAATTCCAGCGACGGAAGAATATCTAATTAATGGTACCATAGTATCTCCATGGCCTCCCATCACGAACGCAGTAACATCAGAAATAGAAACTTTCAGTTCTTCAGATAAAAAATATCTAAACCTTGAACTATCCAAAACACCGGCCATACCCGCTACCATATTTGCTGGCAAACCACTAAATGCCCTTAGAGCCCAAACCATTGCATCAAGAGGATTAGTAATACAAATTACAAAAGCTTGAGGACAATATTTCTTTATTCCTTCACCAACTGTTTTCATTACTCCTAAATTAATACTTAGTAAATCATCCCTACTCATCCCCGGCTTTCTGGGAATTCCTGCTGTGACTATTACAACATCTGAATTTTTTAAAAGACTATAATTGCTTCCCCCTCGCATACCTACATCAAAACCTTCAACAGGTGATGATTGAGCTATATCTAAACTTTTACCTTCAGGAATTCCTTTTGCTATATCTAAAAGAACAACATCTCCTAATTCTTTTAAACCTATTAAATGGGCTAATGTTCCACCAATAGCTCCAGAACCAACAAGTGCAATTTTAGATTTAGACATACTTTAATCCTTTTTTTATTAATTTTATAATATGCATTTATACCTATAAATTTATTTTATTAAAGCCTAAATATTTTAATCGTTAAATAATTTATATTTACGACCATAAAAGTTTATATATATTTATTATTTCTTTATTATCTGGAACTCTTGGATTATTGCCTGGCGAGCCTGATGCCAAGGCTTGCTCTGCCATTATTTCTAAATTATCCATAAATTCTTCTCTGTTTATTCCAAACTCCTCAGGAGAAGGAACATTTAATTCTTTATTTAAATTTTCAAGTTCCTTTAATAATTTATTATTAGCTTCTTCATCACTATCCTCTTTTTCAGCTACGCCCATAGCTCTCGCACACTGCGCGTATCTCTGAGTTGCTGCAGGTATCGAAAATTCTGTTACAGAGGGTAATAACATAGCATTAGATAATCCATGAGGTACATGATAAAATGCTCCTATTGGTCTACTCATTCCATGTACTAAAGCTACTGAGGCATTTGAAAAAGCAACTCCAGCCAATGTAGCTCCTAACATCATTTTTTCTCTTGCCTCTTTATCATTGCCATTGTGAAATACTGTTCTCAAGTTAGGAGCTATTAAACTCATAGCTTGCAATGCTTGTGCATCACTAAATGCATTAGCTTTTTTACTTACATAAGCTTCCATAGCATGAGTTAAAGCGTCTATTCCGGTATCAGCTGTAGACCTTTGTGGCAAACTTAGAGTTAACTCATAATCTATTAAAGCAACTGAAGGCATAAAACCCTTCCCCACACATAACATCTTCTCATCTGTTTTTTCATCAGCTATTATTGTAAATTTTGTAACTTCTGTTCCCGTACCAGCAGTTGTAGGAATAGCAATAATAGGTATACCTATTTCATCTACTAAACGTGGGAATTTATATTCCTTCATTTCACCACCAAACTTTCCTAGAATACTTATTGCTTTAGCACTATCAATTGGACTTCCTCCACCTAACGCTATTAGGGAATCAAAATTTCCATTTTTAACCTTATTTACGCCTTCTTGTATAGATTTTACTGTTGGTTCAGGAATTGTATCCTTGAAAACATCTGAAATTATATTATTATTTTTTAAATTTTCTTCAATTTTAGATATATAACCTAGTTCTACCATCATAGAATCAGTAATAATTAAAGGGTTTTTATATTCCATCCTATTCATTATATTTCCCAATTCTAAACTTGCGCCAGCACCTATTTGCATAATATTTGGAATAATTATTTGATTAGACACAACACCTCCATACATGTTTAAAAATTAACTTATAATATGTATCATAAACTAATTAATTTTTTAAAATCTTTATTTTTTATTTTATTTAACCAATCTTTATTAGTCATTTCATAAATTCTAGAGACAGTTCTTCTAAATTCCTTAAAGCCATCACCTTTAATATAAATATCCTCTGGCTTAATATTTGAAGATAAAGTTAATCCTATTTTTTTGTCATATAAAATATCAATAAGTATTTGAAATCTTTTAGCGATATTTCTGTCTGTTGAGGTTAATTTAGGTAAATCTGTTATAATAATCCAATCACTCACATTTGCTATTTGATAATAATCTATAGTTGATAAATTTGCTTTACATAAATACTCAAAAGAAAAAAATGAAACACGGTTTGAAATTTTTTCAATTTGTAGTTTTCTCTTGTTATATTTTAACTCTATTGATTTAATTTTTTTTCCGTTTATTAAAAGATTAAATAATTTTTCAGATAATTTAGTATTTGCTGGCAAATAGTAAAAATCTTGAAACTCATGAATACCACACAAGTGAGGGTTTTTTATTCTATAGTCTTTACCTTCGGATACTTCTTTTATTTCAATACGCCTCTCCACTAATTCGATAAATGGAATAAAACGCTCTCTTTGTAATCCATTTCTATACAAATTTGATGGAGCTGTATTAGAGGTTAAAACTACTTTTATATTTTTTTTTAATAATAATTGATATATTCTTTCTAATATCATTGCATCGGCAACATCTAAAACTTCAAATTCATCAACACACAATAAATTTATATCTTTAGTCAATTTATCTATTGCAAATTTTAACGGGTTTTTATGATTAGATAATCTACTAATTTTCATATATTCGTAAATATTTTTCATAAAATCATGCTGATGAACTCTCATACATCTCTTATCTTGAATAAGTTTATAAAATAAATCCATTATATAGGATTTCCCTCGACCTACTTTTCCATAGATATATACTCCCATATTTTTTTTTCTTGAAAAAATATTTCTAAGATTATTTTTGGCATTTATTTGATTATATAATTTATCTAATGCGCTGATTGCATTCAGTTGGCCATGATCTTCAACTACTGCACCTTCTTCTATTAATTTTTTATATAGATCAGATACAGTATTTGAATTATTCAATAAACATTCCTAATTTTACTTCATTATAGGCATAGTAAATAAAGCACCATCTTTAATGCCTGAGGGCCATCGAGAAGAAACCGTTTTTATTCTAGTATAGAATCTCACCCCATCCATGCCATGCGCATTATTAGATCCAAACAAAGAATCTTTCCAACCACCAAAACTGTGATAAGCTACTGGAACTGGTATTGGAATGTTAATACCCACCATTCCTATATTTGCTTTGGAGGCAAAATCTCTTGCTGTATCTCCATCCCTAGTAAAAATAGAGACTCCATTCCCGTAAGGATTAGTCTTAACTAAATCTAAAGCCTCTGTATAAGTTTCTGCCCTAACTGTAGATAGGACAGGCCCAAATATCTCTTGATCATATATAGACATGCCAGGTTTAACATTATCAAATAATGTTCCTCCCATAAAATTACCTTTCTCATAGCCTTGTAAAGTAAGGTTTCTACCATCTACTACAATATCAGCTCCATCTTTTTCACCTTGATCTATTAAATTAGTAATTTTATCAAAAGACTGTCTTGTAACTATTGGTCCCATTTCAGCTTCGGGATCATCCCAAGGCCCTATTTTTAGACCACTTACCTTTGGTGCCATTTTTTCAATTAACTTATCACCAATATCTCCTACTGCGACGGCCACACTTATAGCCATACAACGCTCACCCGCAGACCCATAGGCTGCACCCATTAGCGCATCTACAGTTTGATCTAAATCAGCATCTGGCATTATAACCATATGATTTTTAGCACCACCTAAAGCTTGAACTCTTTTGCCAGCTAAAGATCCCCTAGAATAAACATGTTTTGCTACAGGTGTAGAACCAACAAATGAAACAGCACCGATATCTGGATGATCCAAAATAGCATCTACGGCTTCTTTATCTCCATTTACTACATTTAAAACACCAGCTGGCGCTCCAGCTTCTTCTAATAGTTCTGCCAATCTCATAGGGCATGAAGGATCTCTCTCACTAGGCTTTAAGATAAATGTATTTCCACAAGCAATTGCTATTGGGAACATCCATAATGGAACCATTGCAGGAAAATTAAATGGTGTTATTCCTGCAGCTATACCTACTGGCTGTCTTACAGAATAACTATCTACTCCAGAACCTACTTGCTCAGTATATTCTCCTTTAAGAAGATGCGGAATCCCACAAGCAAACTCTACGACTTCTAATCCTCTGATAACTGAACCTTTTGCATCTACGAGAGTTTTTCCATGTTCTCTTCCAACAAGATCTGCTAATTCATCAATATTATCTTCTATAAGCTTTTTATATTTAAACATTACTCTAGCTCTTTGAATAGGTGGAGTTTTACTCCAAGATTCTAATGCGCCTTTTGCTGCACTTACTGCGTTGTCAACCTGACTAACAGAAGCTAATGCTACTTTCCGCTCAACTTCTCCTGTAGCAGGATTATAAACATCTCCTAGTCTAGAGTTATTTTCAACTTCTATCTTTCCATTAATTCTGTGGCCAACAACTGTCATGATTTTACTCCATTTAAAAATATAATTTTTACCGTACCTATAAATATACTATAGAATTGATATTTACTAATATTAATTTAGAAAAATTGATAGTATCCATATAGTATAGAATACTACAAATATTATTCCATATGTCCTATTAATACTGGTATTAAATTTATAGAAATAAACTAAAATAAAAGTTGATAATATAAAAGGAATAACGTCATAAATACTTATAACGTTATTTAATTTTAAAAAATCATTTCCAGATAGCAATATTGTTACTCCGCCAATTCCTAAAATATTAAAAATATTTGAACCGACTATATTTCCTATAGCAATACTGTTTTCCTTCTTAATAGCAGCAATAATTGAAGTCGCTACTTCAGGTAAAGATGTCCCAAATGCTAGTACTCCAAGACCTATAACTGTCTCTCTAATTCCAAAATACTTAGCTAATTCAATAGAACCTTCAATTAATAAATAAGCTCCTAGTGAAATTCCCACAAGTCCTGATATAAATATAAATAAAGATTTAGATAGAGATAGATTTTCTTTTTTTTTATTTTCGTAATTTTTTTTAGCATCAAATTTTATTAAATATATAATATATAAAAGAAGCATTCCTAATAACAGTAAACCTATCAAACAATTTATTATTGAGATGTAATATAAAAGTATTAGCAATAATATTGTACTAGATAATAATATCTTAATTTCTAAAGGAAATTTATTTTTGGGTGTAGAAATTGAAATAATTACTGCAGTCATTCCAAGTGCTAAAAACACGTTAGCAAAGTTAGAACCAAGTATGTTTCCTATAGCGGCTGCTGGATGACCAGAATAACTAGCTATTCCTGAAACAAATAATTCTGGAGCGGATGTTCCAAAAGCTATAAAAGTAGCAGCTATTATATACGGAGATATTTTAAAAATATTTGCTAATGCAACAGATCCTCTAACTAGAAAATCACCAGAAGACACTAGAATTAATAAGCCTAAAATTATAAATAACCACATCATCACTAAAGTAATTACTACAAAAGAAAGTTAATGTTAAGCTCTTTCAGAAATTGCTTTTTTAATTTTTGATATTGCCTTCGCAGGATTTAAGCCTTTTGGACAAGTTTTAGTACAATTCATAATAGTGTGGCATCTATATAACTTAAAGGAATCCTCTAAATAATCTAAGCGCTCCTCTCGAGCTTCGTCTCTAGAATCAGAAATCCATCTATAAGCTTGTAATAAAGTAGCAGGCCCTAAATACTC
>PTKH01000029.1 GCA_002937655.1 Alphaproteobacteria bacterium MarineAlpha9_Bin3 | reverse complement strand
GCGCATCGTCGAATTTGCTTGCACGACAAATCGTCGCCTACGCATCCCTTTCTTCTTATGAACAATTTCAAACAGCAAATAACAAACATAAGCTCATATTGAACCCTGTCCGTTTAAAACAAACATCCGAAGTAATATAATTATATCGGCTGAAAGGATTGTATACGTCTCTCTTTACTAACTGTCAAAGGTATTTTTCATTTTTTTTTAAAAAAATTTATTTTATACTTATAAATTAATAATAATTACTATTTTTCAATGCTTTAATATAAACATTATGGTCAATATAAATTGAATTATTTAGTAAATTTCAATCAAATATTAATAAATTGTAATTTTACTTAATGTAAAAAGTAATTTATGATCCCATTTTTTATAAAGTTATACTATATAAAATAAAATATTAATCTAATTAGGGTGCTAAAAAATAATGAAAAATATCAAAATAATACTGTTAACTATATTCATTTTTATTTTTTCACTAAATATAAAAGCAAATGATATAAAGCTTGCAATTTTAAAGTACGGAACTGTTAACTGGGAGCTAAATGTAATTAAAGAGCATAAACTCGATGAAAAATATAATATTAATATAGATGTAACTTATCTAACAAACAAAAATGCATCAGCTATTGCTCTTATGTCAAATGCAGTAGATATGATAGTTACAGATTGGGTTTGGGTAAGTAGACAAAGAGATAAAGGTAAAGATTTTTCTCTTATACCTTATTCAACAGCAGCAGGTGCTATTATGGTTCCTCAGAATAGTCCTATAAATAATATAGAGGACTTAAAAAATGCACAGATAGGAATTGCTGGAGGTAGTATTGACAAAAGTTGGATCTTAATTAGAGCATATACAATGAAAAATTATGGATATGACTTAGCAGAGTATATAAAACCTGCATATGCGGCCCCTCCTCTTATTAATGGTATGGCTCAAAAAGGTGAATTAGATGGAGCTTTTAATTATTGGAATTATACAGCTAGATTAAAAGCTTTAAATTTTAAGAAAATTATTTCAGTAGAAGAAATACTTCCGGAAATTGGTATAGGAAAATCTCTCCCATTAATTGGTTATGTTTTTAGCGAAAAATGGGCTAAAAATAATGAAAAGACTATTGAAGGCTTTATAGCGGCCTCAAATGAAGCAAGAGAAATATTAAAAAATAATGATAAAGAATGGGAAAGAATTCAGAATATTACTGGAGCTCAAAATACAGTAACCTTAATGGCTTTGCGTGATGGTTTTAGAAAAGGTATACCTCAAGAAAATTTTTTAAGTTATAAAAACGCTATTAAAAAAGCTTTTAAAATTTTAGCAGAAATTGGAGGTAAAGATTTAGTTGGAAATAATAAACAACTATCTGATGGAGTGATTTGGTCTAAATAATGTCTAGTGAAATTAGTAAAAATAAATATTTCAGAATGGGTAATCCTATTTATATGAGGATTTTTTCCTTTGTACTTTTATTATTTGTTTGGCAAATTTCTTCCTTCTTAATACAAAGTGATGTGCTTCCCTCCCCAAAAACTGTTTTAAGTATATTTTTTAATGAAATGGTAAATGGAGAAATGTTGTATCATTTAGGTATAACTCTATGGAGAGTTATATTAGCGTTTACTATAGCAATGCTTTTAGGAACTGGGCTAGGTATTGCTATGGGCTCTAAAAAAAATGTAAATATAATGTTAGATGGTTGGCATATTTTACTTTTAAACACTCCAGCCTTAGTAATTATAATTCTATGTTATGTATGGTTTGGATTAAATGAAATTGCTGCAATTACTGCTGTAGCATTAAATAAAATACCTAATGTCCTTGTAACTATCAGAGAAGGAACGCGAGCTATAGATAGAAAAATACTACAAGTAGCTGATGTTTTCAAAGTTAGTTACAAAAAAAAATTTATAAGTTTCTTTCTTCCTCAACTGTATCCTTTTATTATGGCTGCAGCTAGAGGAGGTATTTCATTAATATGGAAAATTGTTTTAGTAGTCGAGCTTTTAGGTAGAAGTAATGGAATAGGTTTTAAATTAAATGAATTTTTTAATTTATTCGATATTGCCTCAATTTTTGCTTATACACTTTCGTTTGTAGCTGTAATGATATTTGTGGAATATGCTATCATTAGTCCAATTGAAAGGAGGTTAAATAAATGGAGAACAATTTAAAAGAAAAACCATTAAATACGCCTCATGATTTGATAGTAGATATACTAGAAAAAAGTTACGATAATAAAAGTAAATCTATTCGAAATAATGCAATTAAAAATATGAAATTTAATGTTCCGCAAGGACAGTTTTGTTGTTTAGTTGGTCCTTCTGGTTGTGGTAAAACTACATTATTAAATTTATTATCAGGACTTGATGAAAATTTAAATGGAATTATTAAATACCAAGATGGATCTATTCCTAAGGATTGGCCCATAGGTTATATGTTTCAAGAGCCCAGATTAATGCCCTGGTTGTCAGTAAAACAAAATGTAACAATCGTAACGCAACAAACCTCTGAAGAAATTGAATTGAGCGAGAATCTTATTAATGAAATGGGGCTAAGTAAATATATGGACTCTTTTCCTTCTGAACTGTCAGGTGGAATGCAAAGAAGAGTAGCAATTGCCAGAGCATTTGTTAATAAACCAAAAATATTACTACTAGATGAACCATTTATTTCTCTTGATGAGACAGTAGGAAACCTTCTAAGACAAATGCTATTAAAATTGTGGGAACAGCAAAAAACTACTGTAATATTTGTGACTCATGATTTGAGAGAAGCAATTTACTTGAGCGACCGCATACTATTTCTATCTAAAGGTCCATCAAGAATTATACATGACTTTAATATAAATATAAATAGACCAAGAAAATTAAATGATAAAGAACTAGATTCTTTGAGAATTGAACTGATTAGTAACCACCCAGAAATATTATCTGGAAAAATATAGAAGAAAGAGACGCGAATAGAATGGAAAGTATTATTTTAGATATCAAAACATTATCCAAATCATATGGTCAACTTAAAGCATTAAATGAAGTTACATTTTCACTTTCAGAAGGAGAGTATGCTTCGCTACTAGGGCCAAACGGTGCAGGAAAAACTACCTTATTTCAAATTCTGACTGGTTTATTTGTATCTGATGAAGGTGAAGTTTTTGTAAATAACTCTAATATGAGAAATAACGCAATTAAAGCTCTAGCTCATATAGGAGTTGTATTCCAGCAGATCACTCTTGATTTAGATTTAACAGTAATAGAAAATTTAAAATTTCATAGTAACCTTCATGGAATTAATGAAAAAGAATTTAAAAATAGAGTCATAGAAGAATTAGAACAAGTCAATTTATCTGACCGCATTAATGATAAAGTAAGATCCTTATCTGGAGGCCAAAAAAGAAGAGTTGAACTTGCAAGATCATTATTACATAAACCAAAGTTACTTTTACTTGATGAGCCTACTGTTGGACTTGATCCACAGAGTAGAAGAGACCTTTTAGAATACGTGTTGAAACTAAAGAATGAGAGAAAAATGGCAGTTTTATGGGCTACTCATTTAGTTGATGAAGCTGAAAAATCTGATACTGTTATTGTATTAAATAAAGGTAAAATTATTAAAAATAATAAACCAGAAGATATTATTATAGAATATAATACTGAAACTTTACATGATGCATTTGTAACTCTAACTAATTCGAAAGGATAATAATATGTCATTAAAAAAAATAAACATTAGTTTGATAATTAAATTTAGTTCTTTATTTATTTTATTTATGTCTTTCGGAGCGCAAGCTGATAAAGTTGTGATATCCAATGAAGGCAGTGATAATATTACAATCATAGATTTAAATAGCTATGAAATTTTAAATACTATTGACAGTGGCAGTAGACCAAGAGATATGCATTATATACCTGAAACAGAAAGTCTTTTAGTTGCAGCAAGTGAAGATGATACTATTAATGTTATAGATATGAAAACATTACAAATCGTTGGTAATTTAGAAACAGGCGATGATCCCGAAATTTTTGATATAAGTCCAGATGGAAAAGTTGCAGTTGTATCGAATGAAGATGATAACGAAGCTACAGTCATAGATATTAAATCCGGAAAAATAATAAGAGTTATAGAAGATGTTGGAATAGAACCTGAAGGAGTAAATTTTTCACCTGATGGTAAACTTGTCTTTATTACTTCTGAAGGGACAAATACTATTATTATAATAGACCCTTGGATGGGGGAGATTGTTGAAGAAGTGTTAGTTGGAAATAGGCCAAGAAGAGGTGCATTTTCAAAAAATGGTAGAGAATATTGGGTTACTAATGAACTTGGCGGTACAGTTAGCATTATAGATACAAAAACTTTTTCAATAAAACATACTATTACATTTGAAAAAAAAGGAATAAGAAGTTCAGAAATTACTCCAGTAGATTTTGCAATGAGCCATAAAGCTAATCTGGCTTATATAACATTAGGAAGATCAAAACACGTAGCCGTAGTTAATACGGACAATTATGAAGTCATAGATTATATTTTAGCAGGTTCAAGAGTTTGGGGAGCTGCACTTACATCAGATGATAAGACTTTAATTGTAACTAATGGTCAAAGTGATGATATTTCCATTATAGATACTGATAAGAGAGCCTCAATAAAATCTATAGCTGTAGGAAGAACTCCGCACACAGTAAGGATAATTGATTAAATGCAAATTATTATAATAAAATTAATAATTATAATCTTTTCCATAATACCCATTAATATTTTATGCGCTAAAGAAAAAAAAGACTTTAATATAGGGTATTATGATTTAGAAAAAGATATTAGATACGATGAATGGGGAGTGCACCCTGTTGATATTCGATCTAATAAAAACCAACTTTATAAAAGACCAATAGCAGGAGCACGATTAGGTTTGAAGGATATTAAACCTTTTCAAAGAATGGCTAAAGTAAAATTTAATATAAAAGAACTAAGAATTAAGGACATAGAGTCAGCCCCTGACAATATTCTTAATCATATAAAAAATAATAATATAAATATTGTTTTAATAGATTTTCCTTCCTCTGAATTACTAAAAGTAGTTGAAAAAATTTCTTTTTTAAATATAGCCATTATAAATATTTCATCAAAAAATAACGAACTAAGATCTACTATTTGTAATGATAATTTATTTCACACAATACCTAGTGAGAGAATGCTTTCCGATAGCTTAGCACAATACCTTTCAGATAAAAAATGGAGAAAAATTTTAATGCTCACTGGCCCTTTAGAAAGAGATAAAGCTAAAGCATACTCCTTTGTCGAGTCCGCAAAACAATTTGGCTTAAAAATTGTAGAAAACAGAAATTTTCTTTTGGGAAATGATCCTAGGGCAAGAGATCAAAATGATTTAGATTTTCTTACAGGATCTGCAAAATATGATGCAGTTTATATTGCAGATACCCATAAAGAATTTAGCTACAAAGTTCCCTTTGCGACTCATAAACCCTCTGCAGTCATTGGGTCCTCTGGTCTAACTCCAAGAGCTTGGCATTGGTCTTATCTTAGACATGGAGCACCACAAGTTCACGGAAGGTTTGAGAGAATGAATAATAGAAGAATGAGTGGGGAAGATTGGGCTGCATGGGTTGCTATGAGGGCAATAGCAGAAGCATTAGTTAGATTCAAAGATGAAGAAAATTTTTCATTTCATACAGCATTTATAAATGATAATTTTAAGTTAGATGGTTCTAAGGGACCTGTATTAAATTTTCGACCATGGAACAGACAACTAAGACAACCAATTATGTTATCAACAGAAAATTGGGTAACAAGTATTGCACCTTTAGAAAGTTTTGTTCATAGAGAGAATAATTTAGATACTATTGGTATAGATAGTTCAAAAAGTAAATGTGGTAAATAAAGTAGGAGTATTATTTTGCAATTAAAACATGCAACATTGGCCCTTAGAGGCCTTACATATAGAGAAACAATAAAATTTATTCACCAAAAAGGAAGATTATTATCAGCCTTTGTAAGACCTGCTTTATGGTTATTTGTTTTTGCAGCAGGTGTTGGTTCTGTCACTGGCGTAGATCCTGGAATGAATAATCCTTATCCAATTCAAAATGTAAATTATTTTGAATACATAATACCAGGACTAATTGGCATGGTATTATTATTTAGTGGAATGCAATCCTCTTTATCTATGGTATATGACAGAGAAATGGGTGTAATGAGATTATTATTAACTGCACCTTTACCTAGATGGTACTTACTAACTGCTAAACTACTTTCAGGAACATTCCTATCAGTTTTACAGGCTTATGTCTTTTTAGTAATTTGTATTCCAATAATTAATCTATTAGTTAATTTCTCTACTCCTATTTTAGGATGGATATATATTTTACCTGCTACTATTTTGTTTGGAATGATGCTAGGAGCGTTAGGATTATTAATATCAGTATATATTAAGCAATTAGAAAACTTTGCTGGTACTATGAACTTTGTTATTTTTCCTATGTTTTTTATTTCTTCGGCTTTATATCCATTATGGAGATTACAAGATAATGGAGCAGAATTTGTTTGGTGGATAGCTAATATTAATCCGTTTACTTATGGAGTGGAATTAGTTAGATGGGCATCTTTAGGACAGGTATATATTCCTGGCTTAATTGTCACTTTAATTTGCACTATAATATTTCTCTTCCTGGCTACTTTGGGTTACGATCCCCAAAAAGGGATGAGTAAAAAAGGTGGAGGTGGAAAGCCTTCTTAAAAATAAGGAAGTCTATTGTTAATTGAATCTAGTGAACTTTTAAAGCTCTATAAAAATAACATATGGCTGAAAAATACAATTATTCTTGATGCTTCATGGTATTTACCAAATTTAAAAAGAAATGCACATCAAGAATTTAACAACGCTCACATACCAGGAGCTATATATTTTAATATAGATGAAATATGTGATCCTATTTCTAATTTACCCCATACTATTCCAACTAAAAAACAGTTTGAATATTATATGCAAGAATTAGGAATAAAAAATAATAGCAATATAATTGTATATTCAATGGATGGGATAGGAACTTCACCAAGAGCTTGGTGGTTATTTAAGTTATATAATCATAAAAATATATCTATATTAAACGGAGGATTGAAAGCATGGAAAGATATCAAAGGTCCAATTATTAATACAGCCTCTAAAATAACTAAAAGCAAATATGTCGCATGTGAAATAAATAAAAATATTATAGCAAGTTATGAAGAAATAAAAAAAATTTATAATAGTCGCAATCATCAGATAATAGATGCTAGATCTGCTGGAAGATTCTCAGGTATTGAAGAAGAACCTAGACCGGGGTTACAAAAAGGGCATATTCCAAATTCTATTAATATACCTTTTAATCTTCTAATAGATAATCAAGGGTATTTAATAAAAAAAGACAAAATACTTAATTTATTAAATAAAAATAATTTTGACTTCAAAAAAATAAGTGTTTCCTCATGTGGATCAGGAGTAACAGCTTGCGTTTTAGCATTTGCTTTAGAATTCTTAGGAAAAAAGGAATGGAAAGTTTATGACGGTTCATGGAGTGAATGGGGGCATCAAGATAATAAGCTTATAGAGCAATAATTATAAACCTGCTTTAGTATCATTAAAAACACTCAAATTAAAACTATTTTCAGATTTACTAGTTACTATTGACACCATAGAATCACCTATAATATTTACTGCTGTCCTCATCATATCTAATAGCCTATCTATACCTATAATTAAAGCTACTCCTTCAACAGGTAAACCTACTTGCGTTAATACCATAGTAAGCATAATTAGACCTACTCCAGGAACCCCCGCAGTACCAATAGAAGCAAGCGTAGCAGTTAAAATAACTGTGAGGTAATCTACAACAGTTAAATCTATCATATAAACAGTAGCAATAAATACTGTGGCTACTCCTTGCATAATAGCAGTTCCATCCATATTAATAGTAGCACCTAGTGGCACTGTAAATGAAGCAACTGATTTATCTACTCCTAATCTTTTTTCAACCGTACTAAGCGTCACTGGAATTGTAGCATTTGAAGAAGCAGTGCTGAAAGCAAAGA
Organism: Alphaproteobacteria bacterium MarineAlpha9_Bin3; assembly: GCA_002937655.1. GTDB lineage: Bacteria > Pseudomonadota > Alphaproteobacteria > TMED109 > TMED109 > TMED109. The sequence continues at coordinate 9,944 of PTKH01000029.1, read as the reverse complement.
CAATTGCAGTTCGCATTTTTTTTAAGAATGTAATAGGTGATACATTTCCTACAAATTTAAGAAACGCGGTATAAGTAATAAAAACATGAAGAAGTAAAACCAGTGCTACAGTCAAAAAATAAGATAGTAATGGAATAATCATATCTATTCCCTGCGTAGCAAATGTTTTAGCAATTAAGAAAAAAACACCTATTGGTGCAAACTTCATAATGATTGAGACCATACTCATCATAATATCGTTAAGACTGCAAATACCTTTTCTAAAAGCTTCAGCTTTAGTTCCGGTTATGGTAATTGCTATTCCTAAAATAATAGCAAAAAGAATAATTTGTAACATTTCTCCTTCTGCCATTGCGAGTATTGGATTTGAAGGAACAATAGATATTAAAACAGAAGCTAAAGAAGGAGCCTCTTTAGCCGAAAATTGTGTAATATTATTAATTTCAATACCCTGACCAGGACTTATAATTATAGCACACAATAAAGCCAAAGATATTGCTACAGCTGTAGTCAATAAATAAATAAGAATGGCTTTAAAACCAATTCTACCCATTAATGCTATATTACCTAATGAAGTGATTCCAACTGTTATAGAACAAAATACTAAAGGTACGACTAACATCTTCAAACTATTGACAAAAAGTTTTCCTACGACTTCAAAAATGCCATTAGACAAATATTGATTTATTAAACTATGATATATGTCTATATTGTTTAATATTATACCAAGTAAAGCGCCAAGAAGCATTGATAATAATATTTTTTGTGTAAAGGTTAATTTTTTATAATAAAACATAAAATATCTCAGTAAATAAACTATTATAATAGTAAAATAAAAATAAGAAAAAATATATGGTTAAAAATAATTATAAAGATGATACAAAAAATATTCTTGCAGGAAAAAGAAAAAAAATAGCAAATAGTTTTGTTAATAGCCCAATATATAGAGGCTCTACTGTCTTATTTGATAGCGTTGAAGAAATGCAATCAAAAATTAAAAGAAAAAATACTCAAACTCTATTTTATGGAAGATTTGGAAGTCCTGCTACTTTTGAGTTTGAATCTGCAGTAGCAGATATTGATGAGGCTCATGAAGCAGTTGCTACATCATCGGGAACAGCTGCAATAGTTGCGTCTTTATTAGCAATTTTAAAGACAGGTGATCATATACTAATGACAGATAGTGCTTACGGTGTATCAAGAAACTTAGCAAAAAATCTTCTAAAAAATATGGGTATTAATACGACCTTCTATAAGCCTAATATTGGAAGTGATATTCAAGAGCTAATCACTAAAAAAACTAAGTTAATTTTTATGGAATCTCCAGGTTCTCTTACTTTTGAGATGCAAAATATTTCTCTATTAATTGAAATAGCTAAAAAAAATAAGTTAACTACAATAATTGATAATACTTGGGCAACGTCTTTGTTTTTTAAGCCAATAAAATATGGAGTTGATATAAGTATCCAATCTGCTACCAAATATATTGTGGGCCACTCAGATGCAATGTTAGGAGTTATAACTTCTAATAAAAAATATTCACAATGTGTTAGAGAGTCGGCACATAATCTAGGGTCTTGCCCAGGCCCAGATGATATATATTTAGGTTTAAGAGGTTTAAAAAGCCTTAGTATAAGATTAAAAAAACATCAAGAAAACTCATTGAAGATTATTGAGTGGCTATTAAAACAAAATGAAGTATATAAAGTTTTATATCCGGCACTAAAAAAAGACCCCGGATATAATATATGGAAAAACGATTTTAAAGGTGCATCAGGTTTATTTGGTGTGATATTAAAAAATACTGATAAAGAGAAAATTTATAAGATGTTAAATAACCTAGAAATATTTAATATGGGTTTCAGCTGGGGTGGCTATGAAAGTTTAATTTTACCTGTCAATCCAGAGAAAATAAGGGAAACTTATGAATGGAGTCATAAAAATTTAACATTAAGAATTCATGCAGGTTTAGAAGACCCTGACGATCTCATTTATGATTTAAAAAGTAATTTTAAAATTCTTAGAAAAAACTAATGCAAATTTTTATATATTTATTAATTTTTATATGTCTATCTTTTTCAAATATTAGTGCTGATGAAATAAAATTTAAAAAAACTTTTATTACAATTAAGACAGAGGATTTTGAATATGTTTTTAATGTTGAGATTGCAGAGACAGTATTAGAAAGAAATAGAGGATTAATGTATAGAGAACAATTAAAACAAAATGAAGGAATGTTATTTATATATCCAGAAAATCAAATTATTAAAATGTGGATGAAGAATACTTTAATTCCTCTTGATATGATTTTTATTGATGAAAATGGAAAAATTATAGAAATTTTTAAGATGACTATACCAAAAGATTTGACTCCTATTGGCCCTGAAGTAAACTTAAAAGGTGTTTTAGAAATTAACGGCGGTCTAACGAGTTATCTTAATATAAATTTAGGCGATTTAATTATTTACCCTAACTTAAACGGAAAATAAATGAAAGATGATCTAAGTGTTAATAAAGATATATCCTTACGAATTAACTTAGGAACTAGACCAATATTTGGTCATGGGAAAGCAAAATTATTAGATGCAATTCTAGTTCATGGATCCATTTCAGCTGCAGCAAGAAAAATAGGTATGTCTTACAGAAGAGCATGGTTACTAACAGATGCTATGAATCAAGATTTTAAATCTCCTTTAATTGAATCATCTCTTGGAGGAAAAGGGGGAGGAGGAGCTAAACTAACAGAAGAAGGAATAAAAGTTTTAAATTTATTTAGAAGTATGGAAAAAAAAGCTCAAAAATCTTTAATAAATGAAAAAAAACTTTTTTCATCATTTATAAATTTTAATGATGAAGAATAAATTAATTGACAATCGCTATATATATTCGTATATAACCATAGAACGTTATATTTGAAAGTTGAGGCACATTAATATATTAGAGTGAATATGATAAAGCTTTCAAAATTACAAAATCTTTTACCTCAGGTGTATATAATATTTCTTCTGCTGTTAAACTCAGTATATGCAGCAGAAGAAAATATATTAATATATAATGCTGCCAGCACTTCAGATATGATAACTGAAATATCAAATGAATGGGAAAAAGTTACTAACAACAAAGTAAGAGCTTCAAGCTCAAGTTCAAGTTCATTAGCTAAACAAATAATCAATGGGGCTCCTGCAAATATATATATATCTGCATCTTGGTTATGGATTAAAGAATTAAATAAAAAAAATATTATTGTATCAGATACAATAAAACCATTATTCGAGAATAGACTAGTTTTAATTGCTAATATAGATAGTGATATTAAAAATATAGGAGAAATATCTAACGGTAAAAAACTAGAAAAAATATTTGATGAATATTTATTAAATAAAAAGAGAATTAGTATTGCAGATCCTACTCATGTTCCTGCAGGCGTTTATACTAAACAAGCATTACAAAAATTAGATTTATGGAAAAAACTTAATAGAAAAAATATGGCTTGGGGGGGAGACGTTAGAAGAACATTAAAATTTGTAGCTTTAGGTAATAGTCCAATTGGAATAGTATATTATACTGATGCAATAGTGGAAAAAAATGTCAAAATAATAGGAACCTTTAATACTAATCTACATAAACCAATTCACTATTGGGTGGCTGCCGTAGAAAAATTTCATACTAACGCTACAATAAATTTTTTAGATTTTTTAATAAATGATTATTCAAAAAATATTTACTCTAAACATGGTTTTAAAGAAATTGAAAACAATTAAATGCTTAATCCAATTGAAATAGAGGCCTTAAAATTATCTGGTTTCATTGCTGTTGTTGCTGTCTCAATTTCAATTATTCCTGGAATCATTATAGCATGGTTTATTTCCAGAAAAAGTGGTTTGTTGTCTTCTGTACTAAATATGATTGTATATATTCCATTAGTATTACCTCCAGTTGTAATTGGATATTTACTATTACTACTTTTTAGTAATAATGGTATTCTGGGTAACTTTTTATTAGAAACCTTCAATATTTCTGTTAATTTTTCTTGGAAAGGGGCAGCTATAGCGGCTGCAGTTGTTTCGTTTCCTTTACTTGTAAGATCCGTTAAGCTAGGCTTTGATACTTTTGATTATAAAATTGAAGAAGCGGCTTACATTAATGGAGCAAGTAAAATTGATTGTTTTTTTTCTATCATATTGCCTCAAATACTACCATCTATAGTAACAGGTATTACACTTGCTTTTGCTAGGTGTTTAGCTGAGTTTGGAGCTACTATTACTTTTGTTTCTAATATACCGGGAGAAACTCAAACCCTACCTTTAGCATTATATACAGCAACACAAATTCCTGGAACTGAAGACTCAGCCATAAGATTAGTAATTATATCAATTATTTTAGCTTTTATATCAGTAGCAATAGCTGAAATCTTAGCAAAAAGGACAAATAAACGTATCTTAGGAAATAGAAATTAATGAATATTAGTAATCATATAAAATATAAAACTATATTAGGTGATTTTACTTCCAATATTAATATTAATTTTTCTGAAGCTAATATAATCGCAATTACAGGTTTATCTGGAAGCGGAAAATCTACTATTGCTAAAGTAATTTGTGGATTAATAAAGCCTCAAAATGGACATATCAAAATTAATAATAAATTACTTTATTGCTCAAGAAATAATATAAATATTCCTCCTCATAAAAGAAATATTGGAATGGTTTTTCAGGAAGCAAGGCTGTTCTCCCATATGTCTGTAAAAGCTAACTTATTATATGGACAAAGAAGAAATTCAATATTCGATCAAAAAAGGTTTGATAAAATTATTAAAATATTAGGAATTAAAAGCATCCTTAATAGAGATATTTTTAATCTATCTGGTGGAGAAGCACAAAGAGTATCAATAGGAAGAGCTTTATTATCAGAACCAAAAATATTAATTCTTGATGAACCATTAACAGGACTAGACTCACTGAGGCAAAAAAAGATAATGAAAATCATAAAAGATATTAATAAAAATTTAGATATTCCTATATTATTTATTAGTCATTCCTTGGAAGAGATAATTTTTATAGCTGAAAAAATCATTATCATTGATAAGGGAAAAGTAGCGGCTCAAGGTTCAATTGATCAAATAATTTCCTATAAAAAATTATCTTATTTTAATAGTAGCAACACTAATTATTCTCTAATAAAGGGTATTATACATTCTCATGATAAAACTAATGCAAATACAATTATTGATGTAAATGGAATAAAACTAATAACCAAACCTATTTCTGATAAAATTAATTCCAATCAAATTATAAAATTATTTAGCAAGGATATTTCAATAGCAACAAAAGTACCAAATAATATTTCTATAAATAATATACTAGAAGTAAAAATAACAAAAATTAAAATATATAAAAAAGATGGCAAAGCTGAAATAATTTTAGCTTTGGGAAAACAAGAAATCATTGCAGAAATTACACTTTTTTCTTTTAATAAATTAAAACTCAAAACTAACCTTAAAGTCTACGCGCTAATTAAAGCTATTTCTATAGTAGGAAAATAAAAAATATTAGAGTATAATAATTTTTTATATATTGGTAATGTCATGAAAAAAAAATCGTATGGTGGAAAAATCTTAGCTGACTGTATCAAAGAATTAGGAGTCAAAACAGTTTTCACAGTACCTGGTGAAAGCTTTTTACCTGCGCTAAATGGTCTTTACGATCATAAAAAAGAAATTAACATAATTACTTGCAGGCACGAATCTGGAGCCGCAAATATGGCGGAAGCATGGGGAAAACTAAATGGCTTTCCAGGAGTAGTTTTTGTTACAAGAGGACCTGGAGCATGTCATGCAAGTATCGGAATTCATACAGCAATGCAAGACTCAAGCCCTATGATTATGTTTATTGGACAGATACATTCCAAACATATTGGGAGAGAAGCTTTTCAAGAAGTTAACTATTATAAAATGTTTGGTGAACCTTTTAGTAAAGCAGTATTTGAAATAAAAAGTGCAAAAAGTATACCTAATATTATTAAAAAAGCTTTCCAAATTTCTACTTCAGATAGACCTGGTCCTGTAATAATATCCTTACCAGAAAATATATTAGAACAATACGCAACATATAAACCTATAAAATCTATTAAAAAAAAAATTCCTAAAATATCACAGTCAAAAGTAAATAACTTATTAAATAGAATAGAGAAATCTAATAAACCTTTAATTATAATTGGCGGAGGTGACTGGAATAATAATGGAGCTATAGATTTAGAATATTTTGCGAATACTAATAAAATACCTTATGCAGTCTCTTTTAGAAGACAATCATTAGTTAACAGTAATAGAAAAGGTTATATAGGAGATTTATCCACCAGTGTAGACCCTAAACTTATTCAAATTATAAAAGACTCAGATTTATTATTAGTTGTTGGTGCAAGGCTTGGAGAAATGACTACAAGTGGATATTCAACAATAAATATAAATCATAAAAGTAAAATTATTCATGTTTATCCTGATATAAAAGAAATTGGAAAAGTATATAAACCTTTATTAGGTATAAAAGCAAATAGTTCTAATTTTTCAAAACTAATAAGAAATAAAAAAATAGAAAATATAAACTGGCAGGAATGGAGTACTAATTGTAGAAATAATTATATTAAGTATTCTACCCCACCTCAATATTTTTCTGAACCTGATATGGGAAAAATAATTCAAATACTTAGAGAAAATATGCCAAACGATACTATTGTTACTATTGATGCAGGAAACTTTAGCGGTTGGATTCAAAGATTTTGGAAATACACTAAAGCAAAAACTCAATTAGCTCCTACTAGCGGTGCTATGGGATATTCGATTCCGGCTGCAATTTCTGCTAAAATAGCAAGAAAAAATAGTCCCGTTATAGCATTTTGTGGAGATGGTGGATTTATGATGAGCAGTCAAGAGTTAGCAACATGTAATCAGTACAAAATTAAACCCATTATTATTATTATAAATAATAAAATGTTAGGTACAATTAGAATGCATCAAGAGAAAAATTACCCTAATAGAAAAATTGCTACAGATTTAGTTAACCCAGATTTTAAAGAACTATCTAAAAGTTATAATGCGCATTATGAAAATATAAAAAAACATACGCAGTTTTTAGGAGCACTAAAAAGGAGTCTGCACTCAAATAAAGCCTCAGTAATAGAAATAGAAATAGACCCACAACAAATTACCACCAGACAAAGACTTGAAGATTTAAATAATTTAAAAAAGGGAGATAAAAAATGACGAATACAAATTATAAAAGTGCTTTAATTACAGGCGCTACAAGTGGTATAGGTTTAGAAACAGCCATTAGGTTATCTGAATCTGGAATCCATGTAACTGCAACAGGCCGAAGAAAAGAAAAACTGATAGAGTTACAAAATAAAATTTCTTGTGATATAATAGAAATTGATGTTCGAAATCAGGAAAAAATATATTCTGAATTAGGAAAACTAGATATTGATATATTAGTAAATAATGCTGGGGTTGGAAAAGGTTTTGCTCCTATTTTCTTAGCTGAACCGGAAGATATTAATACTACGACTGAAACTAATGTAACTTCTTTCTTACACTTATTAAGAGCAATAGTGCCAGGAATGGTAAAAAGAAAAAAAGGTCATATAATTAATATTGGATCTATAGCCGGTTTATATCCAGTATCTTCTTCTGTATATGGAGGATCAAAAGGAGCGGTCCATATGATTAATCAAAACCTAAGAGTGGAATTAAGTGGTACTGGAGTTAGAGCTACAGAAATATGTCCAGGAAGGGTCAATACAGAATTCTTCGACGTTGCTTTCTCTGACAATCCAGATAAAAAAGAACAAATGACTTCTGGACTAGAGCTCTTAGAGCAACAAGATGTAGCAGATGCGATTATGTTTGCCATTAATGCTCCTTGGAGAATGAATGTTTCAATGATAGAATTAACTCCTACTGAACAAGTTCCTGGAGGATCTATAATCAAAAAGGCAAAATAATGTTGATAAATAATTTTAAAAAAAGGCTTATCAATAATGATTTATTAATAGGAGTATTTGCTTCTTTAGGTAGTGAAATGGCTTCCGAAGTTTTAGGTAGTTCTGATATTGATTATACTCTAGTAGATATGGAACATGCTCCAAATGACATACGCGATACGGTAAATCAGATGCAAACAGTTAAAGCAGCAGGAGGGGATTGTTTGGTAAGAATTCCCGTTTTAGATCATATATATGCTAAAAGACTTCTTGATGCTGGAGCAACTACAATTATGTTCCCACAAATAAATAATATAAATGATGCTCAATATGCAGTAAAATCTGTAAAATATCCTCCGGACGGAATAAGAGGTATTGCAGGAGCTACTAGAGCTAATAATTTTGGAAGAGAAACAGATTATGTTTCATTAGCTGATGATAATATTTGTGTAATTTGTCAAATTGAGTCATTGGAAGCATGTAAAAATATTAAGGATATAGCCTCAGTAGAAGGAGTAGATTTACTTTTTGTAGGTCCTGGAGATCTATCAGCAGATATGGGTTTTATAAAAAATAGAGCTGCACCCGAAGTAAGAGAAATGGCAATTCGAGTTTTAAGAGAAGCAAAAAAATTAAATAAACCATGTGGTATTATGGTGGGTAACATTTCTGAAGCACAAGAAATGCTAGAAATCGGATTTTCTGTTATCGCCGTAACTACAGATTTAGTATTACTTAGAAATGCCGTAGATGAAATTGGAAAGCTAGCAATTAATAATTAGCCATTTAACACTTTTGTAATTACTAGCACTAATATTACTATAACTACTACTGTTAATATGCTAAACCATAACAAGCTACGATCATATTTTTTATCTTCAGACATTATAAACTCCAATTAATTATATAAATTATTTACTATTATTACTACCGGTATCCCTTGGGGAAACAGTAACCCAAACTTCTGTTCCTCGAGTACTACTAGAATCCATTCTAACATTAGCTATACGAGACCCTCTTTCATAGGTAATTAAACTTATATCAGAACGTATACTTGTAATTTCTCTCCAACCAAAGTTTGGCATTTCATATATATAAAAATCAAATACTTCTGCTCCACTTAAATTTACTATCATATTAAGCCTTCCAAACCATTCACTATCTGCGCCGAATACTAAAGATTTTTCTAAATTCATTATAGAATTACCAGGCATAGGCAGATCATTAAATTTAGCAAACGAAGCTTCTTCGGCTGGCAAACCTTCAGGACCAGAAACACCGGTTGCAATAAGAGGAACTTTACCAGAACAAGCAGTTATAAAAATAAATGCTAGCAAACCAAAAACCTTAAAAGATTTATACTTAGATATTTTATTCATAAAATACTCCGAATAACATTTTTTTTATTTTCGCACATCACACATAAATTGGTCAACTATATAAATGGCGACCCCGGCAGGATTCGAACCTGCGACCTACTGCTTAGAAGGCAGTTGCTCTATCCAGCTGAGCTACGGAGTCTAATACATTTATATTCCCATATTTTTTGTAAAGTTATCAGCATATGATTTAATAATAACTTTTTTTTCTTTTGGTTGAATAATTTCTAATAAGATTTTATTTTTTTCTGCATATCTTTTTAAATCCTTAATAGAAGAAAATTTTAATTTAATTTGATTTTTTATATCACTTCCACCTGACCACCCCATTAAATCATCTTTAACATTATTTTTTATATATAATGGTTCTAGCACCCAATAATCAGTTTTTTTCTTTCCTGACTGGGTAGAGGAAGTAGAATTTTTATAAGCTTTTGCTTTAATAAAATCTTCAGATTTAAATAGTGTTGAACTCATTAAATAAAACCTAATATTAAGTGGTCGGGGCGGAGTGATTCGAACACTCGACCCCCTGTTCCCAAAACAGGTGCGCTACCAGGCTGCGCTACGCCCCGACACATTTAACTTCAG
>PTKH01000028.1 GCA_002937655.1 Alphaproteobacteria bacterium MarineAlpha9_Bin3 | reverse complement strand
TCCATAATAAAAAACCTTCTTATAATATATTGAATTAAATGAATGAAAATGTTACCGACACTTATGTCAAATAAATACACTATATAAAAGAATAAAATAAATGGCTATGGATAATAAAAATTTTGCTATTGAAATAAATGGTTTAAAAAAAATTTATAATTTTAAGAAACCTAATGCTTTTGAGGCTTTAAAGGGTATAGATTTAAATATTCCTAAACAATCAATATTTGGCTTATTGGGAGCAAATGGTGCAGGTAAATCTACTTTAATTAATATCATTGCTGGACTCGTCAAAAAAACTGAGGGGAAAGTAAGCGTATGGGGAAATGATATTGATCATAATGAGAGAAATGCTAAACTATCAATTGGCGTTGTACCTCAAGAACTTATACTTGACCCTTTTTTTACACCAAGAGAAACCCTAGAATATCAAAGTGGATACTACGGTGTCCCAAAAAAAGAAAATTGTGTAGATGAAATATTAGAGTCTGTTGGATTATTAGACAAAGCAGACGCTTATGCAAGAAGCCTTTCTGGAGGTATGCGAAGAAGACTAATGATTGGCAAAGCTATGGTTCACAGACCACCTATTTTAATACTCGATGAACCTACTGCTGGAGTAGATGTAGCACTTAGACAATCTCTCTGGAAAGAAGTAAAAAAACTTAATAAAGCTGGTGTAACAATAATCTTAACTACACACTATCTAGAAGAAGCAGAAGCTATGTGTGATTCTTTAGCCATAGTAAATAAAGGAGAAATAGTAGCTGAAGGTCAAACTAATGAAATGCTTCATAAATTAGATAAAAAGGAATTAATTATTTTATTAGAAGAAGATAATGCTACAAATTTTAAATTGAAAGGCATAGATATTAAAACTTTGAATAAAAACCTTATTAAGATAGCCTTTAAACCTAGTAAGATAAATGAAGGTGAAATTATAGAAAAAATTTATGAAAATGGGTTAAAAATAAAGTCCATTAATTCAAAAGAGCCAGATTTGGAAGAATTATTTTTGGAACTTACAAATAATGATGCTAACTAATTTAATTTTTATAGTTACAAGCGTTCTGTTAAATGCACTAGCTCAAATATTATTAAAAGCAGGAATGAAAAATTTTGGTAATATAGATTTAAAAAATAATATAACTCAGACGGTTTTGTCTATATCTTTAAACCCATATATTATATCTGGTTTTATTTCTTATGGAATATCTATTATTTTATGGCTATGGGTTTTATCTAAAGTAGATGTAAGTTTAGCTTACCCTTTTCAAGCTCTAGGTTATATTATCGTTACAATTTTAGCATGGCTTGTTTTTCAGGAAAATATCAACTTAATTAGAATTATTGCGCTAATATTTATTACATTAGGATTAATTATTTTAGCATTCTCATCAAGAGTAAATTGAATATGTCTAAATGGATTCTAATTGGAGGAGCAGGTTTTACAGGATTAAAAATAGCTCAAGACTTAATTGATCGTAAAATTCCTTTTTCAAAAATAGTTATAGCAGATTTAAAAGAAGCACTTACAAAAGTAACATTAAACGTTACCAAAGTATCCTGTGATATATCTAATGATATATTACCTCAGTTTGAAGAAGGTGATATAATAATTCATCTAGCTGCAAGGCAATATCATCTCAAAATACCTTATAGGAATAAACTATCTTGGTTTAGATCAGTCAATGTTATAGGGACTAAAAATGTAATTAATAGCTGTCTAAAAAATAAAGTAAAAGGACTCGTATTCTTCTCAACTGATATGGTATATGGACTCCCAAATTTTATTCCTGTTACTACTAATCACCCTAAAAAACCTATAGGTCCTTATGGAAAAAGTAAATTAGAAGCAGAAGAAGTATGTTATTCAGCAAGAAAAAAAGGATTGCCGATTACAATTCTTAGACCAAGACTAATTATGGGAAAAGGACGCTTAGGTATTATGGAAAAATTATTTACATCTATTTATAAAGGTATACCAGTTCCATTAATAGGAAATGGAAAAAATTGTTATCAAATGGTATCCGTAGGGGATTGTAGTGAAGCTGCTATTCTAGCAGCAGAAAAAGAATTTCCTAATTATGAATTAAATTTAGGGTCTGAGATTGGTCCTGATGTAAAAAGTTTATTAAATTCTCTAATTAAAAAAGTAAATTCTAAATCTATTTTAATGCCTATACCTTCCTCCCTAATAAAAATTATTTTAGGTATTTTCGAAAAAATTGGATTTCCAATACTTCATAAAGAGCAATATAAAATTGCAGATAAAAATTATATCGTTGATATTTCAGATACATATTCTAAGATTGGTTGGAAGCCAAAACTTTCGGATAAGGATATGATCATAGCTGCATATAATTATTGGAAAAATATCAAATAATGAAAAAATATTTTTTAAACATAATATTGTTATTAATAATTATATTATGTTTTGGCTTACCTCTCGCTAACTGGGGTGCATTTATTGCCATTTTGGCAATTTTATATGCTATTATTTTGAATAAAACAAGGATTAACTGTAATACATTAATTATTTCAATTATACTTATATGTAGTCTAAACCTAATTAAATATAACCATAATGATAATATTCATTTAGGAGAACAAATTTATTCTCCTGATGATATATATTTAAATAATTATTTGCCAAAAGAAGTTGCCATTACGGCAAAAACTGAATGGAATAAATTAGATAATCCCTTTAAAGCTCATCCCAATAATACTCAGGAAAATAATAACCCTTGGGCTTTTTCCTCTGATTCTTTTTTTGATGACCCTATAATGACAAGGTCTATTAAAAACATAAGTTTCAAAAATAGATTTGAAATGAGAGTGGGAGTATTAAATAATGCAAAATATAATTATTTTGGAAATAATCTTGGTTCTACAGGTGCCTATTATCCACTAATTTTTTCATTCTTACTTCCAGATAGTTTTGTTAATGAAGAGTTATGCTGGTCAGGAAAATTATTTATAGAAAAAAATGGTAAATGGATTAAATATTTTTCTAAGAAAAGAATTTGTATAATATTAAATGAAAATTATTTGCAAAATAACAATTATATAAAAATTTATGCATTAGATTTTGATAAAGAAAATCAACTTAGCATAAAATTAAATAATAATAAGCATACTTTGATATCTTTACTATCTATTTTTTCTGCTCTAATAATCTTATTATTAACAACTACTTTAAATAAATATGATATCACACTAATTTCATTATCTGTACTATGTATTTTAATTTATATGGCTGATCAATATTATAGAGGCGCACATCCTTCAAGTTTTTCAGGAATGCCTTATATGGGAAGAGGAAATGATGGGTTAACTCATTACTCTTTCGCACGTGAAATGGCAGAAGCTATTTATAATAAAAACTATATAGAATGGTTTAGAGGAGGCGAAGATATATTTTATATGATGCCTGGAATGCGTTATTTATTATCTATTTCTATGATCTTCTTTGGAGAAAGTATTTTTGGTCTATTAATTATAATCTCTTTAACTCCCTTGGTAATTAGATCTCTACTACAAAGAATATTTAATAAAAAATGGGAACTTATTATGATAAGCTGCTTTTTTATCATTCCCATATTTGAATCTTTTGGTTTTTTTCAAATATACTTAGCCAAATATACTATTGAAGGATTTGGGGCAGGAATAGCTATATCTGCGCTAATAACCGCTTTTAATTATCTGTGGAAACAGGACAATAATTATAAAAATAATGAATTAATTAAAGCCGGTTTTTGTTTAGCTATAGCAATTTCTTTACGTCCAAACTTTTTACCCGCTATAGCTATTCTTCTATTGGGTCTTTCTAGTTATATGACTTATACAAATAAATTAAGAAAAGTTTTTCCTTTAGGTATAGGCTTTAGCCCAATTCTTCTGATTACATGTCATAATATATTTTTTGGTAATAGATTTGTACCAATTACTAATTCTGCAACGATAGATAATAATATGAGAAATAGCCCAACAAAATGGCTAGAATGTTTTAATAATTTTCCTGAAAGTTGTAATTATATTGTTAATCATATTGGCATATGGATTTCTTATACAGAGCCTTGGTATATATTTATTTTGGGGTGTTTAATATACATTGTCTTTAGCAAACAATTGTCCTTCAAAAATAAAATATTTGCTTTTTCATTAATTTCTGGGCATCTAGTGTTTTTATTTTATGAAGGTGTAGCTAGATATAGTCATGGAATTTGGCTAACATCTTTTATGTTAACTTTGCCTATAATAAAGAGAAAAGTAATAAAAACTTATAATATTATTAGATAAATTAAAGAAAGGGTTTAACAAAATAAATGGTAGATTCTCTTATAAAAGGATTTAAAGATTTTAAAAAGAATTATTATGAAAGAGATAAGGAAACTATTTTAAATCTCGTAAAAAATGGTCAAAAACCTAAAATTTTGGTAATTGCATGCTCGGATTCTAGAGTTGATCCTGCTATATTGTTTCAAGCCAAACCTGGAGAGATATTTACTATAAGGAATGTAGCTAATTTGGTCCCAGAATATAATCCAGATGGAGGACTTCACGGCGTAAGTTCAGCTATAGAATATGCAGTACGTGATTTAAAAGTTGAGAACATTATAATATTAGGTCATGCACACTGTGGAGGTATTGCAGCATTATGTGATACATTTATTAAAGATAAAAGTAAAATTGAAACAGAAGAAACTAAAAGAGAATTTATCAGTGATTGGGTCAATATCGCAGCTAATATAAAAAACAATATTAACCTGCATGATAGCATTGAATCTTTGCAACATATAGCAGAAAGAGAGTCTATAAAAAACTCTATAAAAAACCTTTACACATTTCCTTGGGTTCTAAAATCAATAAGAGAAAATAAATTAAATATTTTTGGATGGTGGTTTGATTTAGAAAATGGAGAGATTTTAAGCTATGATGATAAAAATGACAAATTTTTTAACATAAGTAAAAAGGACGATTAAATTTAAGGGTTAATAAAAAAACTATGAATCAATATAGCCATTATAAAAATAATCTAGAAGAAATAATTAATACAGATGTTGATAAATCTAATTGGAAGTTAATCCGAAAACTACATTTACCTAAAAAATATAATGATCCTTCTAATGGTGAAATTAAAAGAGGAATTATAATAGACGTTGAAGCCACTGGATTGTCAATTGGGCATGATGACGTTATTCAATTGGCTCTTTTACCATTTGAGTATGAAATTCCTTCAGGAAAAATACTAAGTATTAAAAAAGAAGAAGCTTTTAATGGTTTAAGAGAGCCTCGAATACCAATATCAAATGAAGCTTCTTTAATTACGGGCATAACAAATGAAATGGTAAAAAATAAAAATATTCAAGCTGAAGAAATTGAAAAAGTAGTTAATAATGTAGATTTAATTATAGCCCATAATGCTTCATATGACAGACAAATGGTCGAACAGCATTGGGAATGCTTTAAAAATATTTCTTGGGCATGTACATTTAAATCAATTAATTGGTTACAAGAAGGTTTTGGCTCAGCCAAACTAGAAAATCTAGGGGCAAATTATGGATGGTTTTATGACGGTCATGACGCATTTAATGATTGTGAAGCATGTTTAGCATTATTATCTGAAACATTACCTAAAAAAAACATAACTGTTTTTTCTGCACTAAGAGAATATGCGTCAAAACCTAGTTTTCTTATTAAAGCAATAGATTCTCCTTATAACAAAAGAAATATTTTAAGAAGAAAAGGTTATAAATGGAGGCCAGCAGACCTCTTAAATGGTAAAGTTTGGTGGACAGAAACTGATGATTATGAGGCTGAAGTAAAGTGGTTAAATGAGGAAGTATACAATAGAGAAATTAATATTCCGATTAAAAGAATTACAGCTTTAAATAGATATTCAGACAGGGTATGGGAATAATATAAATAACTATCTTGGATTATCTTTTAAATATTTTATATAATCTATAACTTCTTCCAATTTATTATCATCAATATCTTTATAACTAATTTTAAATTTATTCTTGATACATATAGCAACATGGGCATAAGCATTTCTACCCTTAGGGTGATTAGGGTGAGAGGGCAATTGGCCATTCAAATAATCTCCTGCTTTCTGAATACAACTCCATAAGTATTTTCTGTTAGAATCATTCATAGAAATACCTTAAACAAAAAATTATAATATAAAAATCTATTTTATATATTATAGTTAATAATTATAAATATGCACCTGTAGCTCAGCTGGATTAGAGCATTGCCCTCCGAAGGCAAAGGTCGTAGGTTCAAGTCCTACCAGGTGCACCACTTTTTTAGGAGATAGAATGAGTAATTTTCAAAAAGTATCACAATTCATGAAAACCTTTGGACAAGAAGTAAAAAACAAAACAGAATTTCCAGATGATAAAATAGTGAAGCTTCGATATGATTTAATACTTGAGGAATTAGAAGAACTTAAGGAAGCAATTAAAGAAAAAAATATAATTGAAATTGCCGATGCATTAACAGATATTCTTTATGTAACTTATGGTGCTGGCCATGCATTTGGAATAGACCTTGATAAATGTTTCAATGAAGTACAAGAATCCAATATGAGTAAATTAGGGGAAAATAACAAACCTATTTATAATAAAGATGGAAAGGTTATGAAAGGACCTAATTATTTCAAACCAAACTTAAGTCAATTTTTAAAATAATATATATAATTTAAATAGGGTTAAATAAAATGATAAATGGATTTAAAACGAAAACATTTTCACTCGACGAAGTAAATATATTTTCGGTAGAATACGGAGAAGGTCCTCTAATAATTATGGTGCATGGATGGCCAGAATCTTGGTATTCCTGGCGTCATCAAATCAAACCACTAGGAGACCTTGGTTATAAAGTCTTGGCTATAGATGTAAGAGGTTATGGAAAAAGTTCTAAGCCAAAAGAAGTAGAAAAATATGATATGATATCGCTAGTAAATGATGTCTTAGGAATAATAAGTGAAGAAGATGAAGAAAAAGCTATTTTAATAGGTCATGATTGGGGTGCTCCTATATGTTGGAATACAGCGGCATTACACCCAAATAAAGTTAGAGCTGTTATAGGTTTAAGTGTACCTCATGCTAGGAGAGGAGCCATCTCAAATTCTGAATTATGGAGAAACATGTATAAAGATAACTTTTTTTATCAAACATATTTTGAAAAAGAGGGAATTGCAGAAGAAGAGCTTGAAAGAAATATTGGCGTATCTTTAAGAAAAATATATTATTGGATTTCTGCAGAGGGTCACGATGCTAAAATAAAAACTAATTTTGATAAAAATAGTGAATTACTAGATGGACTTATAGATCCAAATCCATTTCCTAGTTGGTTATCTGAAGAAGACTTAAATTTTTATATAAATGAATTTAAAAATAGCGGCTTTAGGGGACCTATAAATAGATATAGGAATCAAGATAGAGACTGGAAGAATATTCCAGAATTATCTGAATTAAAAATAGAAGTACCTAGTTTTTTTATAGGAGGAGGAAAAGACAGTATAAGAAAATTTATAAAAGGGTATGATTTTTATGAGAATCCTGGAAAACATTGTAATAATTTTTATGGAAAAATTATTATTGAAAAAGCAGGACATTGGGTTCAACAAGAAGCCCCTAAAGAAACAACAGAAGGTATTATTAGCTTTTTAAAGCAAATAGAAGGAAATAATAAATGATAATTACTGACATAAAAACTACACTTCTTTCAGTTCCGTTTGAGGACCCGCCTAAAATAGGTTTTGTTGCTATGCAAAAAATTGATCTATTAATAGTAGAAATTGAAACATCTTCTGGTTTGGTGGGAATGGGCTACCTTCATCCAATAGCCGGAGGAATGGAAACTATAGAAATGTGTATTCACGAAATGTTAAAACCACTTTTGGTAGGAAAAAATGCTGAAAATATTAAAAAGCTATGGCAAGAAATGTGGCAAGCCACTTTCATTCAAGGTCGAATGGGAATTACCGTTATGGGCATATCTGCGATAGATATTGCTCTATGGGATGTACTAGGCAAATTTAAAAAACAACCGCTTTGGAAAATTTGGGGTGGGTCTGATAAACCTTTACCAGTTTATGGATCTGGTTGTTATAGAGGCTTAGGTCATGATGGCATGATTGAAAAAGCAAAAAGATTTGTATCTGAGGGCTATACAGCTATTAAGATGCAAGTAGCATGGGGATTTACACATGATGAAGATGTAGCAAATGTAAAGGATATGAGAGAGGAATTAGGTAACGATATAAAAATAATGATTGATGTTAATCAAGGTTGGAATGCTGATGAAGCGATAAAATTTGGTAAAGCCATAGATAAATACAATATAGAGTTTTTAGAAGAGCCTGTAATTGCTGACGATTTTGAAGGTTATAAAAAAATTGCAAATTCTATAAATACTCCTATTGCAACTGGTGAAAATCATTTTACACATCATGATATGAAATTTTTTATAGAAAATAATATTGTATCAAATTTACAACCAGATCTAATGCGAGGTGGTTATACAGAATTAAGATTTATTGCTGACATGGCTCATAAAAATAATATAAAAATTGCCCCTCATTTATTTATGGAGTTAAATACACATTTAAATGCCTCAATACATAATCCAGCATGGCTTGAACATATGGGTTGGTATAATCATTTATGGGAAGAACCAATAATACCAGTAAATGGAAAATCAACTCCACCAAATAAGTCAGGACATGGCCTTAAATTTAAGTCAGATCTATTTAAAGAATATCCTTATAAAAGAATATAAACTTGAATAGCTTAGTAAACAGACATAGATATATTTTATTATTAATTAACGAAAGGAGGTGGTCCAATGTCTAGTGATATGGATTATAAATCAAATCTATTAAATTTAGTAAGTAGATATAAGGAAAGCCTCATAGGTGCTTCTTTATAGACTATTGAATATTTATAATTTTAATCATCACGAAGGGAAGCACTTTCTGCTTCCCTTTTATGAACAAGATAAAGAATATAGAATATGGATTTAAAAAGAATATTTAAAAATTTGATTTTATTAAATATAGGTATGTTTATTTTAATAATCATTTCATCTATTTTTCAATCTACTGAAATTATAGATCTAAAAAATACTTTAGAATCAGGTTTTTTTGATACCCAATTTGGAGTTATATTAGTTGTATTAATTTTACTAATTTATTTAATTGCTATTTATTGTCTTTATAACTTTAAACCTCTTGGTAGATCTCTATTTTTATTAACTATATTGGGTTATATTATTTGTCTTTACTTTGGAAAAATACAAATCATAGGTCAAATAACATATATACTTCAATATATAGCCACTCTTACAGATGGTGCTATTCTTACTCTAATATATTTTTCTCCTTTGAAAGAAGTATTTACAAAAAAATAAACTATTCTGGTTTAATAAATTTTAACGTCATTCTATCACTTTCACCTATAGCAATATATTTTTCTTTATTTTCATCGCCAAGCCTAAGTGAAGGAGGCAACGTCCATACTCCTTTAGGATGAATAGTTCCATCTTTAGGATTAGCATTAATTTCACTTGTAGCTATTAAAACAAAACCAGCTTTTTCAGCATATTCTATTGCTAATTTTTCCGTTACATACCCACTTTTATTCATATCCTCAATAGATGTATCTGGAAGAGCCCTATGCTCTACTACGCCGAATATTCCACCTGGCTTTAAAACTGCAAAAGATTTGTTAAAAACATCCATTAATAATCCTGCCTTTAACCAATTATGTAAATTTCTGAAAGTTAAAACCATGTCAACAGACTCTCTATCATAAAGTGGTTTTTCATCTTTAAAGAGAGTAATCATCTTCATATCAGATAAAATTTTGCTTTTAGCCCTATTAGCAGCATTACGTTTTATTACTTTAGGAGTCCAAGCAGCATAGTTAGGATCAAAATCTGCAGCCATAAATGTTCCTTCATTTGTTAGGAAAGGTTCTAAAATTTCACTATACCATCCTCTACTAGGCCATAATTCTATAACGGACATTGTTGATTCTATACCAAAGAATGTAAGTGTCTCTTTAGGATGTCTATATTTGTCTCTTGCCATATATTCCGGAGTTCTATCAGGATTAGAAATTGCATCATCTAAAGAGTTGGTGAAAGCTGGATTGACAAAAAATAGTATTAAAAAACTAAGAGTAATAGATAATTTTTTCATTATTTTTCCTTAACAATTTTATTTAATTTGATAACGTAATATTTCAAGTAATTTCAGGGAGTATATTAAAATGAATACCAGAGAATTTAAAGGAAAAGTTGCATTAATTACAGGAGCTTCGAGAGGCATTGGAAGAGCAATAGCAATAGAATTAGCAAGAAATGGTGCTGCAATATCTATAAACTATAACTCAGATATTAAAGCTGCAAAAGAAACACAAAAATTAGTAAATGAAGTAGGTGTAAAATCTACTATTATTAAAGCTAATATATCTAAAGAAATGGAGGTTAAAAAGTTAATCAAAAATACTGAAAAAAAACTTGGCTCCATTGACCTATTAGTAACTAATGCAGGAATTGCTCTGCTCTCTAAAAAACCACTAGAACTAAATTATAGAGTATGGAAAGAAACAATGGCTACAAATGTAGACGGCACCCTTTTACCTATAAAAGAAGTTTTACCAGGAATGATAAAAAGAAAATTTGGAAGAATAGTATGTATTTCCTCTGTAGCTGGCTTAGGAATGCGTCCGAATATGATTACCTATGGGACATCAAAAGCAGCAGTAATTGCGCTTGTAAGAAATTTATCTTCCGCCGTTGCACCATATATAAGAATAAACTCTGTTGCGCCCGGTTTAATTGAAACAGATATGATTGAATCTCTTGATAAAAAAGCAAGAAAAAATATTATTGAAAATACTCCTCTTCAAAGAATTGGGGAAACACAGGACATAGCCAATACAGTATGTTATCTTCTATCAGAAAAATCAGATTTTACTACAGGACAAACCTTAGTTACGGATGGTGGAAGGGTTCCATTACCATAGTATTTTTATAGTGATTAAATTGATCAATATTTTCAAATATATAAATTTATTATTGATTTTATATAGTATGTTTTTTGCATCTAAAATAATAGCAAAAGAAGAAATTATATCTTATACGAATATTACAGTTATAGATGGAGATACTGTTAAGTTTAATAATAAAAAAATTAGACTTCATGGAATTGATACTCCTGAAATTAAACAGCTTTGTAAAAATACTAAAAATGAAAATTATAAATGTGGAGTTAAAGCAAAGTTAGCACTAATAAATTTAATAAATAATAATAAAATAAAATGTCTTATTCATGGTAAAGATAAATATAAGAGGTTAATTGGGACGTGCTTCATTAAAAATTTAAATATTAATGCCTGGCTAGTAAAAAATGGCTGGGCATTAGCATATAGGAAATATTCTAAAGATTATATTAATCAAGAAATATGGGCAAAAAAAAACCTTATGGGTTTATGGCAAGGAGAGTTTCTAGAACCTTGGAAATGGAGAAGAAAGTAATTACATATTATTATCATTTTTATAAGCAATGGTATTTTCTATAATTGGAGAAAGCTCTTCATAAGAAAAAGATAAACTCGGTTCAGTATAAGAACCTATATTCAAAATATGCATAAAAAATGTTATCGTTACTAAAAAAAATATTAAACCTATACATATTTTGTATAAAATATTTAATAACAATTAATTCTCCTATAAAATTTCAATAAATTATTTTTTTACTCTTTTAAATCTTTATTTATTAATAATTGATTATCATCTATCTGCGTTAAATTTGAAGAACTATTAGACTGATAGTCCTTTCCATAATATCCAAAAAAGAAAAGAGCTAACAATAATATAAATGTTGCCAATAATCCTTTATTTTCCGATTTATCCATTTTGCCTCCATGTAAATTTATAAGTGTATTTTACATATAGTCATGAAGGTTCTATGAATTAAAAATGAATTTATTATGAATAAGTAATTTAATATTTAGGAGGCATACATTACAACTAAAGCAAATATAATCATAGACACAATAATTATAAATAATATTCTTTTAAAGCCCCTAACTAAAGTAGGAAAAAGTATTCTCAATATTATTAAAACAGCTCCAATAATTAACAATTTTATTAAAGTCATAAATAACATTAATGTATCCTAACTTTATAGGTACCTAACTCTTTGATATAGTCTTCTGCAAATTTCTCATATATTTTTTGTCCCATTTGAAAGAAATTAGCCTCCTCAGTTTTTACATCTCTAAAATAACTTGCTGGTCTACCTGCGTAAATAGTATTAGCTTTTACTATTGTTCCAGTTTTAACAATTGCACGAGCGCCAACAAATGCGTCCTCTTCGATTACTACATCATCTTCAATAGTACACCCCATCCCAATTAAACAATTATCTCCTATAGAACATGCTCCTAATCTTACATTATGTCCTACCGTTACTTTTTTACCAATAACCAAAGATTTTTCTCCTGAATCAATTATAGTATTATCTTGAATGTTGGAACCTTCTCCTATAAAAATATTTCCTCCAGGTAATGAAGAAACAATTGTTGCAAACCATAAACTCGCTTTATCTTTTATTGTAATATTTCCTCTTATAATTGCATCAGGAGCTATAAAAGCCCTAGAACTAATTCTCTCTAATCCCACTTTATAATTTATCCATGGCTCTAAACCGAGTTCTGCTAATGGGTCATCTCCTTCTAAGTCGCTTCTAACGATGCTACCAGTTAAACACTTATTATTTAAAATTTCAGATTTATATTTAATAAAACTTTTATTTTCAATTGTTCCAATTACTTTAGCTGGAGCACCTGATATTATTGAATTATTAGGAAAAGTCTTTCCTGGAGGAATCAAAGAATTAGCAGTAATAATACAATTATCTCCTATTTCAGATCCATCCATAACAATTGACTGATCACCAAGAATCACAGATTTTCCTATTTTACAAGCGTGAACAAGTGAAAATCTACCAATAATAGAATAATCACCAATATATGATCCCATTAAATCGCTAGCTACATGTACCGTGCTTCTATCTAAAAATATGACCCCTTTACCAATAATAATTTCGGCTCCATCGCCTCTTAAAACAACTCTATCTTTAAGAATGCATTCTGAATCTAAAATAGTGTTTCCAATAACAGTTGAAGTGCTTGCTGTAACCACATCTTTTCCTATTTTAGGAAAAAAGTTTTTATAAGTAATTAAGTTAAATTTCAATTTTTATGATTTTCTATAAAATCAGATTCCATTTCTTTTCTTAACTCATAGGCATTAGATTTTGCAATAGAACTTATATCTTTTTGTGAAACTACTTGCCCTTCTGATATATCATTCATAAGTTTAGCATTATGTGCTAAACCTATAGGTAAAGCATTTAAAGAAATAGATTTTGGCGCTGGAATTAGTTTTCCCCAAACTGTCGTTCCGCCCTCACCATCCAAAGTTTCTCCAGCTTTTAAATTTCTTTTTGCAACAGATACTGCATCACCAGTAAACTCTTTAGTTGAACCAGTAGATCTATTATCTAATAAAGCGGTTGCAACACTGAAGCCTAATTCAGATCCAATCAAGTGAATTGGTCTCCACAAAGAAGCATATTCTCCACTTTCATCAACAGGAACTCCATATTCTCTAAAACATTGTTCTGTATATTTAGAATCTGATTTAAAAACTACAAATACCCCCCAACGTAAATTATCAGATATTTCAGTACCATCTCTTTCTAATGAGGAAACTACTTCAACAATTCCAGAATTATCTAATATACCTCCAAATTCTCTAGGTTTTAATACATCTGATAGCCGAGATATTCCTACTGGAGGAAAAATCAAACCATCATTAGGTACCCTTAAACCAGTGGCATTGGCTAAAGCTCCCATTTCTATTGCAGATTTAGTGCCATCTAAAAAGGAATTAAACATTTTAGGGTTTAATCCTCCAGCATTTGCTTCTTGCTCAGATAACCCATAATAATTCCAAACTGTAGAAGGAGTACTTTTATGGTATATAGGTAAATATTTCGTACCCTTTCCTGCGCTTACAACTTCAAATCCTGAGCTTTTTACTCTATCTATTAACTCACAAATTAAAGCAGGTTGATCTCCATAAGCCATAGAACATATAACTCCTGCTGCATTAGCTCTTTTTATAATTGCAGGTCCACATAATACGTCGGCTTCAACTGTTACTAAAACAACATGTGATTTAGCATTAAAAGCAGCCAGACAATGATCTACTGCAGCCTCCGGATTACCAGTAGCTTCAACTATGAGATCTAATTGTTCACATTTGGCCAGCTCCAAACCTGATTCTGTATACCATATCTGATTTGATACTTTAGCGGAATCATATCCAGATGTATTTAAATCTTGTTCAAACCCTGCTATCCTAATGGACTCTTCTGCTTTTTTGTAATCTAAATCTGCTATTGCAGTAATTTCAATTCCAGGTGTACTTTTTACCTGTGCAAGAAACATAGTAGCAAATTTACCTAAACCTATTACTCCAATTCGAAATAATCTACCTTCTTCTTGTATTTTAATTAATCTATCAGTTAAATCTAAGTTCATTTAATTTTTATAAATTTATATTATTTTAAACAGGAGTCATCTACACAAGTAATTGGTGTAAAATCTCTATGAGCTTTATATTCCGGCCTGTTAAATTTTGTTATATGATTACTTGTTCTATTTAATGAAATATAAACTATTGTTCTACTCCAGGGAGACATGTTAGATGGAGATCCATGCACTAAAGTAGAGTCAAATAATATCATAGAACCAGCTTTTCCTTGAGGAGCAATTATGCCTCCTTTTTCTACTAATTTAGAAATAGTTTCATTATTAATTGTCCATAAAGGATAAGAAGTTGTTGTTATATCGTGATCTGCATCAATATATCCTTCTCTATGAGATCTAGGAATAAAATTTAGCGGTCCATTAAATTGATTAACTTCGTCTAAAAATAATCCTACATTAAGAGCTAATCCTTCTGGCATTCCATCGTCATTTTTCCATGTTCCATAATCTTGATGCCACTGCCATAAATCTCCATCAAATGCTTCTTTACCATTTACTTTGAATTGATGGACATATACATCTCCTCCTAAAAGTTGTTTAGCTGGTTCAACTATCCTAGGATGGCGTGCAAGATTTGAAAATACTTCGCTTAATTCATGCGCTGCAAAAACAGTTCTAACAGCTTTACCATCTTTTTCTCTTTGAATTTGTTTCTTATCTAAATTGTATAATCTAGGAAGTTCTTTATTCATTTTATCTATTTCTGTTGAATCAAAAACATTTTCTAAAAACACATACCCTAGCTCTTTAAAAGAATTTATTTGTTCATTTGATAATTTCATTTATTTCCTCTTTTTATTTAATTACCTGCCGCAGAGCCCTCTCTCCTCTGATCAGCAACACCATGAAAATAGTTCTTAGAATCTTTATATATAATATGTAAACCACTTGTCATGTCTTTTCTTATAATTTCATGACCTAAACTCATTAATTCACTTGATAGAATATCACCTTTTTCACCTTTTTCAACAAAGGATTTTAATCCTCTATTGCAAAGATTAGGTGCCTGAGTAACATTTTCTGGAGATATATTTAGATCTATCAATCTTATCAATGATGCAGCAACATAACAGATTATTTGTGAGCCACCTGGAGATCCTAAAACCATTTTTAAATCACCCTTTGGATCAAAAACTAATGTCGGAGACATAGAAGAACGAGGTTTCTTTTTTCCCTCAGGGCGATTAGCTATTAAATGGCCATTCTTATCTGCAGGATAAAATGAAAAATCAGTCATCTGATTATTTAATAAAAAGCCAGATGTCATTAAGCCACTGCCAAACATAAACTCTATAGAAGAGGTAAGAGCTATTCCATTACCATAATGGTCAATAATAGAAATGTGCGTCGTGGACGACTGCTCACTTGTAGTATCTTGACCTAGATAATTAGTTTGATGGTTTTTAAGTTCTCCTTTTTTTGGCTTTTTTATTGTATTATTTTTGTTTATTAATAGTGACCTTTCTTTTAAATATCTAACATCAAGCATTTCTTCTACGGGTACAGTTATAAAATCACTGTCTGCTATATAATATGCCCTATCCATATACGCTAATTTTGAAGACTCTAAAAATAAATGCCAAATAGTAGATTTATCTAAATTTTTATCACTCAAATTGAAATTATTTAAAATGCCTAAAATTTGTAGGACTGTAATTCCTCCAGAACTTGGAGGCCCCATTCCACAAATTCTCCATTTTCTATAATTACCGCAAACTGGTTCTGTAATTGATGGATTAACTAATTCAAAATCTGCTTTAACCATTATTCCAGGATTTGAAGGATGATTAACTACTGTAGATAAAATATTTTCTGCCAATTTTCCATTTAATAATGCTTCTGATCCAGAATCTCTTATAGCTTTTAAGCTAAAAGCAAATTCATTATTTATTTTTAATTCACCAGCTTTTAAGCCTCCTTCATTTAATTTAAAATAAACTTTAGATTCTTCTTGGTTTTTTAAATGAGGGGCTAAACTAATAAGTCTCTCTAAACGTTTCCCTACTATAAACCCTTGTTCCGAATAATTAATTGCATCTTCAAAAAGTAAACCCCAAGGAAGCTTACCATGTTTATTATGCACTTTTTCTATCACAGAAACTAAAGATGGAACTCCTACAGCTAAACCTCCAGAAACAGACTCAATAAAGCCTTTCTTTTTGCCGTCTGATCTTAAAAAAATATCTTCAGAATAATTTATTGGAGCTCTTTCTCTTCCATCCCAAGCTTCTATACTTTTAGATTTTGCATCATAATATAATATAAAAGCACCTCCTCCTATGCCTGAAGATTGAGGCTCAACTAAATTTAAAACTAACTGTGCAGAAATAGCAGCATCAATCGCTGTTCCTCCTAAATCCAAAATTTTTTTAGCTGATTCAGTTGCTCGAGGATCAGCAGTAACAACCATATATTTATTTGATATACTATTTTTTGAACTTCCAATATTACTAGTTGCTCCTTCAGGTGAGGACTTAAAACTATCAAGATCATCTGTGGCTATACTAAATTTTGAAAAAAATAGTATGTTTATAAAACATATAATTATTATTTTAAGTATCATATTGTATCTCTTAAAAAAAAATTCTTGCTTAGAGCCTATAATGCCTCTATTAGATTAGTGTTTATTTTTAAAATACGCTAAATTAATAATTTATTAAATATTTTTTTTATTGATGAGGGTTTATGAGTATAGAAATTATAAGGGATCTTAGAGGATTGCATTCTTCTATTGCACGTCATAGAAATGGACCTTTAAATACTGCTGCCTCCTTAGCAATTGTTCCTACTATGGGCGCAATTCATGAAGCACATGAAGCGCTAGTGATAGAAGCTAAAAAACATGCCAATATAG
Organism: Alphaproteobacteria bacterium MarineAlpha9_Bin3; assembly: GCA_002937655.1. GTDB lineage: Bacteria > Pseudomonadota > Alphaproteobacteria > TMED109 > TMED109 > TMED109. Next base: position 771 of record PTKH01000028.1, on the reverse strand, counting down.
TTTTAGCTACAATTTTTGTAAACCCATTACAATTTGGAGAGAATGAAGATTTAAGTAAATATCCAAGGACAGAAGCTGAGGATATTAAACGCTTGGAAGAGAAAGGATGTGATATAGTATATATTCCAGATAATAAAAATATGTACCCAGACAATTTTGATTTGACAATTAATGTCCCAAAACTAAGTTCTATACTATGTGGAAAAAAACGTAAGAATCACTTTCAAGGAGTTGCAACTGTAGTAGCTAAATTACTACTTCAATCTGGTGCTGATTATGCAATATTTGGAGAAAAGGATTTTCAACAATTATTAATTATAAAATCCTTAGTCCGTGACCTAGATATTCCATGTCAAATTGTTCCTATAGATACAATAAGAGATAGTGAAGGATTAGCAATATCATCAAGAAATCAATATTTAGACTCTGAACAAAAAAAAATAGCTAATAATATAAATATTATTTTAAATGATGCTTCTAAAAATTTTCATACTAAAGAAATCCAAGAAACTATAAATTTCGTTAAAGATAATTTTAAAAAAGTAGGTATAAAAAAAATAGACTATGTGGAAATAAGGAATAATTTTACTTTAGAGAATATCAATAATAGTAATAAATCTAATGCAAGATTATTTATAGCTGTATATATTAATGACGTGAGATTGATAGATAATATCAAATTATAATTTTTAATGCGCCCGTAGCTCAGCTGGATAGAGTATCTGATTACGGATCAGAGGGTCAGGGGTTCGAATCCTCTCGGGCGCGCCA
>PTKH01000027.1 GCA_002937655.1 Alphaproteobacteria bacterium MarineAlpha9_Bin3 | reverse complement strand
GAGAAAGAGGCTGCAGAGTTAGCGGCTAAAGAACAAGCTGAAGATTATGTATTTAAAAGCTGGTTTGCTAGACTTGGTTCAGGATTATCCAAGACGTCTTCAATTATTGGTTCAGGTATTACCAAGGCATTAACCTCAAAAAAGCTTGATGATAAAGCTCTTGAACAAATTGAAGAGAATTTAATTTTAGCAGATATAGGCGCTGCAGCTGCAAGTGATTTAATAACTAGTTTAAAAAATCATAAATTTGAAAAACTAGATGAAAAAATAGTTAAAGAAAAATTAGCAGAAATAATATCTGAATCAATCTCTTCAGTTTCTGTGCCGCTTACTATTGAAAAATCAGATACACCAAGAGTTATATTATTTTCAGGAGTTAATGGTGCTGGTAAAACTACTACTATTGCAAAGATCGCTTCGCAAGAAATATCAAAAGGTAAAAAAGTTATTATTGCAGCAGCAGATACATTTAGAGCAGCGGCAGTTCAACAGTTAGAAATTTGGTCACAAAGAGTTGGAGCAGAATTAGTTTCTGGTGCAGAAGGAAGTGATCCTGCAGGAATTGCGTTTAAAGCATATGATAGAGCATTAGAGACCAAAAGTGACCTATTATTGATTGATACTGCTGGAAGACTACAAACTCAAACTAATTTAATGGAGCAGCTTAAAAAAATTCATAGAGTAATTAATAAAAAAGATGAAACAGCACCACATCATAGAATTTTAATAGTTGATGCTACTGCTGGTCAAAATGTTTTAAATCAGATTATAGCTTTCAAAGAGGCAATAGATATTAATGGTATAATTATTACTAAGCTTGATACTAGCTCTAAAGGAGGAATAATAATTTCTATTAGTAATAACCATAAAATTCCCATTCACGCTATTGGAGTAGGAGAGAAACAAGAAGATTTAAATATTTTTGAGTCTGAACCATATGCAAGAGCATTACTTGGCTTAGAAATAGATGATTACTAGGAGAAAAAATGAAACCACTACTTAAATTAATTACTGAAGTTGGCCCCTTAGCAGTATTTTTTATTGGAAATGCTAAATATGGAATTTTCTATGCAACGGGTGCATTTATGTTAGCCACTGCCATCGCTATTCCTGTCTCTTGGAAAATAGAAGGAAAACTTCCTATAATGCCTATTGTAATAGGTATTTTTGTAGTATTTTTTGGCTCATTGACTTTGGTATTTCAAGACGAAACATTTATTAAACTTAAACCAACTATTGTTAATTTAGTATTTGCTGCAGGTTTAATTATAAGCCGAATAATTTTTAAAATTAATGTTTTAAAAATAGTTTTTGATAAGGCTTTCAATTTAACAGAACGAGGATGGAGAGTTTTAAATATCCGTTGGTCTTTATTTTTTATCTTTCTAGCAATACTTAATGAAATTGTATGGAGAAATTATTCAACAGATACATGGGTTACGTTCAAATTATTTGGCATTATGCCCCTAACTATTATTTGGACTTTAGCTCAAATGCCCCTTGTTCTTAAAGAAACTGTAAAAAAATAAAAATTATTTATTAGAAAAAGGTTTAAACATTAGTGTAAAAATATTTTTGTCTTTATTGTTTTTAAATTCTTCTAAACCTAAAATAAGGTTATCCCCTTTAGTAGATTTACTTTTATATGTCCCAAACATTTTATCCCAAAAGGAAAAATTAAAACCAAAGTTTGAATTGGTTTCATATTCTTCAACTGAATGATGAATTCTATGCATATTTGGGGTAACAATTAATCTTCGAAGCATTGAATCATATTTATCTTTGATTTTAATATTTCCGTGATTAAATATTGAGGATGCATTTAATATAATTTCAAAAATTATTACTAGAGCTATGGATGGACCAATAATAGCAATTAATATAAATTTATACATCATAGAAATTATTATTTCTATTGGATGAAACCTTATACCAGTAGTGAAATCCACCTCTTCATCACTATGATGTATCTTATGAAACCTCCAGAAAAATGGTACATGATGGAATAATAGATGTTGCAGCCACATTCCAAAATCTAAAAATAAAAAAGACAATATGATAGCAACTATTAAATTAATATTAAAATAATTAAAAAGTCCTATGTTATATTTTATACAAATTGCTGCAAAACTAACTGCAAGTATTGGGAATAAAAGTCTTAAAATTAAAGTATTCATAAAAACGAAAAAAAAGTTAATAAACCATCTCTTATAAGGTTTTATACTTCTAACAGATATGGGAAATAGTAATTCCACTATAAATATTAGGATTACCATAGTAATAAAAGCGCTTAATCTAAGAAAAGACTCATTATTTATAATATAATCCATATTTTTTACCTCTTTAAAGATATAAGACCTTTTTATTTTAAGTAAAATAATTTAAAGATAATATATATATATATTAATATAAGTAGAAAAGATTATTTGTAATGGAAAAAATTTCAATAGATGAAGCAAAGAATTCAAATGCCTGGCCATTTTTGGAAGCTTTGAGAATATTAAAAAGCTTGAATGGAAAAACACCCAAAAAAGGTTTTGTTCTATTTGAAACTGGTTATGGTCCCTCAGGCCTTCCTCATATAGGCACATTTGGCGAAGTAGCAAGAACTATTTTAGTGAAAAATGCTTTCGATACAATATCTAATATTCCTACAAAACTTATTACATTTTCAGATGACATGGACGGGTTTAGAAAAATTCCTGAAAATATTCCTAATCAAGAAATGCTTAAACATCATATGGATAAGCCTTTATCAAATGTTCCTGATCCATTCGAAAAATATAATAGTTATGCAGAACATAACAATGAAAGACTTAAAGCTTTTTTAAATCAATTTAACTTTGAATATGAGTTCAAATCTTCTACTGACTGTTATTTAAATGGTGATTTTGATGAAACACTTATTAGTATACTAAATAATTATGGAAAAATAATTGAAATAATACTACCTACTTTAGGCAAGGATAGAAGAAGTACTTATAGTCCATTTCTACCTATATGTGAAGAAACGGGAAAAGTTCTTCAAGTACCTATTAAAAATATTAATCTTGATAATGGAACTATTGAATATACAAATGAAAAAGGGAAAATTATTACTACTGAAGTTACCAAAGGTAAATGTAAACTTCAGTGGAAAGCAGATTGGGCAATGCGTTGGTCCGCATTAGATGTTAATTATGAAATGAACGGGAAAGATTTAACTCCTTCTTTTGATCTTTCAAAACAAATTGTCCATACGATAGGTGGAAATGCACCTATAAATATGGTTTATGAATTATTCTTAGACCAAAATGGAGAAAAAATTTCAAAATCAAAAGGAAATGGCTTATCTATAGAAGAATGGCTTTCGTATGGGACAGAAGAAAGTTTAACACTTTATATGTATCAAAACCCTAAGCGTGCAAAACGATTATATTTTGATACTATTCCAAAAAATGTTGATGAATATGCAAGATTCTTATCAAATGCAAAAAATCAAGATATTAATATTTTAATTAAAAACCCAATATGGCATATACATAAAGGAAAAATACCAGAATATACTCAAGTAGTTAGTTATTCTATGTTATTAAACCTAGCCTCTGTTTGTAATGCAGATCATGCTGATATTTTATGGGGATTTATATCTAAATATACTAAAGACAATAATAAGTCTGACCCTTTAATGAATAATTTAATTATAAAGGCCTTACAATATTATAAAGACTTTATTGCTCCGAATAAAAAATATAGAATTCCAGATACAAATGAAATTAACGCATTAAAATCATTACAAAAAAGGCTTATTAAACTAAATAACTCTTCTGATGCTCAAGAAATTCAAAGTGAAGTATATGAAACCGGTAAAGAATTTAAATACGAAGAATTAAAAGATTGGTTTACTGCACTTTATCAAATTTTATTAGGGCAAACACAGGGGCCTAGAATGGGTTCATTTATTGCTATATATGGTTGCGATCAAACTATTGATTTAATAAACAAAGCAATTGGAGGTGAATTAATTAATTAGAAGATATTCTTTTTTTAAAGACTTCTTTTAATTTATTAATAGCTAAATTATCAAAATCCGACATTAAGGACCTAGACATTTCTTGAATTCTAAAATCTTTTTCTAATAATGAGATATTTCCTTCAAGTTCTTGGCTTTTAAAAGCCTTTAAATTTACATAAGAAATTCTCTCACTATTTTCATTTAATAATTCTATTGTTATATCTAAATTCATTTCAATTTTATTAGCTGCATTAGATAAAAATAGTTCCTCTATTTTATTATTTTCAGAAATTGGTAAAGCTTTAATACTAGACTCATTAATTATCACTTTTAAATTACCTCTATTACTTGAAACTTCAGCATTCAATCTTGCAATAGACCAATAATTTATTAAAGATACTAAGTCTTGTCTAACTAAATGATCTATATAAGGAGCAGAAATATTAGTATTATATCTTTGTTCTACAATTAAACGAGATGCATCTATTGTAAGCGCCTCATAATCCATAAAATTAATATCTTGGATTACGTAATTTTTTTGATTTACGCAACTACAAAGTAAATTTATAAACAATAGTAAAATAAAATACCTATTTTTATACATAATAAATATACTATTGCTAAATTAGCTTGTCTGCAATAGCCCATGATAGAATTGCTTTTTGAATATGTAATCTATTCTCTGCCTCGTCCCATACTACTGATTTAGGCCCATCTATAATCTCACTAGTAACCTCTTGTCCTCGGTGCGCGGGCAAACAATGCATGAAAATTGCATCGTTAGACGCCACTTCAAATAATTTATCACTAACCCTAAAATTATTAAATATTTCTTCAGGATTTATTATTTTTTCATCCCCCATAGATACCCATGTATCTGTTAAAATAGCATTAGAATCTGAGCATGCTTCTATTGGGTCATCTAAAATCTCTATTTCAGCTCCATTTTCTTTAGCCCAATTTATAATATTTTTATTAGGCAGCCTCAAAGATGGGCATGCTAATCTTAATTTAAAATTAAAAATCTTTGATGCATGTATCCAAGAATTAGCCATATTATTTCCATCCCCTACCCAAGAAATAATTTTATTCTCTATATCTCCTAGTTTTTCTTCAAAAGTCATGATATCGGCTAAAATCTGACAAGGATGACTAATATCAGTTAGTCCATTTATAACAGGAATTTCAGAATGATTTGCCATCTCTAATAAAGTTTCATGCCTGCTAGCTCTGATCATTATTCCATCTAAGTATCTTCCCAAAACCTTAGCGGTATCAGCAATAGTTTCACCTCTTCCCATTTGCATAGATTTTGCATCTAAATAAATAGCTGAGCCCCCTAATTCAGTCATAGCCACTTCAAAAGATATACGGGTTCTTGTTGATGGTTTTTCAAAAATCATAGCTAAAGTTCTTCCTAATAAAGGAGCTCCTTCTAATAGTCCTCTACCGCTTGATTTATAAAATTTGGCTGTTTGCAATAACTTTCTAGGTACACCTTGATCTAGAGAATTAATATCAATAAGATGTCTCATATTATTTTACCTTTATATTGTTTAATGTATTATTAAGTATTTCAATACATATATCAGCATGTTCATTGTTAATATTTAATGGAGGTAATAAACGTAAAACATTATTTCCAGCTGGTACACTTAGTAAACCATTTTCTCTTAAATTTGCACATAAATCAGCATTACTCATATTGCATACAATACCTATCATCAAGCCTTTTCCTCTAACGCCTTTTATATGTTTTGGATATTCAGTAGAAAGTAGATTAATTGCTTTCGATAGCTTATTACCCATTTTAGTTACATTATCTAAAAAACCATCCTCAGTTACTTGCAAAATAACAGACTTAGCAACACTTGACGCTAAAAAATTTCCTCCAAAAGTAGACCCATGTGTTCCTGGAGACATTCCAGATGCAGCTTCATATGTAGATACAACTGCACCAATAGGGAAACCTCCTCCTAAACCTTTAGCAATAGCCATTACATCTGGTTTTATATCGGCCCATTGATGAGCAAATAATTTACCTGTTCTTCCAATACCTGTTTGAACCTCATCTAAAGCTAATAGTATTTTATTTTCCGAGCATAACTCTCTTAATTTTATTAAAAAACCCTTAGGCGATCTATTTATACCTCCTTCTCCTTGAATGGGCTCAACTAGAATAGCAGCTGTATTTTTATTGATAAATTTTTTAATTTCATCAATATTTCCAAAAGGCACTCTAATGAAACCATTTGTATTAACTCCAAAACCCTCTCTATGCTTATCATTATCACCTGCAGCAAGTGTACCTAATGTTCTGCCATGGAAAGCACTACTACAAACTAAAATATCTGTTTTATTCTTATCTCCATTATTAAAGTGAAATTTTCTACATAATTTAATAGTGCCTTCTAAAGATTCTGCTCCTGAATTACAAAAAAAAACACTTTCTCCAAAAGAATTTTCACATATTAATTCCGCTAATTCTCCTTGTGGTTTGATATTATATAGATTCGAGGTGTGCCACAATTTTTTAGACTGAACAGCTAATGTATTTATCAAATCTTTATTAGAATGGCCTAAGGTATTAACAGCTATTCCTGTAGCAAAATCTAAATATTTTTTTTTATCTTTTGTAAATAACCAAGGACCTTCTCCTCTTTCGAATGAAAGATCTATTCGCCCATATGTTGGCATAACATTTTTCATTTAAAAACCTCTATAAAAAGTCTATAATTATATCAGATAAAAGTTAAAATAGCTAAATAAAATTTATTTTATGCCTTTAACTTAAAACCAGTTTTTAGCATTAATATTGATATAGTATAAAAAAATATATTTAATACTAATAATATTATAGCTCCTAAATACACATTAGAGTCTGAATAACCTATCATTGAGAAACGAAAACCGTCTATCATATAAAAAAATGGGTTTAATTGGCTTATAAAATAAAAATTATCTGGAAGAATTTTTATAGAATAAAATGTCCCAGATAACAAGGAGAGAGGGGTAACAATAAAATTAGTTATAGCTGCAACATGGTCAAATTTACTAGCCCATATGCCAGTTATTAAACCTAATAAGCCCATAAGTGAACAAGATAAAATTGAAAAGTATATAAGAACAAGAGGACTGTATATTTTTAAAGGAACAAAAATTAATACTAGTAAAGAAACAGATATTCCCACAAATAATCCTCTACAGATAGCTCCAGCTAAGAAAGCTGAAGCAAATTCAACCGAAGTAAGAGGAGGCAATAATAAATCAGTTATGTTACCTGCCACTTTAGCACTTAATAATGAAGAAGAAGTATTACCAAAGGCATTTTGAATCATTGCCATTACTATTAGACCTGGAGCCAAAAACTCTAAAAAAGGAATATCCTCAACTAATTTTGAAGATCTACCTAACGCCATAGCAAATATTATTAAAAATAATAAGGTAGTGAGAGCAGGACCTAAAATTGTTTGAAGGTATATTTTTAAAAAACGCATAACTTCTCTTTTAAATAATGTATACACCCCTATCCAATTAATTGTATTAAAGCCTTTAATAGACCTCTCAGAAATAAATTTATTCTTTTGCATGCAGATATATAACCTGATAAATATTAAATATTATATAAAATATATATATATATATTTATAAATATGTATAGGTAAAAGAATGGAAATATTACATAATCCAAGGTGTTCAAAATCTAGAGCCACTTTAAATATTATATTAGAAAATAATATAAAGCCAACTATAAGGTTGTATTTAGATAACCCTTTATCAGTAAAAGAAATAAAAGTATTATTAAAAAAACTAAGTGCTCCAGTAGATAAAATTATTAGAAAGAATGAAGAAATTTATAAAAAATTGGATTTAAAAAATGCAGATAAAAGCTTATTAATTGAAAAAATATCAAAAAATCCAATTTTATTAGAAAGACCTATTGTTATAGAGGGAGAAAATGCCATTATAGGTAGACCTCCTGAAAATGTTAAAGAATTATTTTAATATTAATTAATTTTTTCCATTTTAGTTCCTACATAAATATTCCACCCATTTATAACATCCTTAGAAGAAATTATTTTTTTTCCGGGTCTTTGAAGGTAGTTGATTTTTATTGCATTTTCTCCACATTTTACAACAATTGGGTTATCAATCACTATTCCATTGGCTAAGTTTTCGCTATTTATAACCATCTCTGCATCAATAACCTTAATATTCTCTTCTTTAATCCTACATTTTGCACCTGGAATAGGGCTTAAGGCTCTAATTTGATTTAAAATTTCATTAGCATTTCTATCCCAATCAATTAGCTCATCTTCTTTAAATATTTTTTTTGCATAAGTAATTCCCTTATTAGATTGAGGAACTGCACTAATTATATTATTTGCAAATTTTAGAATACTTTCCTCTAATAATTCTGCACCTTTTTGAGATAATATGTTTGTCAGATCAGCATTATTTAGTTTTTTATCTATATCTATTTTAATTGTTGAAATAATATTTCCAGTATCTAAACCTTCATCCATTAACATTATGGTAACTCCAGTATTTTCATCTCCCGCCATAATAGCTCTTTGAATGGGAGCTGCTCCTCTCCACCTTGGTAGTAAAGAAGCATGTAAATTTATACAACCAAGTTTAGGTAATTTAATTAATTCTTTAGGCAATATATATCCAAATGCCACTACAACAATCATGTCCAAATTTAAGCTTTTTAAATACTCGATATTATTTTTTAAATCACTTCCAAAAATTACTTTTATACCATTTTTTTCTGCAAATTCTTGAATTGGCTGTTTTTGAACTTTTTTTCCTCTATTTGCACGCTTAGGTTCTTGACTAAAAACAACCAGAATATCATGCCCAGCTTCTAATAATATTTTTAGACTAGGTACGGAAAACTGAGGACTTCCCATAAAACATAATTTAAGTTTTTTATACATAAATAAATTATATAGATTTATTTATATTTTTCTTGAATTTTTGCATTTTTTTTATAATAATTTGACGTTTTAATCTAGATAAATAAGAAGTAAATAAAGTACCTGATAAATGATCAATTTCATGTTGGACACAAACTGCTTCAAACCCATTAAAAAAAAATTCTTTATTATTACCATCTATGTCAATAAAAGACACATTTAATGACTCAGGTCTAGAAACAGTAAAATAATGATCAGGAAAAGATAAACAACCTTCTTCATATTCCTTATAATCATTAGATTGTTTGATAATTCTTGGATTAATTAAAACTTTTCTATCAAGTGAAATATCCTTATTAGAACAATCCATTACTAATATCTGTAAAGACTCGTTAACCTGAGGAGCTGCTAAACCAACCCCATTATTTTCATACATTGTATCAAACATATTATTAACAAGATTTTTTATATCATTATCAATTTTTTTAACTTCTACAGCTTTTTTTTCTAAAACCTTTGCTGGTGCATAAATTAAACTTAGTATACTCATTGCAATAACTTCTATTTTTCTAATATAATTTAAACTATCTCTATATTAATTAAACAAATACATTAAAAATGTAAAATATATATTGAGTAATGTAAAAAGGTATAATTATGAATGATTTCAATTTTATAATAATAATAGGAATTGGCATATTTATTTTATCAATTTTTAGCCTAGTAATTTATTTAATTCAAAAAAAATTATTTGATATTATAAGAGATAATATACAAAAGAATGCTAATAATGAGATAGAATTAGATTTTCGTGAAAAAAGGATTTCTAGTCTAATAGAGCCTCTTAATAGTCAACTTCAAGCGCTTAATAATAGTGTAAATCAGATAGAGAAAAATAGAATTGAGTCTTATGGAAGACTTTCTGAGCAAGTTGATATTCTTGCTAATGGAACTCGCCAATTAGAACAAGCTCTTCGCTCTCCTACAACACGAGGAAAATGGGGAGAAGTTCAACTTAAAAGGATCTTAGAACTTGCAGGAATGTCTGAACATGTAGATTTTAATCTACAAAAAGAATTATCAAATAATTTAGGAAGACCTGATGCAATAATACACCTTCCAGGTAATCGTTCGTTAGCTATAGACGCAAAAACACCTCTATCATCATATATTGAGTATACTGAAGCAAATACGGAAAACGAGAAAAATGAAAAATTAAAAAAACACGCTCATAATATAAAAAACACTGCAAAGATGTTAGGACAAAAAGAGTATCAAAATGCCATAGAGGGAGATTTGGATTTTGTAATAATGTTTATACCAGGAGATCATTTTTTTACAGCTGCAACAAAATATGATCCAGATATATTTGAAAATGCTCTTAAAAATAAAGTTTTAATATGCACACCTGCTACACTAATTGCTTTACTCAAAGGAATATCCTTTAATTGGCAACAAGAAAGTTTAGCAAAAAATGTCAAAGAAATAGCACTTAATTCACAAGAACTACAAGCAAGAATTTTAAAGTTTTTTGATTATATGGATGGAATTAAAAAGGGTATAGAAACAGCTGGTGAAAACTATGATAAAGCAATTGGATCCATAGAGAAACGAATTATTCCTCAAATTAAAAAAATATCTAAATTGGGGACAATGGAAAAAATTGATGAAAGCAATGTTCCAGATAAAACAAGAATTAATTTAAGAGAAAAATTACAAAAAAAATAAATCTACTTTTTGTTTAAAATTTTTCTCGAATCTAATGCAGCTCCAATAGTTCCATCATCAAGATAATCCAATTCAGCTCCTATAGGAATTCCCTGAGCTAACCTCGAAACGGTTAAATTCATATCTTTTAATAAATCTGTTATATAAAAACTAGTAGTTTGTCCTGCAAGAGTAGCAGAAGTAGCTAAAATTACTTCCTTAATATTATTTATTTTAATATTATCTATAAGTTCTTTTACTCTAAGGTCCTCAGGATTAATTCCATCAATAGCACTTAATACTCCTCCTAATATATGATATTTTCCCTTATAAGTATTTGAACGCTCTAAAGCCCACACATCCGTTATATCTTCAACAACACAAATAGTATTTTTATCTCTTTTTTCGTCCTTGCAAATTCCACATATAACATCAGAGTCTATATTACCACAAATAGAGCATAATTTTATATTTTCTGAAACCTGAATAAGAGATTTAGCAAGGGGTAACATCAATTTCTCAGGGTTTTTAATTAAACTCAAAACACTCCTTCTTGCTGACCTTGGACCTAATCCGGGTATTTTGGCCATAAGCTTAATTAAATTTTTTATTTCTTGAGATTCCATATTATAAAAATGATTTCATATCAAAAGGTAGTGGCATTCCACCTGTCGCTTTATCCATTTCGGATGTACAAAACTCTTCTGCCTTATTTCGCGCTTCCCCATAAGCTACCTTTATTAAATTTTCAATTTGACTAATATCTTCTATTTGTTCATATGAAATTGATATATCTATCATTAAGCCTTTGCCGTTTACTTTTACTTTTACTAAACCATTATGACTTTCTCCAAAGAAAAAAGAATTTTCTATATTTTTTTTCATTTCTGAAAACTTTGATTTCATCTCTTGGGCTTGTTTTAGCATATTAAACATATTTTTCATTTATTTAATCTTTCCTATTTTCGTTGAAATTTTTAATCTCTATTATTTTTGACTCAGGAAATTCTTTTAAGATAGATTTAACAATAATATTTTCTTTAATTTTATTTTTTTTTTCTTCTTTTTGTATTTCTTTTTTTTCTGTTACTGAACTATATTCAGGATCTGCAGCTATTACTTCTATTTTCCAATTACTTTTAGTTAAGTTTAATAATGATTTTTTAATATCTTCTAAAAATTTTATATAATTTTCTTTAACAAAATTAACTTTTATATAATATGGCTTATATTCTATAACTCTTATTTGATCTATCAATAAGGTAAATAAAGTAAGATCTTTATTTTTCTTTACAAAACTTAAAAGATTTTCAAAAGTTTTTAAATTATTAGTAATATCAGCTCTTAATGGAGTATTTTGTTCATTAGCATCATAAGACTGAACATCTCCAGCTAAATCATTTTTTTTTTTTAATAAATCTGAATTTTCAATCAAATCTTTTAAATTAGGTAAATTTGCAGCATATACTATTCTCAAAAGAATCATTTCTGTAGCTTCTTTTATGGAATAAGTAGATTGAATTTCTGATTGTCCTTTTAATAAAATTTGCCAACACTTATTTACAGAAGGAATATTTAAATCTTTTGCGCTATTTTTTGCTCTATTTTGCTCATACTCTGACATACTTTGTGACATATCTAAGTTAGGAACGGCTATAGTCCTAGCTACATTATGACAAATAAGCATTAATTCTTCTATTAATAGAAAAGGATCGGAACCATCATCTAATAAAACTTCAAAATTATTTATTGCTTTTAAGGGGTCTCCCTCCATCAAAGAGTCAAATAAATCCCACACCTTTGCTTTATCTGAAAGGCCTAGCATAGACTTAATATCTTCTGCCTTAATATTACTATTACTAATACTTATGGCCTGATCGAGCAAACTGAGTGAGTCTCGAACACTACCCTCGCTTGACCTAGCAATCATATTAAGGGATGCTGAATCAATGGTAACTTTTTCTTTTTTGCAAATCATCCCTAAATGATTAATCATTTCATCTGAAGAAACTCTTCTTAAGTCAAATTTTTGACATCTAGATAGCACTGTAATAGGAATTTTTCTAATTTCCGTTGTGCAGAATATAAATTTAGTATGCCCAGGAGGTTCTTCTAAAGTCTTAAGTAAAGCATTAAATGCTTGATTAGATAACATATGAACTTCGTCAATAATATAAATTCTAAATCTTCCTACTGATGGTTTATATTTTACACCTTCTGTTAATTCTCTCATATCATCTACTCCTGTATGAGAAGCCGCATCAATTTCTATGATATCAACATGTCTGTCATTTTGTGCAGATAAACATGAATCACATTCCCCACAAGGAGAAATTGTAGGCTCACCAGACTTAAGACAATTCAATCCTCTTGAAATTATTCTGGCAGCTGTAGTTTTGCCTACCCCTCTTACACCAGTAAATAAAAAAGCATGAGCTATACGTTTTAATTCAAAAGCATTACTAAGTATTCTAACAGTAGCAGACTGTCCTATTAAATTATCAAAAGTTTTAGGTCTATATCTTCGAGCTAATACTTTATACTCTTTAGAACTATTCTTATCAAAAGAGTCATTATCAATATTTTCTTGAGTATGATCCAAAATAAAATCTTTCAATTTCTATTAATTATATTGAAAGGAGACCGAAACAACCCGTGAACAGAATGCTACGGCTGCTTCTTTTCAGACCTGACCGAATTCACAAAAGACACGTCCATAACGATCTCCCATATATATTATAAACAATTATTAATTAGTTCCAAGAAGATCTTAAAATATATTTAGATAAATTGATTATATTTTTAAATATAGTTAAAATAATTATTTAATATAATGAGTTTATTATGAAAAAAAATATATTATTTAGCCATGATAGAGTTGATAAAGCATCTCACCTTCGAGAAGGAAATATACTTAATCATAAAGATTTTAATATAAACAAAATAAAACTAGCTATTATTTATAAAAATAAATTTGCTATCAATAAAATTAATGAAAAAAATTATGAGGCAATTTGGAATTCAGGCAAAAAAGCTTATAATTTAATTGAAAAATCAGAATCTTTAATATTTCTAGGAAAATTAAAAGGTTTTTTTTATTTCTCTACAGATATAGATAATATTAACTTAAATAATGATTTATATTATGATTTAAGGACTCTTAATCCATTACTAAATCATTCTGACCTAACTCTTCTTACTACTGCACAAGGAATAAATTATTGGCATAAAAAGAATATTTATTGCGGTACTTGTGGCTTTAAAACAAAAAGTGATGATACTGGTAATTCAAGAATTTGTATAAATCAAAAATGTAATACTAAAATTTTTCCTAGATTAGACCCAGCTGTAATAATGCTTATTACTTATAAAGATAGTTGTTTGCTTGGTAGGCAAAAAGTTTGGCCTCCGGGAATGCATTCTACTCTTGCTGGATTTGTTGAGCATGGTGAAACAGTCGAACAAGCTGTAGAAAGAGAAACATATGAAGAAACCGGGGTAAGAATAACTAATATTCAGTATAAGTATTCCCAAGCATGGCCTTTTCCTTCTTCTTTAATGTTAGGATTCCATGCAGAGGCTAGGGATAAATCATTAAATATTAATTATGAAGAATTAGAAAATGCTTCCTGGTACTCTAAAGATTTTTTAAAATCTAGCCCTGAAAATTCTGAGTTTAAAATGCCAGGTAAAATTTCTATAGCACGAAAATTGATAAAAGATTGGCTAAATTAAATAAGCTATTATTTAGTCCTATTTTTATCACCTTTATAAACACCTAAAATTCTTACTTCCTTCGAGAAAAAACCTAATTCTTCCAAAGCCATTTTTACAGAAGAATCTAAGGGATGACCTTCCAAATCTATATAAAATTGAGCTGACGTAAAATTATCTCCTGGCATGTAACTTTCTAATTTTAATATATTAACCCTGTTTGTAGCAAAACCTCCTAATGCTTTATATAACGATGAAGGTATATTTCTAAGAGTAAAAATACAGCTGGTAACAATCAATCCATCACCAGGATCTGGGTCGTTAGATTCTGCACTTAAAACTATAAACCTGGTTATATTATTTTCTGAGTCTTGTATATCAGTAGATAAAATTTTTAAGCCATGGATATTTCCTGCTAAACTTGATGCTATAGCTGCGTATTTAATATCATTATTTTTAACTATATAAGCAGCTGATCCAGCCGTATCTCCCATTATAATAGGAGATAAATTATTATTATTTATAAAATTTCTACACTGAGATAAAGCTTGATTATGACTACATACCGACACTATATCTGCAATACTAGAACCCTCTAGACCTAAAAGTTGATGGTTTACCTTATAGAAATATTCTTTAACTATATGAAGATTCGAATCTTTTAATAAATTATGTATATCTGCAACACGTCCAGCTCTAGAATTCTCAATAGGTATCATAGCATACTTGGTTGTACCATTCATGACTGCCTCAAATGCATCTTCAAAATTTTCACATGGTACGGTTTGCATTTCAGGAAAAGCTTCTACACAAGCCATTTCAGAATAAGCTCCATGTTGGCCTTGAAAAGCTATATTATTTAATTTGGTCTTATTCATTTAAAATATCCTATACTTAAATTTTATTGTTTCTAACATACTCACATGCTTTATTAAAGTCAGCTAAATTATCTACTCCAATAGGGTTATTTTTTACTACACTAGCTTTAATATTCATATTAGCTTCCAATGCTCTTAATTGTTCTAAGCTCTCTCTCTTTTCTAAAAATGAGGGTTTAAGTGTAATAAATTTTTCTAATGAATCTCTGCTATATGCATAAATGCCTATATGATGGTATACTGGTCCTTCTCCATATGGAATTAATGACCTAGAAAAATATAACGCCTTTCCATATTTTTCACTTTTCTCTAAGGAAAGTACTACCTTAACTATATCTTTATCCAATTTTTCATCTTCATCATTTATCTCGTTTACTAATGTAAAAATATCACAAGGTATTTTTTCTTTTAACTTAACAAGGTCACGAATTACACTTGAAGAAATTGTAGGCATATCTCCTTGTAAATTTATTATAGTTTTTATATTATTAGTATTTTCTATGTTCTTAAATGCTTCATACACTCTGTCCGTACCTGAGCTATGATCAGGATTAGTCATAATTGCGTTTATCCCATAAGTTTTTGCAGTTTTATATACTTCTTCATCGCAACAAGCTATATATACTAAACCAGAATTAGATTTTATAGCTTGCTTAGCAACTCTTATTACCATAGGAATACCTTCAATATCTAAAAGAGGCTTTCCCGGCAACCTTTTAGACTGCATTCTACTTGGAATAATTATTAAATTGTTTTCCATGATAAAAACTTAATTTTTTATTTATATTATACTTGATAATTTTATAATAATAACATATTTCAATCTATGAATCTAAACTTCCATGTAAAAAATTAAGAAAGATTTATAATTATGTCTAGTTTTGAATTTAATAAAATTATGGGTTCTGTTTTTTCAATTATATTATTTTTACTTATTATAATAAATTTAAGCAATATATTATATCCTATTCAAGAAGTTGATCATAATATCAAAAGTGAAAAAGTTAAAACCGCTAATTTAAAACCTAATAGTGATAAAAAGGAAACAAGTATAATTGAAATTGATATAGAAGAAAGATTACTCTCTGCTAACATTGACGACGGCAAAAAATTTTCAAAAAAATGTGTTGCATGTCATTCTTTTGAAATAGATGGAGTTAGTAAAATAGGTCCTAATCTTTATAATATTCAGTCAAGAGAAATAGCATCTACAGCAAGCTTTAAATATTCAAAAGCTCTTATGTCTAAAACAGGAAAATGGGATAATAATAATTTAGATTCTTTCTTAAAAAACCCAAAAGAATGGGCTCCTGGAACTAAAATGAGTTATGTAGGAATAAAAAAGGGTGAAGATAGAGCAAATGTAATTAAATACTTGCAAAGCCTCAACTAAATTACTTAATATTCAATCATGATTTTTAATAAAAAATATATTATTATATTACTTTTTTTATTTAATATTAATATATCAATTGCTTCAGAAAAAAACTATGACCATGCCATTTCCGTTTTTGATGAAGTAAAATATAAAAATAATTTTAAACATTTTGACTATGTTAATCCTAACGCACCTAAAAAAGGAACTATAAAACTTGCCGAGAGAGGAACTTTTGATTCACTAAATCAATTTATTCTTAAAGGATTACCTGTAACTGGATTAGATAATATTTATGAGAGTCTTTTAGTTACTTCTCTAGATGAACCTTTAAGTGCGTATGGACTATTAGCCAAAGGAATGAAGATTTCAAAAGACAATACTTCTATTACATTTTTTCTTAATCAGAATGCTATATGGCATGATAACAAACCCATAACTACATATGACATTGAATGGACATTTAACACTATTTTAAAAGAAGGGCATCCTTCTTATAGATCATACTATTCAGATATTAAAAGTATCGAAATTATAGATAATCATACGATAACTTTTCACTTTAAAAATAATAATAATAGAGAACTTCCAATTATTATAGGGCAAATGAAAATTCTACCTAAACATTTTTGGATGGATAAAAAATTTGACTCTACAGTATTAGATATTCCTCTTGGTTCAGGCCCATATAAAATTAAAGAAGTTAATTTAGGAAAAAATATAACTTATGAAAGGGTAAAAAATCATTGGGCACAAAATTTACCTGTAAACTTAGGACATAATAATTTTGATACGATTCATTATGATTATTATAGAGATAGTAATGTTATGATAGAAGCACTCAAAGCTAATGAATATGATTTCCGCTTAGAAAATATTTCAAAAGAATGGGCAACTGCCTATATTGATTTAAAAAACAATTCTCTTTTTATAAAAGAAGAAATAGATCATGAACTTCCTCAAGGAATGCAGGCATTTATTTTTAACATGAGAAAGGATATTTTCAAAAACCTTCAACTAAGAAAAGCTTTAGCATTAGCATTTGATTTTGAATGGACAAATAAAACATTATTTTATGGGCAATATATTAGAAGTAGTTCTTATTTTTCTAATTCTGACCTTTCATCAACTGGTCTTCCATCAAAGGAAGAACTTGAGATTATTAATAAACTTAAAAATAATGTTTCAAAATCAGTTATTAATGAAATTTATGATCCCGGTAAAACTGATGGTTCTGGTAATAATAGAAAAAACTTAAGAAAAGCGATTCAAATTCTTAAGGAAGCAAATTATAAATTAGAGAATAATATTTTAAAAAATTCTGAAGGAAAGCAGATAAAATTTGAAATTCTTCTTATTAGTCCCGCATTTGAAAGAATAGTAGGTCCTTTTATAAAAAATTTAAAAAAACTTGGAGTAGAAGCTAATATAAGAATTGTTGATACAGCACAGTATAAAAATAGATTAGATACTTATGATTTTGATATGGTTGTAATGGCTAGAGGACAGAGCTTAAATCCAGGAAATGAGCAAAGAAATTTTTGGGCCTCTAAAAGTGCAAATATAAATGGAAGTGCAAACTGGATTGGTATTAAAAATAAAACTGTAGATGAACTTATTGAACTTATAATCAATTCACCTACTAGAGAAAAATTAATATTATATACAAAAGTATTGGATAGAGTTTTACTACATAATTATTATTTAATTCCACATTGGCACATAAAAATTTGGAGAGTAGCCTATTGGAGCACCATAAAAAGACCTAAGAATTTACCAAAATATAGTTTAGGGTTTCCAGAAACCTGGTGGTATAATAAATAATCATTAATAAAAAATAA
>PTKH01000026.1 GCA_002937655.1 Alphaproteobacteria bacterium MarineAlpha9_Bin3 | reverse complement strand
GATTGAACTTCTTTTTCATCTTTATTTTTAAGAGTTTCCATGAATGCCTGAGTTCCAGACTTTGCTATTGTTCCTAAAGATTCAATTAATTCTTCTTTAGACATTCCGATACCGTTATCTTTTAGAATAAGAATTTTATCTTTTTTATTTGCTTCTATTTCTATTTTAAAATCAGAATTATTATCCATTAGGCTGGAGTCAGATATAGCTGCATATCGAAGTTTGTCACATGCATCTGATGCATTAGAAATTAACTCTCTTAAAAATACTTCTTTTTCGCTATATAAGGAATGCGCTACAATATCTAATATTTTCCCAACTTCTGCCTGAAAAGTAAATGTTTCTTTAGTCATTAAAAATTTCCTATAATTAAAATTAAATATAACTGTTATGTGGTGATAGTAAAAAATATTTCAAGTTTATTGACAGTTATTATTTTAATAATCAAATTAATATACAAAATTGATAGAGATTTATAAATATAGGGGAAATTATGAAGATAACAAAATATGAAATTAAGCATTGTAATGCAGGTTGGAGAGATTTCTCTTTCTTAAAAATTATGACAGATGAAGGTATTTCAGGTATTTCAGAGTATAATGAGTGTTACGGAAGTCCAGGGCTAAGTGTAATTATTAGAAGGTTTATGGATAAAATAATTAATTATGACCCAATATGTCATGAAAAAATTCATCAGTATTTATATGCTTCCTCTAGACAGGCACCTGGCGGAATAGCACAACAAGCAATAGCTGCAATTGAAAATGCTTTACTAGATATAAAAGGAAAATATTTAAATGTTCCTGTGCATACATTATTAGGAGGAGCAATTAGAGATAAGCTTCCTTTATATTGGTCTCATTGCGGTACATATAGAATTTCAGAAGAATTATCCAAAATAATGCAAAAACCTCAAGTTAGAACCTTGGAAGATCTGAAGCAATTAGGTAAAGATGTTAAGGCTGCTGGTTATAAAGGTCTTAAAACAAATATATTTACTTTTGGAGAGGCTCCTATCTTAGAAATGCAAGGTTTTGCTGGTAAATCAGGATGGCCAGAACTTAACGTTGATAAACATATTATTGATGGACTAATAAAACAAATTGACTCTTTAAGATCTGGTGCAGGAGATGATATGGGAATACACCTTGATCTTAATTTTAACTTTAAGACTGAGGGCTATTTGCAAATCACTAGGGCTCTTGATGATCTTAAGTTAACCTGGTTTGAAATTGATTTGTATCATCCAGAAGGCTTAAGAAGGATCAGAGATGCAAATAAAACACCTATTGCTTCATGTGAATCTTTATTTGGCGTCAGAGAATTTAGACCATTTTTTGAAAATGCTTCTATGGATGTAGCTATTATAGATATTCCTTGGAATGGAATATGGCTAGGAATGAAAATTGCAGCAATGGCTGAAGCTTATGAAACAAATGTTGCTCCTCATAATTTTTATGGGAACTTATCTACTCTAATGAGCGCACATTTTTGTGCAGCAGTTCCTAATTTTAGAGTAATGGAGATAGATCCTGATGATGTTCCTTGGAAAGATGATATTTTAACGTGGAAACCAGAAATAATAAATGGAGATCTAGTAGTACCTAATCGACCTGGATGGGGTGCAGAATTAAATGAAGATATATTTAAAGAATATCCTCCTAAGTTTATAAAGGAATAAAAATGAAAATTATAAAAATAGAAACAATAACAGTTGGTTTGCCCTTTGAAAACCCAGGTCCTGAATCTTCATTTGCTATAGCAGAAAAAAATATTTTAAATTCATTACTAATTAAAATTGAAACAGATAAAGGTATAATTGGATGGGGGGAAGCCTTTGGATATACATCTATAGAAACTACAAAAGCAGCTTTACATTCGATGATAATACCTCATCTTATTGGAAAAAATATAGAAAACAAGTATGATATTCAAACTATTAATAAAGAACTTCATCTAAAATTACATATATTTGGTCGATATGGTATTACTATGTTTGCTCTCTCAGGGATTGATATTGCACTTTGGGATATAATAGGTAAAGCCGAAAATAAATCTATTTCTGAATTATTAGGAGGCCTTAAAATTAATTCTCTTAAAGCTTATGCAAGCTTGTTTTTATACGATAATGCAGAAGCCGCAGCAAAAGTATCTGTAAAAGCAAAAAATGAAGGCTATACTATCATTAAACTTCATGAAAACGCAATGGCCCCAATAAAGTCTAGTAGAGAGGCTATTGGAAATACCGCTCTAATGGTTGATGTCAATTGTGTTTGGTCTGAAGATCATATGGAAGAAATTAAAAATACATTAACTGAAGCAAAGTTATACTGGTTAGAAGAACCAATATGGCCTCCAGAAAATTATTCTGGCCTTTCTAAATTACGTGACCAAGGATTTATAATAGCATCTGGAGAAAACGCCTGTACTGCATATCAGTTTAAGGAAATGATATCTAATAAGGCCGCTGATATTTTACAACCAAGTGTTACAAAAGTTGGAGGAATATCAGAAATTGTAAAAATTGCAGCCTTAAAAAAGAATAATTTTAGAGTAGTTCCTCACTCACCATATTTTGGTCCAGGTTTTATGGCTACTCTTCAAGTAATTGGAGCATTAACTCCTGATAGCGAAATAGAAAGATTGTACGTAGATTTAAAGGCAGACCTTTATAATGGAGCTAGTAATATTGACAATAAAGGAAATATCTCAATTCCTAATGGTCCTGGTCTTGGTATGGAGCCTAATCTAGAAATAATAGAAAAATATTCTGTTAACTAGTTTATTTAATATTTTTATTCTGAAGAAATTGCTGCACTCCAAGGTGATGGGATATAGGCATTACCATATTGATTTCCCATAGCATCACTCATTACTGCATTTGGGCATGCAAATGAATGGGATAATACGGAGTCTGGTATCTCAATTGTTTTCTCATAATTATTTAAAATATCTATAACATCTTTGCCTAATTTTTCATTAGCTAAAATTCTATTTTCACCACTGTAATCTATTCTTGGTGTTATAAAAGCATCATCTAGATTCATAGTATAATCTAATAGAAATGAGATAGTTTGAAAAACAGAGGGAAAAATTCTTCTACCACCAGAGGCTCCTAAAGCAATTTTTTTTCCAGACTTATCAATAACTATAGTGGGACACATATTACATAATGGTTTTTTATCTCTTCTTAAAGAATTAGGTTTGCCTTGCCTAGGATCAAACCACATTATTCCATTATTCATTAGTATACCACTTTCCGGTAAAATCACTCTACTTCCAAAAATAGATAACAATGTTTGTGTTAAGGCAACCATATTACCATCTTTATCAACTACAGAAAGATGGGTAGTACATGAATTTCCTTTTGGTTCACCCATTTCTTTTAACCTTTTTTCATAAGAAAAGTGTAAAGCTTTATAATAATTTTCGTATGCATTTGCATCTGGGTTCTTATTTTTTGGACTCCAATTTTTCTCTAAGAAATCTAACGCATCAATCAAAGAAGGACCCGCATTTAAACCAGGAGCAACATGTATTTCCGAATTACGATATGCTGTTTTAGCACTTCTCGTTAATTGACTTTTATAATCATATAAGTCATCAGAATTTATAAAAGAATTAATCTCCCTAAAATCTTTAAATAAAATTTTAGATAATTCTCCTGTATAAAAGGTTTCAGGACCTTCATCTCTTAATAAACAATAAGAATTATATAATCCTACATTTTTAATACTTTTAAGGTTAGCAGGATCTTCACTAACTATAGGTAGATCATCTTCAAAAAAGATATTTTTAGAACTTTTATATTTACTAAGTAATTTAGCCTCAAGATTAATTCTCATAGTTGTGTACCAATCAGCCTTCAAACCTCTTTTAGATAAAATACATGCTGGTTCAATGATATCTTTCCATGACATTGATCCAAATTCTCTAAGAGCTGTTGAAACACCATGAATATAGCCTGGAACAGCCATAGAGAAAGCTCCATGAATATTTGTATCGTCTTTTACATTAGGCCAACCAAACAAATCATTATCTTTCCCTTTATCCGATAATACAAATTTTGATAAATCTAATTTTTTTGGAGATTTTACTCCAAATTCTATAGCATGAGTCTGATGCGTTTTAGAATCAAAATAAAGCATATATCCGCATCCGCCTAATCCGCTCATCCAAGGTTCAATAACACCTAAAGCTAAACCCATTGATACAGCTGCATCAACAGCGTTTCCTCCACTTTTTAAAACGTCTGCTCCAATTTGTGATGCTTCATAATGATGACTAGTTACAACTCCTCCTTTAGAGCTTACTGAAGGTTTATTTATGGACCAGTTCTCTTTTATTTTCATTTTATGCCTTATTAATAATTTTTATTTAATTTAAATATATTATGTAATAACCTCTTAGACAATTAAACATTTTTTGAAGGAATGATTATGGAATTAAATTTAAATAATAAAACTGCACTCATTACAGGAGCTTCCAAAGGAATTGGTAAAGCAATAGCAGAGTCTATGGCAAATGAAGGATGCAATTTAATATTAACTGCTAGAAGTTCTGATAAATTAAATGAATTAAAAATAAACTTGCAAAAGAAGCATAATATATCAGTTAAAATTATTGCTATAGACTTAGCAAAAAAGAATGCTGTTGAAGAAGTCAGTGAATTTTGTGGAGATATAGATATTTTAATAAACAATGCAGGAGCAATTCCTCCAGGGAATATATCCGACATAGAAGAAGATACTTGGAGAAATGCATGGGACTTAAAGGTATTTGGCTATATTAATCTTACTCGACAGATATATAATAAAATGAAAAATATTAAAAAAGGAGTTATTTTAAATATCATTGGTTCAGCTGGACAAAAACCTATGTATAATTATATAGCTGGAACTACTGCTAATGCAGGACTTATGGCTTTTACTAAGGCTTTGTCTAATGGTAGTACGGCTAATGGGGTAAGAGTATTAGGTATTAATCCTGGTTTTACTTCTTCTGATAGACTTATAACAATGATGAAAGGTAAGGCAAAAGAACAATTTAATGATGAAAACAGATGGGAAGAGTTGTTCAAAGATTTACCTTTTCAAAGAGCTGCAAAAGCAGAGGAAGTGGCTGATTTAACTACTTTTTTAGTATCTCCCAGATGTAACTATATATCAGGTACAATTATTGCAATTGATGCAGGACATGCAAACCACTAATGGATATTAAATATTGGAAAAGCTTATCAAGCTGGTTGCAGACAAAAGGTTATAATTTAGAATTAAATTCCTTACCAAGTAAATTTAAAAATGGTATGGGAAATTTAAACTTCAAAATTATTATAAATAACAAACCCTATGTATTAAGAAGGCCTCCTCTCGGTCCTATTCCTCCAGGAGCAAATGATATGAAAAGAGAACATATTGTGATGTCCGCCTTGAGTAAAAGTTTTTCTCTTGTTCCTAACTCAATATTATTGTGCGAAGATAATAATATTTTTGGAGCTCCTTTTCATGTAATGGATTTTAAAGAAGGATTTACAATTAACGGAAGCATTCTTCCTAATAATTACAGTTCTATAAATCATGCAAACTCTTTAGGTATAATGTTGATAGAAACTTTGGTAAAACTTCATAATATTAACCCTTCAGATGTGGGTTTAGAAAACTTAGGTAAACCAATTGGATTCCTGGAAAGACAATTAAATGGATGGTATAAACGTGGTATTATAGCTCACGCTGAAAATCAGTCAGAGAATATGGTTTATTTGTATAAACTTTTGTGCTCAAATGAAATTCCCATAGAAAGAGAATCTGTTATTTTACATAACGACTTTAAACTGGACAATATAATCTTAAATTTCTCGAGAGAGAAAAATAAATTAGAACCTGAAGCAATTATTGATTGGGATCAAGCTACTAGAGGTCATCCATTATTTGATCTGGCAACATTACTATCATATTGGACACTAAAAAAAGACAATTCCAGCATGTTACTTTTAAATCAGATGCCCTCAGCATCAGAAGGATTTATAACTAGAAAAGAAGCGTTATATTTATATAAAAAGTTATCCGGAAGAAGTGTTGAAGATTTTAAATGGATATATTCTTTATCTCTGTTAAAACTTGGGGTAGTTTTTCAACAATTATATGCACAATATTTAAGAGGCACGATTAAAGAAAAAAAATATGAAAGCTTTAATATTATTGCAGAAGCTTCATATCAAAGAGGAATAAATACTTTAAAAAATGACGATTATATTTGAAAGAGATTAAAATGATAGATTTTACCATTCCTGAAGAAATAGAAAAATTAAAAGAAAAGACTCAAAAATTTATATTAGAAAATGTAATACCTAGAGAGAAAGATCCTAGACAAGATTCTCATGGACCTCATGATTCACTTAGAAAGGAGCTAAATGATGAAGCAAAATCTTTAGGCCTTCTATCTCCAAGTGTAGGAAAAGAATGGGGAGGACTTGGCTTAAATATGAGAGATATGTCTGTAGTATTTGAAGCATCAGGATATTCACTATTAGGTCCTCAAGCAATGAATTGCTCAGCACCTGATGAGGGCAATATGCATATGTTAGAAGTGGTAGCGAGTACAGAACAAAAAGAAAAATGGTTAAGGCCATTAGCAGAGGCAAATATTAGATCATGCTTCTCTATGACTGAACCCTCTCCAGGGGCAGGGTCAGATCCAACTATGTTAAAAACTATAGCAAAGAAAACGAGTAAAGGATGGTTAATTAATGGAGAAAAGTGGTTTATTACTGGTTTTAATGGAGCTAAATTAAATATTATTATGGCAAAAACATCTGATAAGATTGAAAAAGGTTTTGGTGCGACAATGTTTCTTGTTGATAATGATGATCCTGCAATAACAAAAATAAGAACTCAAAACTCTATGGAATCCTCATTTCCAGGTGGGCATTGCCAAATTAAGTTTAAAGACTTACTAGTATCAGAAGATCAAGTCTTAGGAGAAGTTGGTCAAGGTTATAAATATGCACAAGTAAGATTAGCTCCAGCTAGACTAACTCATTGCATGAGATGGCTTGGTGCAGCTCAAAGAGCTCATGATATTGCTACTTCTTATGCATCAAAAAGACACGCATTTGGTAAAGCTATAGGTGAACATGGAGGTTTATCTTTCCAACTTACAGATAGTGAAATAGATATTCAAATGAGCCGATTATTTATTTGGAATACTGCATGGTTATTAGACCAAGGTGAAGAAGCAAGAAATGAATCTAGTATGTCTAAAATATTTTGTTCAGAGGCTGCCTTTAGAATTGTAGACAGAGCTATGCAAACGTTAGGTGGAATGGGTATAACAGATGATACTTTGGTTGAAAGATTATTTAGAGAAATACGTCCTTTCAGAATTTATGATGGTCCATCTGAAGTTCATAGATGGGCTATAGCAAAAAGATTAATGAAGTCTGTTGCAGGAAAAAATATCCCAACGTAATTAAACATTTTCTTTAGATCTATGAAACTCTATGTATTTAGCAGTGTCACTAGCCACCTGCTCTCCATAAAGATTTTCTACAATCATAAAAGCCATGTCTATTCCTGAAGAAACTCCAGCCGATGTAATAATTTCATCATTTACTATTCTTCTATTATCAATCACTTGAATATTCTTATTAATGGACTTAAGAGCTCCAATTGCTCCCCAATGAGTAGTAGCTCTTTTCCCATCGAGTAGTCCCGCTTTAGCTAATAATAATGAACCAGTGCAGACTGAAGATATTATTTCAGAATCATTGGATATAGATTTAATCCAATTTAATACATCTTCATTATTTAAAAGTGGTCTTGTTCCATATCCACCCGGAATAATTAAAATATCAATTTTAGGAGAATTGAAAAATGTGTAGTCAGAAATAACCTTTAATCCGCCAGTCGCTTTTATAGTTTTATCATTTACAGATACTGTAAAAACTTTAAAAGGTGCACTATCGTTACTCTTCCTAGATTCCGCTCCTTTTTCTAGTCTTGTTCTTGAAAAAACTTCATACGGGCCAGCAAAATCAAGAACTTCTACTTCATTAAATATTAATATTCCTACATTAATTTTTTTCATTTTAAACCATCATCATTTATTTAACGAATATATAAATATATATATTTAAAGGTGGTGTAATTATGGATAAAAATAATATAAACAATTTAAATGAAAATAGCTCTAAAAATATTTTAGTTTTAGGAGGATCTGATGGTATTGGATTAGCAATTTGCAATGTATATGAAAAACTAGGATATAATATACATATTACATCCAGAGCTATGAATAAATATTCTAGTAAATTTAAATTTTATTCTCTAGACGCAACAAAAGAAGAAAGTTGGCAAAAATTTATTAAAAATTTAAGTAATAAAAATATTACATTTGATATAATTATTAATACTATTGGCATTTTACATGATGCAAATAATAATGCCTTTCCTGAAAAATCAATTAAAGGCCTTAACGCCAATTTCTTTATGAGGAATATTGAGGTTAATACTTTGGTATCTGCTTTATGTATGAAGTATTTATTAGGTTGTATTAGTAAAACTAAAAACACCATAATAGCACATTTAACGGCAAGATTAGGTAGTATTTCTGATAATAATATTGGAGGGTGGATTTCATACAGAGCTTCTAAAGCTGCACAGCATATGGTTATTAAAACCTCGAGCTTAGAACTAATTAGAAATTATAATAGATTAGTAGTAGTAGGTCTTCATCCAGGAACAGTTGACACCAAATTGTCTAAACCTTTTCAAAAATCAGCTAAGAAGATATTTGAGCCAAGAGAAAGTGCTTTAAAACTTACAAAAGTAATCAGTAACTTAGAAATAAATGATACGGGAAAAGTTTTTGATTATGCTGGAAAAATAATTCCTTATTAAATTAAAAAAGCACCTGCAAAAAATGCTCCAACACACAAAAAGATGTAACCACCTATATAAAAAATATCTTTAGAATTATTCATAATATTACCTTTCTATTTTTTAAATTTTTACGAAAAATAATATTAAACGGATCACAATATTACCATTCTTCTATATCAGGCCTTATTTCTACATCAAAAGACCAAGCAGACCTCTCTTGCTTAGCAATATGAAATATCTCATCCGCTATATCTTGTGGCTGAGCAAATATTATATCTGGTTGATCTATTTGTTTAGGAATTCTAGTTCTAGTCCAAGGAGTATTTATTGATGCATCTACCATTAAATATGCTACATGTATTCCTTTAGGACCAAAATCTCTTGCTAAAGATTGAGCTAAAATTCTTTGAGCAGCTTTGGTAGGAGCAAAATATGGAGTATTAGCTATACCTCTTTTAGCAGCGGTATTACCTGTAACTATTATCACACCTTTCTTTGCTTTAACCATGTCAGGAATTAACTTATGGGCTAAATATAATAATGATGTTGTATTTATTCTAAAATTCTCTTCTAACCACTCAGGTTTTCCATCTAATAACCTATCAAAATTACCTTTTACAGCATTATGAATAAGAACTTCTGGTGCGCCCATTTCTTTTTTTATTCTTGAACAAGTCTCTTTAAGAAGATCTAAATTTGAAACATCACATGTATATCCTTTAGAACCTATAAGTTCTCTTTCAAATCTTTCTAATCTTTCTTTTGATCTAGCTAACATAGCAATACGATATCCTTCTTTTGCAAATTTTTTTGCAGTATATCCACCAGTACCTTCTCCTAAACCAGTAATCATACAAATTGGCCTAGTATCCACCATAATAATCTCCATAAAAAATTAATTACAAATATAAAAAAACAACTATAATAAAACTATATATATAATCAATTATTTGTACACAGAGTAAATTTATGAAAAATAAAATAGATATTAAAAGTAGGCTTCATAATTTAATTATTAATCGCGAAACAGATTATGCCAATAATATATATAAAAACCCTGTTAAAGAATATATTGACCCTAAAAGAGATTGTAAGGAAAAAGACGTTTTGTTTAAAAACGCACCTGTTTGTATAGGTATTGCATCAGAAATTCCAAATAAAGGCGATTGGTTTACTCTTGAATTGATAGATACTCCAATATTAGTAGTTAGAAAAAATATAAAAGAAATTTCCGCATATTTAAATATTTGCACTCATAGAGGAGCAAAAATTGCTTTAAATAAAGGAAAAAAAGCCCATTCCTTTAAATGTCCGTATCATTCATGGATATATAATTTAGAGGGCAAACTTATTGGAAGACCCAGAGATAATGCATTCAATACTATTGAGAAAAATGAATGTAATTTAAAGGAACTTAATATCCATAATCATAACGGCTTCTTGTGGCTTACTTTAAATAAAAAAAGTAATAAAAAATATAATAATAATATTAAAAACTTAAATTTGATGCTAAAAAATTATAATTTAAATAATTATTATTTTTATAAAAGTAAGAAAATTAATATAAATATGAATTGGAAATTAGCTACTGATACATTTTTAGAACTCTATCATATTAATAGTCTACATGATGAAACATTAAGCCCCATAATAATGAGTGATACTGCATTATTTGACTCTTTTGGATCAAATATAAGAATTATAGGCCCTAGAATTTCTGCTTTAAATTCAAAAAAATTATTTAAAACAGATAAAGAATTTAAAACTCATACAATACAAATTATTACACTTTTTCCTAATACTGTATTAGTTATTCATCCTGAGCATGTTGAAGTCTGGCATATTCTTCCTGGTAATAAAGAAAATGAATCAGAAGTTACTTTATCATTATTTAGTAAAGAAGAAGCAAAAACTAAAAGTGCAAAAAAACACTGGGATAATAATTTCAATCTAGCTATTAATGTAGTTCAAGAAGAAGATTTTCCTCTTGGAGAAGACATCCAGAAGGGATTTTATGCAGACCCAAATAGGGACTTAATATTTGGAAAAAATGAACCTGGTCTTCAGCACTTTCATAAAAAAATTAATCAAGCCTTAAAGCAAGGGTAAAAATATATTGCCTTATATCTTCTTAATATTAATTATATTTTTTGTTCAAATAACTAATGTTCAGGCTAATTCTATTCAATATTATAATTTTGAATGCAATGGCGTAGTCAGAACTGACAAAATTACTACTGTTGCAAAATGGAATATTAATTTTATTAATTCAAATAGAGCCACATTAGATTTATATTATGATAATAAAAAAAGGTCTGCAGATTTAAGAATATCAATTCAAAAGAACGAAGATTTTTATGCTAATGGAAAGTGGAGAAGTCAAACAACTCAAGGCGGTAGATTTGTTAGATTGAAATTTACAAGTTCTACTATGCAATTAACTTTAGGGCCAAATGGAAATAATTCACTTAGAGTAGATGGAAAGTGTAAAAAGAGTAATGCTAATCTTATTGTTCCTGATAGAAAAAATTTAATGAAAGAAATAACAAATATGTTATTTATAATAAAAGAACATAGTCAGTACTCTATTAATCATCCTGACAATATAGATAACATTATACGACATTTAAAACATACATGTCATGCAATTGATAATACATTAGTACAAGAAAGGCCTATGCCGGCAGGAGAAGAAAGTTTGACTATTCTATTAAATAAACTAGAAAATTACGACAATGGATCTATTTCTCTAATAAATAAGATAAAAACAGTCTCTAATAACTCTAAAGATATGTGTCATAAATATCTTTATTCTTGGGAGAGTAAAAACGAATTATTAGAGACTGCACGTTATATAAACATTAATTTTATTGATTTATATAACGAATTTGCTGATAAATAATTACAAATTTGATCCATTACTTTTATTTAAAGTAATAATTTTGTTAACTAAATTTTTTTGATCTTCATTTAAAAAACTGTACATAGTTTTTTTATTACTTACAGCATTGACGTTTCCATCACTAGATAATTTTTCAACAACTAAGTATGCATTAACTAATTTGTCAGGATGTATTTTGTTTGCAGGGCCTGCAAGAACACTACTAATTGAAAATACACATATAACAGCAACTAAACTTAAACTTTTAAAAATACTCATAATAAATTCCCTATAAATTAAATATGTTCTTGTTACGCTTGCTTTGTCATAATAGATTAAAATAATTAAATATTTTTTAGTTAAGGATAATAAATTGATAAAAGCTCTTATATTTGATGTATTTGGAACAGTTGTAGATTGGAGATCCTCAGTAATTTCAGAATGTCTTACATTAGAAAGAAATACAGGTATATCTGGAGATTGGGAGAAATTAACAGATATGTGGAGACAAAATTATATACCCTCCATGGATAAAGTTAGAAATGGAAATAGACCATGGGTTAATTTAGATACACTTCATAAAGAATCTTTAATTAAAATTTTAGATGAACTAGGGATAATAGGTTTAAAAGACGAAAATATAGAACACCTTAATAAAGCTTGGCATAGATTAAAACCATGGGATGACTCCGTAGAAGGTTTAAATTTACTTAAATCTAAATATTCAATTTCAACCCTATCAAATGGAGGTATTGATTTATTAACAAACATGGCAAAATTACAAAAGTTACCATGGGATAATATTTTTTCTGCAGAAACTTTTATGCATTACAAACCAGACCCTGAAACATATTTAGGAGCAGCAGAAAAACTAAAACTTTTACCTGAAGAAGTAATGCTTGTTGCAGCTCATAATCAAGACTTGTTAGCTGCAAATAAATATGGTCTTAGTACAGCTTTTGTACTAAGAGCTACAGAATACGGAATTAATCAAAACTTTGACCTCAAAGCAGATGAAAAAGTTAATGTTTCTGCTTTAAATTTTGTTGATCTTTTTGAAAAACTTAATTCATATAATAAAAAATAATAGGAGAAATAAATGAAAATTTTTATTGTTGCAACTAGAGATCCAGATAAACCAGCTGAAGATTTTGCTCCATTAATGGATTCAGAAGCAGATTATGCTCTAAAATTATATAAAGAAGGTTTTATTAGAGAAATTTATAGTAGAACTGATGGAAAAGGTGCTTTATGTGTTGTAGAGTCTGAAAATGAAGATATTGCTCTAAAAAAATTATCAGAATTACCACTAGCAAAAGCAGGTCTTTTATCTTTTGAGGTTTATGGAACAACTGCTTATCGTGGTATCATAAGAGGAATTTAATATAAAAAGAGGTTTAAATAAATGCTTAAATTATACCATTGTCCAAACGCTCGATCAATGAGATCATTATGGCTTTTGTATGAGCTAAATATAGATTTTGAACTAATTGAAATGCCTTTTGACCAAAAATATACAAGATCAAAAGAATACTTATCTGTGCATCCTTTAGGTAGAGTTCCCTGTTTAGTTCATGATGAAATAACTCTCTATGAGTCAGGAGCAATATGCCAATATTTATGTGAAGTTTTTGATAAAGAAGATAAACTTGGAAGAAGTATAGGTCATACAGAACATGCCGAATGGTTGCAGTGGCTGCATTATGCTGAGACTGTAGCTGTACACGGTGCCTCTTTAGTACAACAAAATATTATAATTACAGAAGAATTGAGATCTCCTATCGTAATTAAGTTAGAGTCTAGAAGATTAGAGAAAGCTATAGAAGTATTAAATAATCATTTGAATGGTAGAGAATATTTACTTTGTTCTGGTTTTTCTGCAGTTGATACAGCTGTAGGCTACAGTATACATATGGGCAGTATGTTCATAAAAATAGCTGAATATAAAAATGTTGTAAGCTATTATGAAAAAATTAAGAAAAGAGAAGCTTTTCTTAAATCTTTACCAAAAAAAATTAATGATCCACTAGAAAAAATTGAGGTTTAATATGAATATTGATAAAACACCATTAGCACCTAAGCCAGATGCAGATCCAGAAAAAGGAAGAATAACTTCTAATTTAGTTAATGATATTTTTTATATTGGAATTGATCGTCCCACAAAATTAAACGGTTTTACTCCAGAAATGTTTAAACAAATAGCAGAAGCTTATACAGAATATGAAAATAATATGGAAGCTAGATGTGCATTAGTTTTTAGTCATGGCCCACACTTTACGGCAGGAATAGATTTACCAAAAATTGCACCCTATATGAAATCTGGTAATAGAGAATATTTACATCCTAAAAACCTTATAGATCCTCTAGGTCTAAGAGGTCTGATTAGATCTAAGCCAGTTGTATGTGCTGTAAGGGGCATTACGTTTACATATGGTGTAGAGTTATCTTTGGCTTGTGATGTAACTATTGCAGCAAATAACTGTAGGTTTTCGCAGTTGGAAGTACTTAGAGGAATTATGCCTACTGGAGGTGCAACAATTAGATTTGTTCAAAGAGCTGGATGGGGAAATGCAATGAAATATTTACTTTCAGGAACAGAATTTAATAGTGAGGAAGCATTAAAGATGAATATAGTTCAAGAGGTGGTTGAACCCAATAAAGTTTTTAATCGCGCTAAAGAGATAGCAAAAAGCATTTCTGCTGCGGCTCCTCTTGCCGTAAAAGAAACTATAAAAAGTGCTAAACTTGCGTTAGAAAATGGAAGAGAAGCTGCTGTCGCA
Source organism: Alphaproteobacteria bacterium MarineAlpha9_Bin3 (assembly GCA_002937655.1). GTDB lineage: Bacteria > Pseudomonadota > Alphaproteobacteria > TMED109 > TMED109 > TMED109. Next base: position 4,402 of record PTKH01000026.1, on the reverse strand, counting down.
GAATTTGATAGTGTTCAAGAAATGCTATCATCTAGCAATGACGCTAAAGAAGGAGTTGAAGCTTTTAAAAATAAGAAAACTCCTATTTTTAAAGGAAACTAGGAATACCGCATTTTTACTGTTCCCATACCTTCAAAGTTAGCAGATATAAGAGTATTTGGCTCAGCAAATATTGCTTTATCAAGTGTATTTCCTGTTGTAATTATTTCGCCTGATTTAATAAATTTACCTCTATCAATTAGCTTATTTGCTAGCCAACAAACTGAATTTAAAGGATCATTCAAAACATTACTACCTCTTCCGGAACATGTAAGTTTATTATCAATATAAAGTTCAACTACCGAATTCAACCTATCATAACTTTGCCAATCAATTAATTTATCACCTTTTACCAATAAAGAATGAACTCCATTATCTGCTATTGTCTCTAATGCCTTAATTTCCCAACCTTTTCCATATCTAGCATCAACAATTTCAATGACAGGAAATATAGATTTTATATGCTTTAATATATTATTTTTATTATATAATTCTCCTATATCAGAGACATTTCCCTCAATTTCAAAACATAATTCAGGCTCAATAATCGGTTTATTCATAAAACTATCAATATTTAGATTAGGACTTAAACTCGTTGTTTCTTTAAACATTACTCCTGAAAAAGGTTCCGTCATTCCTGAAAACTTTTGAGCCATTTTAGTTGTACAACCTACTTTCCAACCTATAGAAGTATAATTAAAACTTTTAACAACTTGCTCCTGAATTAAATACGCTTCACTTACATCTTCAGGCATACTATCGTTTAAATCTGGAATCAGATTATTTTCTTTTCTACATTTAATTAAAATATTTGCTTTTTCTTCTACCATAGAAATTATCCTCTACCTAAGTATGGCTGGGTAATAGGAAGAATAACAGACCCAAGAATATTTACATTTGGCGACATAGTCAGCATAGTGATAGCTAGCTTCCCTAAATCTTCCAATGGAATTAAACCTTCCCTCTCTGATACTTCTTCTCTACCCTTCCATATATTAGTAGCAGCATTTCCAGGATGAATTACGCTTACAGCTATTCCATGATCTCTACCATCCAATGCAAATGCTCTTGTCAAACCTTCAATCGCAAACTTAGTAGCAGTATAAGGTGCATTTTCAGGTCTTCCCATTTGTCCAGAAATACTTCCAATATTTATTATTCTTCCTGATTTTTGATTTACCATAATTTTCATAGCTCCACGTGCACATAAAAATGCGCCGTTAAGATTAACATCTACAACTTTCTTCCACATATCATAGCTCATTTCATAAGATTTTGCTCTAGCAGCCATGCCTGCATTGTTAATAAGAATATCGACTCTACCGTGATTGGTCATAATATCAGCATAAACTTTATTTACTTGTTCTTCTTGAGTTACGTCGCATACCATTATTTCAGTACCAGAACCTAATTCAGTTTGAGCTTCTTTTAATACTTCTTCTTTTCTTCCTACAATTATGACTTTTGCACCTTCTGCGAGCATTGCTTTAGCAATAGCTTTGCCAATACCTGTTCCTCCACCTGTTACTAAGGCAATCTGATCTGATAAATTCATATAAACTCTCCCAAAATAAATTAAATAATACTTTTTTGTATTGATTAATAACTTTATACTAAATTATTATTTTTTCATAACTAAAAGGTGTAATTTAATATGAATAAAGAATTTAATAATTCGTTATTAGTAGAAACAGATTGGCTAGAAAAAAATTATAATAATAAAAACCTGCGAATATTTGATTGTACTGTATACCTTAATTATCATCCTACTAAAATATATACTATAGAGTCTGGAATAAAAGATTATAATAAAGAACACATTCCTAATTCAGACTTTTTAGATATAAATGATATTTCAGAAAAAAATACCCCATATCGCTTTATGATGCCAGATCAAAATACTTTTGATAAAATAATGTCTTCTAAAGGAATTGGCCATGATACTCATGTAATATTATATAGTAGGGATAATATTCAGTGGGCAACAAGAGTATGGTGGATGTTAAGGTCTATGGGTTTTAATAATGCTTCAATATTAAATGGTGGCTTTGATCGTTGGAAATATGAAAATAAACCAATAACTAGAGATAATGTAAACTATCCAAAAAATATTTTTAAAAGTGTACCTAAAAATGGTTATTTTTGTTCAAAAGAGGAAGTAAAAAAATATATTACAAATAATAATGTTTCTATCATAAATGCTTTAAGAAGATCCTTACATGATGGAACTTTCTCCGTTGATTATGGTCGCCCTGGTCATATAAAAAATAGTATAAATATTCCAAGCTCAGATATGGTTGACGATAAAACAAAACTATATAAACCTTTATATGAATTAGAAGAAATATTTAGCCAAAATAACGTATTAAAAAAAGAAAAAGTAATTGCATATTGTGGTGGAGGTATAGCAGCTACTAATATTGCTTTTATATTAACTAACTTAGGTTATAATAATGTTGCAGTTTATGACGCTTCTTTATCAGAATGGGCTAATGATAATACTTTACCAATGTCTGTAGACTAAATTATTTTTTTTATGTATTTTTAAAATGGATTTGGGAGTATAAAATGTTAAGTGAAAAACAAATAAAAGAATATCATGAAAAAGGGTTTACAATTCTAGATTATCAGTTATCTGATTCAGATCTAGATGAAATCAAAAGTATGCATGATAATATTCTAAAAAAATATCCAGAATTTAGAGATTATTGCCCAACATTATTAAAATACGATAGAAACTTCCTAAAATATGCACAAGATCCTGAAATTTTAAACTGTGTGAAGCAAGTAATAGGGCCAAATTTAGCAGTTTGGAACCAAAGTTTTTTTGCAAAGCCTGGAATAAATGGTAAAGAAACTCCCTGGCACCAAGATGGAGCATATTGGCCAATCAGGCCTCTTGCTACATGTACAGTATGGTTAGCAGTAGATGACTCAAATATAGGCAATGGCTGCCTTAAATATATGCCCGGCTCTCATAAAAGACAGGATTTAAAAAAACATAAAACCGATAACAGTGAAAATTATACACTTAACCAAGAAATAGATCCTACAGAATATAGTGAAGACAAAGCATTTCAGCTTCAATTAAAAGCAGGTCAGATGGCCTTACATGATGTATATATAGTTCATGGCTCAGGAGTTAATACTTCTCCTTACTCAAGAAGAGGAATGACAATTAGATATATGCCTACGACATCAGTTTTTGATAGGAAACTTGCTGCTGATCAAGAGAAAAAATTTAATTTAGATCATGCTCACCGAACATTATATCTTATGAGTGGTATAGATGAGTCTGGTAAAAATGACTTTATAGTGAGAAATTAAAATTAATATTACTTAATTGGAGAAATAAAATATCTAAATTAATGGCAAGGCCTACTGTTCAAATTGATAATGAATTTGTTAAAGTTACAGAGTGGTTTTTTCCTCCTAAATCTGAAACTGGCCACCATATTCATCAAATGGATTATGTAGTTGTTCCAATGACTACAGGAGAACTAATAATTGAAGATACTGAAGGCAACTTATCTAAAGCAAATCTTGTTAACGGGAAATCATATTCTAGAGAAATTGGTGTAAATCATAACGTAATTAACAATAATAATTTTGAATTTAAATTTATAGAAATAGAAATAAAAAACAAACTTATTTAACCTATTTTAGATTTAGTCTGTAAAGATAATAGAGACACTATACAATAACCAGTAAAGTAATAGAAACCTACCTCCAAAGTTGCATCTAACATATTAGACGCCTTACTTCCTAAATATGCAATAAAAACTCCTACAGCAAAAACATCAGCCATAGACCATCTACCTATACTAAAAATAAAATTATGTGCAGAAGATTTATTATTAACCTCTCCAAAAAAGAATACCCACAAAATTACAATTCCCTTAAATACAGGAATCATGACACTAAAAAATAGAATAAGAAAAGCAACTAAAAGATATCCACCCTCATATAAAGTGTCTACTGCTTCTAGAATAGATTGTTTATATTTAAAAACTTCTTGGCCAGCGTATTCTGCAGAAATTTTCATCATTGGCTCTGTGACTCCAAAATATAATAAAATGAATGAGGCAATTAAAAGTATAAATGATATAGTATTTCTGGTATTGAATGGAATTAAATTAACTTTAAATAAATTACCCATTTTATTTCTCCCTCGCCCATTTAATAATAACATAAGCATAATTATTTAAAATAATAAATCTATATATATATATTATTTTTTAGAAATACTTGGCAAAATACTTTTCCATTGCTATAGAGATAGAAATATGTTCCGCGGTAGCTCAGTGGTAGAGCAATCGGCTGTTAACCGATCGGTCGTAAGTTCGAATCTTACCCGCGGAGC
>PTKH01000025.1 GCA_002937655.1 Alphaproteobacteria bacterium MarineAlpha9_Bin3 | reverse complement strand
GGATAACCCTTGGATGCCATAACTATAGTTAATGATACTTCATCATAAAATCTGATATGAAAATTATCTAAAGTATGATCAACTGCTGCTAAAATAGCTTCAAATAAATTAGATTTTATACGTGCTAAAATTACCTGACATTCTGGATCTCCAAATCTAACATTATATTCTATAAGTTTTGGCCCCTTACTTGTAAGCATCAAACCTGCATATAAAATCCCTTGAAAAGGAGTTCCTCTTTCATGCATTGTATTAAGTGTAGGTTTTATAATTTTATTTAAAATATATTCATTATCATTATCAGATAGATTAGGTGTAGGAGAAAATGCTCCCATTCCGCCAGTATTTGGCCCAGTATCTCCATCTCCTACTCTTTTATGATCTTGTGCATTAGTTAGAGGAATAGCAGTTAACCCATCACATAAAGCAAAATAACTTGCTTCTATACCTTCTAAATACTCTTCAATTAATACTGTTCTTCCAGCCTCACCAAAGGCTCCTTCAAATGAGTTCTCTATTGCTAAAATTGCTTCATCTTTACTTTCTGCAATTACTACTCCTTTTCCCGCTGCTAAACCATCTGCTTTAATTACAATAGGTACATCATTATCTTTTATATAATTTATAGCTTCTTCTTTATTTGTAAAAAAATCATATTTTGCAGTTGGAATATTTGCTATTTTACATATTTCTTTGGTAAATTTTTTAGACCCTTCGAGTTGTGATGCTTCTTTAGAAGGACCAAATGCCTTTATATTTACTTTTTTTAATTCATCAATAATTCCATTTACTAATGGAACTTCTGGACCAGGTATAACTAAATCAATTCCTTCTTTCAAAGCTAATGAAATAATATCTTCATTATTATTAATATTTAAATCAATACATTCAGCTTCCTCTTGAATTCCTGGGTTGCCAGGAGCACAAATTAATTTTGTGATAAGCGGTGAGTTAGCTAATGACCAACACATAGCATGTTCTCTGGCACCACTTCCTAATACTAATACTTTCATTAATAATTCCTATTTAATGTTCATAATGTTAAAGTTTATAGTAATATAACATTGTATTTTATTATTATTAAGTCTTAAATTATGAAAGTATTAAATGAACTATAATAATACTTATGAAAGCAACATAAAAGAATATACAGTTACAGAGTTAAGTAATGCCTTAAAGAAGACATTGGAAATTAATTTTGATGTGATTCATCTTAGAGGAGAGATTTCAGGTTTAACACAAGCTGCTTCAGGGCATGTTTATCTATCATTGAAAGATAAAAATAATTCTTTAATTGATGGTATTATATGGAAGGGTCAAGCAAGTAGAATTAATTTTAAATTAGAAGATGGCATGGAAGTTTTAGTAATAGGTAGGCTTTCTACTTATGCACCAAGGTCAAAGTATAATATCATTATAAATTCCATAGAGATAGCTGGAGAAGGTGCTTTATTAAAATTAATAGAGGAAAGAAGGAGATTACTTACTGAGGAAGGAATATTTAAAGAAGAGTTTAAAAAGCCCTTACCTTTTATTCCAGAGAAGATTGGAATTATAACGAGTGAGTCTGGAGCTGCTTTTGATGATATAATAATAAGGGTAAAAAAACGTTTTCCGGTAAAAATTCTTTTTTACCCAGTTTCTGTTCAGGGATCAGAAGCAGCAGAACAAATTTCAAAAGCTATTAATAATATTAACAATTTATCTAGATTAAATCAGAATATACGAGCACCTGATCTATTAATAGTTGGTAGAGGTGGAGGTAGTCTCGAAGATTTAATGGCATTTAATGAAGAAGTAGTTGTAAGAGCCATATTCAATTCTAAAATTCCTATAATATCTGCTGTGGGCCATGAGATAGATAACTCATTATCTGATTATGCTGCTGATGTAAGAGCACCTACCCCTACTGCAGCAGCAGAAATAGCCTTGCCGGATATAAATGTATTAAATCAAAATATAATCATGTTTAATAATAAAATATCTTCTTTTGTTAAAAATAATATTAATTTTAATGAAGAAAAATACAGAAATTATATTTTACCAAATTTTCTTAATATTATTGAAAATAAAATTCAATCTTTAGATATAATCAATGGTGAATTGGTTTATAAAAAAAATTATTTTATGGAATCTTCGAAAAATAAAATTTCTATGACTAAAATGGAACTCTACTCTCCTCTAAATTATTGTAAAAATCAATTACAGAATTTATTTTCTAAATCTAGATTATTGGCTTCAGTTTATAAAAACTTATTAGATAAAAAGTATTTTTTACTTACAAATAAACCTAAGTTGATTAATGAAAAATATAAAAAATTTATAAACTCTATAAAATTAAATTATACAAAGTCTTCAATAGCCTTGGAGGCTAATAATTATAATAATATTCTCGAAAAAGGTTTTGCACTAGTAAAAAATGAGAGTAATAAGCCCATAATTAGTTCAAGTAATATTACTAAAGAGACTAAAGCTACTATTCATTTTTATGATGGAAAAATTAAAGCGATATTAAAAAATGAGGAATAATAGTATTTTGGTAAGATACCTAATATTTTTTATCTATTGTATTTTTATGCTTATTTCTTCTACAACTTATGCAAAAACTATCATCAAAGGTGAAATAATAGCTGGTGGTATTATTTTAGTTAATACGTTTCCGGGAGCCAATGTAAGACTAGATGGAAAAGAGATATTAGTATCTGATCAAGGGGTTTTTATATTAGGATTCCAAAGAAAACCAAAAGAGATTCAGGTTTTACAAATAATTTATGATAATAAAATAGTAGAAGAAATTACCTTAAATGTAAAAAAAAGATCATATATTATTCAAAAAATAGATGGGATTGAAAAAGAAAAAGTCGATCCTCCACAATCATTCTTAGATAGAATTTATTTAGAACGTAAAAGTGTAAAAGAGTCTAGAAATAAAGCACTTTTCATTAAAGAGCTTTACTACAATAATGGTTTTATTATGCCCGCAAAAGGGCCTATTTCGGGGGTTTACGGAAGTCAAAGAATACTTAATGGGAAAGCTAAGAGTCCTCACTATGGAATAGATATAGCTCTACCCGAAGGTAGTAATGTTTTGGCACCTATGGATGGAGTAGTTTTATTTACCGATAAAAATTTATATTTTAGCGGAGGAACTATAATATTAGGACATGGGCAAGGCTTAACTACTTCTTATTTGCATCTTAGTAAAATATTAGTCAAAAAAGATGAAGAGATAAAAATGGGACATCTAATAGGTAAAGTGGGATCTACTGGGAGAGCTACAGGTCCTCATTTACATTGGGGAGTAGAATTAATTGGAAAAAGATTAGATCCTCAATATTTAAATGTATTCAAAAAATAAAATTACCACCTGTTATGAATCCAAAGCCATTGTGACGGGTTTTTTATTATCCATTTACTTATAATATTGTTAATTTTTTCAAGTAATATATTTAACTCTTCATTATGATTTTCATTATTCTTTTTATTATAGATAGGTTTTTCAATAATATACTTAAATTTAGCACCTTTAATTCTTTCTACATGGATAGGGACGATAGGAACAGATAGTTTAAGTGATAATTCTGCTATTGCTGTGGCAGTTTTAGCTGGATGATTTAGAAATTGTATAAGTTTTCCTTCATTAAGTTTTTGATCTGCTAATATTGCCGCATATTCATTATTACGTAAAACCTTAAATAATGTTTTTGCACCTGATGGCCCTTTAGGGGCGTAGTATGAAATACCCCGTCTTAACCATTGTATAATTTTTTCACTTATTGGATTATTTGCATGCCTATATATACTTGTGACTTTTAAATCCCTCGAAGATAAAATTAAAGGACATATCTCCCAATTTGCAATATGCGCACTAAAAAAAATAACTCCTTTTTTGGTTTTGTAAACTTCATTTAAGTAGTCTTCTCCTTCTATAATAAATCTTGGTTTGTTTTTAATTGAATTAATATTTTTTGTATCATAAGGATTAAGTTTATTTGCAAAAACAAATTCACCAATATTTCTTCCCAAGTTATCCCACATATCTCTTTTTATTTTTTTTTGACTATTAGTATCTAATTTAGGAAAAATTTTATTTATATTTTTTTTTGCTCTACTGTCAAATTTTGTTAAGGGCCCAATTAACTTAAAAATTAAAGATCCTAGTTTAGATGACAAATCTAAACCAATTATTCGGCATAGCACTATCCATAAACACAGAGTAAAAGCTTCTAATAAATAAATAATATAAATTAATAATTTTTTCATAATCTTAACATTTACTCTAAATAATAGATAATAATAGATCGTCTAAAACTTTAAAATTATTCAATTCAATTTTTATGGGAAAATAATAAATTCTGTTTTTAAAATCTTTCATAATCTTTATATGGTCTTTTTCTGTTGTGATTAATAATGAGTTTAATTCATGAGATTTTTTTAATAAATATTTTATATCCTTTTCTGAATAGTGATAGTGATCTGGAAAAGATTTAGTATATAATATTTTACAACCTATTTTTTTTAAGCTGTTATAAAATTTTTCTGGATAACCAATTCCACAGAAAGCTATGACATTTTTATTTTTAAAATTATTAATATATTTATCCTCAATTATTAAATTTGAGTGAATTATTGGTAAACTTTTATTTATAAGCTGTGATATATTATTTTTATCTTCTTCTATAATTAATGCTAAATGTGATTTATTTATAGCTTTATTTAAATTTTCTCTCATCGGACCTGCTGGAATAATTCTTCCATTACCTATCCCTTGAAAACCATTAAATACAATAATATTTAGATTAGAATAAATACTTTCATCCTGAAGTCCATCATCCAAGATAATTAAATCTGCTCCATTATTTATTGCATTATTTATACTATCAGATCTTTTTTTTCCAACCCAAGTAGGTGCAACAGCTGCACACATTAATGCTTCATCTCCAACTTCTTTATAGGTATGTATTTTAGTATTAACTTGTACACTTTTATTTACGGAACTTTTATAGCTTCTACAAATAATATGCACATTAATTTTTGAGCTAATTAATTTTTCACTTAGAGATAAAACTGTAGGAGTTTTCCCAGCACCACCAGCTACAACGTTCCCAATTTTAATAATGGGAATATCATATCTAACTGCCTTTTTCTTATTTAGAAAGCTACCTATTAACCATATAAAAGAGAAAGGAATTAAAAGTAACGAAAAGATATTTTTCTTTTTGTACCAAAATATAGGTGTTTTCAATTTGACACTCCATTATTTCATTAAATATGGCTTAAGTTTATTAATAATAACTTGAATAGAGTTATCTAACTCATTTGTTATGTTATAAGCTAAATTTGATAATTTTTTAATATTTTCTTTATTTAGATATAAATTAATTATTTCTTTATGCAGTTCTTGTATATTCATTACTTGTATCGAAGCATTATTTTTTAATAATTTATCAGATATCTCTTGATGGTTTCTGACGTCTGGACCATAAATTATGGCACATTTTTCTTTTGCTGGTTCTATTAAATTATGTCCTCCCTTATTTGAAAGTGAACCACCTATAAAACAAACATCTGCAAATTTAAAAAAACTTCCCAGTTCTCCGATAGTATCAGCTATATATATGTCAGTATTAATATCTATTTTATGATTTTCACTTCTTAATAAAGTATTAAGGTTGTTTTTTTTACTTAAATATAAAATATCTTTAGCTTTATCTGGGTGACGGGGCACTATAACAGTTATTAAATTATGAATATATTTTTTTGTTTTTTGATGTGATGTTATCGCTGCTTCAAATTCTATACTGTCATGAAGGCTAGCAAAAAGAAGAATGTTCTTAGAATTAACACTAGATAAAAATTCTGTTTCTTTATTTTTCTTCATATAAGGAGCTGGGACGAAATTTTTTAAATTTATTCCCTTAACAATATTAGTTGCCCCTAACTTTCTAAATCTCTCACCATTTATATAATCTTGAGTAATTACTATGCTGAATTTGCTAAATAAACATGATGAAAAATTATTTAACCAAAGCCACCTTTTATATGATTTTTCAGCTATTCTTCCTTGAAGTAAAACTAGAGGTATATTTTTTTTATAGCCATGATTAATTAGATTTGGCCAAATCTCAGATTCTATTAAAATAATGCAAGAAGGTTTCCAATGGTTTAAAAATATTCTAACAGAAAAAGGATGATCTATAGGACTAAATTGGTGAATAATTTTACTATTATCAATTTCTTTGATAATTGTTTGTACATGGGAAGCGCTGGTCAAGGTAACCGTAGTAATAAGAATATTATAATTTTCTTTAATTAATACTCTTATAAGAGGTATGGTTGATCGTAATTCTCCTAAACTAACGGCATTTATCCATATTAATTCTTTTTTTGGTTTTTTTATAAAAGAATAACCTACCCTTTCATTAATTCTCTTATATGTTTCTTTACCTCTTAAAATTCTATAGATAAAAATAATTGGTATAATTGGAGTAAGTATTATCCATAATATGAAGTACGATTTATTTAGGAGGACGGCTAACACTTTTTATGTCTTCCTTCTTTTAATTATAATTTTATTATAATCCTGCAACTATCATTTTATCAATCATTAAAGTAGGAGCATCTATCCCATTAATCATTTTTAAGTCTGAGGCTGGAGTAAGTGTTTTATACATATCTAAAATATTTCCTGCTATTGTCACTTCACTTACTGGATAAGCTTTTTCACCTTTATCAATCCAATAACCTGATGCCCCTCTACTGTAATCGCCAGTAACTTGACTGAAAGACATACCTAGCATCTCAGTAATATAAAAACCTTCTTTTATAGATTTTATTAAGTCTAAATTTGAAGTTTCTCCAGGCAGCATATACAAATTAGAAACACCACTATAATGACCTGTAGTTTTTAAATTTAATTGTCTGGCATACTGAGAATTTAGAATCCAAGATTTAAGTTTGCCATTTTTTACTAAATTTATTTTTTTAGTTTCTACACCTTCTCCATCAAAAGTACGAGATCTAGCACCTCTCTTTATTAGAGGTTCATCAATAATCTGAATATTTTTTTTAAATATATTTTTATTCATTTTATCCTTTAGAAAAGATGTTCCTCTTGCAATTGCTTGGCCTGATATTCCTCCAATAAATAGTGATAAAAGGCTACCGGATACACGAGGATCAAATATTACGGGAACAGAATTACTTTTAACTTTCTTAGGATTCAACCTTGATATTGCTCTTTTAGCAGCTGTCTCTCCAATATGTTTTGGTGTTTCTAAATCTTCGTAATGAACTTTTGATTTATATTCATAATCTCTTTCCATTCCAGTACCTTCACCAGCAATTACAGATATACCAGAAGAGTAATTTGTTTTATTACTTTTATTAAAAAACCCATCTGAAGTAGCGAGATAAAATGTATTTTTTGAATAAGAAGAAGATGCTCCTTCCGAATTTGTAATCTCTTTAAAACTTAAAGCGCTATTTTCTGCTTCGATTGCGTTGTTCAGTAGATCGTTATTGGTTGGAATATATTTATCGACTAAATTTAAATCTAGATTACCGTTATAAAGCATATCTTTATCTGCTAATCCACAATACTCATCTATTGGAATAGATTTTACCATATTCATCGCATTTTGAACTAATTCTTCAAGAGATCTCTCATTTAAATTAGTACTTGATAATGAGACTTTCCTTTTATTATCTATGATTTCTAGTCCTATACTACTAGATTCATTTCTCTCAACATTTTCTAATTTACCTAATCTTGCAGCAACATTTATCGAAGTATTTTCATTTGCTGATACAGTTGTGCATTCAGCTCCTAATTTTTTTGCGGTATCAAGTAGCAAATTTAGGCTTCTTTCAATTTTATTATTCATTTTTTTACTCTAATAAAATATCATTATTATATAATACCATCTCACACTTACATGTGTTCATAATATTATTGGCTCTTCGCATTCTCTCGCAGCCTTCTAAAGCAGCCTTTTTAGCAATTTTTATGTCATAAAGATTAAAGCCATAGCCAAGAGCTGTAAATATGCCTTCTTTAATAAAAGTTTTATCTATTGTTTGCCAAGGAATACAAGCAGCGCCAGATTTATTTTCATCAAGATTATCATAGTTAATTTTCCAATGATTCATGGACCTTTTAAAAATATCAACTATGTCATTTTTTGTTGGAGAGTCATCGGCATAAGCGGTAAGATTAATGTTTACACTTAGTAAATATAAGAATATTAGAAGCACTTTTATCATAAATTTGTCCTTAGTTTATAAAATGTTTGTTTATATTATATAGTCCAAGTTTGACCTTTTTCCATAATATTACTGATTTCATTTTTATGTTTATTTAACTTTTCAGTATAATATTGATCTAGTGTAGGTTTCTCAACACAGTATATAATTCCAAGTGCAACTGGCATAGAATTTTGATCCATTTGGGTTAACAAATTCGCTATAGTTTTATTTGTATAATCATGAATAAGGACTCTAGAAATATCTTTTTCGTTTAGTTCTAAATCTATAACCTCTAATCCCGAATAATCTTTATTTATAGAAAGCCCTTTTTTATTATTTTCTCCAAATAACATGGGTTCTCCATGCTCAAGATGTATTTGTTTTTCCAATGCTACTGATTTATCGGTAAAGCTTTTAAATACATCATCATTATATACTATACAATTTTGATAAATCTCAACTAAAGATGTGCCTAAGTGTTCTTGAGCTTTACTAAGAGTCGGAACAAGTTGTTTAATGGCTGTATCTACTCCTCTAGCTATAAATGTTCCCCCAGAGCTTAGTGCTAGCTCGCAAGCTGAAATAGGAGCTTCTAAAGAACCACCTGGAGTAGAAGGTGATATTGTCCCTGTCCTAGATGCTGGTGAAGCCTGTCCTTTTGTTAATCCATAAATTTCATTATTAAATAATAATACTTGGCAATTTAAGTTTTTTCTTAGTAAATGAATAAAATGATTCCCTCCTATAGATAGAGCATCTCCATCTCCAGTTATTACCCATACATCTAATTCGGGATTAGTAATTTTAATGCCTGCCGCAAAGGCGGGAGCTCTTCCGTGTATTGTGTGAAAGCCATATGTGGCCATATAATAAGGTAATCTGGAAGAACAACCAATTCCTGAGACAAAGACAGTATTTTCTTTTTTAGCTTGTTTGTCAGCTAGTGTTTTTTTAACAGCATTTAGTATTGCATAATCGCCACATCCAGGGCACCATCTTACTTCTTGATCAGAAGCATAATCTGTTGGTTTAAGTTTAGTAGGTTCTTCATTTATACTCATGCTAATTTCCAAGCTCTATAATATTTTTAAATTCATCTATTAAATGAGATACTCTAAATGGTTTTCCTGAGACTTGCGTTAGAGACTTTGCATTCGGTATAGTATCTACTTTAAGTAGATTAAATAATTGACCATCATTCATTTCTATAACAATTACTGACTTAAATTTTGAAGCTATTACTTTTAAAGAATCTGATATTGGCCATAAACAAGAAATCTGACTATGGGAAATAGTGTATCCTTTATTAGTAAGTAATTCCCGAGCTTCAGAAATCGGACCGTTAGTTGATCCCCAACCAATAACAAGTAAATCACCTTTATCTGGCCCAATTATTTCTATTTTATTAAACTCTTTTTGAATATTCTGTATTTTTTTTGCTCTTAGGTTTGTCATTTTTTGATGATTTTCCGGATCATAGCTTATATTACCGGATATAGAATCTTTTTCTAAACCACCTATTCTATGTTCCATTCCCTTAGTACCAGGTTTGACCCATTTCCTTGCCAATGTATCTGGATTTCTTTCAAATGGCATATAATTTTCATGATACTCTCCAAAAGATACAGAATTATCTTTTATTTTAGAAATATCTGGAATTAGCCATGGTTCAGATGCGTTAGTTAAGTATGCATCAGAAAGTATCATGACGGGAGTCATATATTTTATAGAGATATAAATAGCTTTTTGTGCTATTTCAAAACAATCTGAAGGACTCTTCGGCGCTAAAACAACTAATGGAGCTTCGCCGTGCCTTCCATAAATAGCTTGCATAAGGTCTGATTGCTCAGCTCTTGTTGGAAGTCCTGTAGATGGCCCTGCTCTTTGACTATTTATAATTATTAATGGCAATTCTACTGAAACAGCTAATCCTATTGCTTCAGTTTTTAATGATATGCCTGGTCCTGAGCTAGATGTAACTCCTAAACCTCCTGCATAAGAAACTCCTATAGCAGAACAACAAGCTGCTATTTCGTCCTCTGCTTGATATATACTTATTCCTTTTAACTCATAATTAGCTAAATAATGCATAATTGGAGAAGCTGGAGTAATAGGATAGGAGCATAAGGTCATATTTAATTTTGATTTTATAGCTCCTGTAGCCAAACCAAATGCTAGAGATTCAGCTCCAGTAATTGCTCTCCATTTACCCTTTTTAGGAGTTGATTTTGGAACTACTTTTCTTAATATGTCACTAGAAATTTCAGAATTTTCAGCATAAGTGTGACCTGCATTTAGCGCTGCTACATTTGCTTTAGTTAAAATACTATCTTTACCAAATTTATTTTCTAGCCAATCAACAGTTTCAGAAATTTCTTTAGTAAATAGCCAAAGTATTAAACCTAATGTCCACATATTTCTACATCTCAAACCATCCTTATTGCCAAGCCCAAATTCCTTTACTGCCTCTATCGTAAGATTAGAAATATCAGCAGATATAATTTGTAATCCTGCTAAAGAATTATTTTCCATCGGGTTTTCTTCATAGCCAGCTTTTTTAATTCCTCTATCGTTAAAACTACTACTGTCTAATATTAGCAGACCGCCCGGTAAAACCTCTTTAATATTTACCTTTAAGGCAGCTGGATTCATAGCGACTAAGATATCAGCATGATCTCCAGAACTTGCAATTAAGCCTTCTCCAAATCTTACTTGAAAAGAGGATACTCCAAAAGTGGTTCCTGCTGGAGCCCTTATTTCTGCTGGATAATCTGGAAAAGTAGCTAAACCCATTCCAGAAATAGCAGCTTCAAAGGTTAATCTACCTCCTGTGAGCTGCATTCCATCCCCAGAATCTCCTGCAAATCTGACAGTAGTAGACCAATTTTCTTCAATATTATTTTTTTCTATTTCTGAAGAATTGCCGTCCAAATGATTTCTCTTTTGTTATAATTAAGATTTATCCTAAACATTATATTATATTTAAAAATAATTATAATAAAAAAGTAAATTTTATATATTTTTGTGGCTGGGGCGCCTGGATTCGAACCAGGGATGCCGATACCAAAAACCGGTGCCTTACCGCTTGGCCACGCCCCAATATGTTTTAAAGTCTTTGAATAGAATATTTAGCGTTAGAATGACATTTAGGCAAGAGTAACTATAAATTTATTTATCTTTAATGCGCAACTAATTGACACAGATAATATTAATGCTTAAAAACCTTTGTATGACAGCAAAAATAATAGACGGTAAACTGTTAGCAAATAAAGTAAAAGAAAAAGTTTCTATAGCTGTATCTGAATTAGGTAAAGAAAGCATTTTTCCAGGTTTAGCTACAATTATTGTAGGTAAAGATGCTGCAAGTTCTATATATGTCAAAAATAAAGGTAAATCAGCAAATGAAGTAGGAATTAAATCATTTCAATATGCATTACCTGAAAATGTTTCAGAAGAGGATCTTTTGGAGCTTATTAAAAATTTAAATAAAGATAATGCTGTTGATGGAATACTTGTTCAATTACCTCTTCCAAAGCACATAGACTCTGATTTAGTTATTGATTCTATTGATCCAAGTAAAGACGTAGATGGGTTTAATATTTTAAATGCAGGTAGTCTTTTTATAGATAGAGATGGAGTAATTCCCTGTACGCCTTTAGGCTGTCTATTAATGTTAAGAAGTATTAATGTAGATTTAAAAGGAAAACATGCAGTAATTATTGGTAGAAGTAATATAGTAGGTAAACCAATGGCTCAATTATTATTAAAAGAAAATTGTACTATAACTGTTGTTCATTCAAAAACTAAGAATATAAAAAATATTGTAAAAGAAGGTGATATAATTATAGCCGCCGCAGGGATACCAAACTTAGTAACTTATAGTTGGATTAAGAAAGATGCGATAGCTATTGATGTAGGAATTAATAGACTAAAGATAGAAGGTAAAAATAAATTGGTTGGAGATATCAAATTCGATGAAGCTAAAGAAATAACATCTTATATTACTCCTGTTCCAGGAGGTGTGGGGCCTATGACTATAGCTTGCTTATTAATGAATACTGTCTTTCAATGTGCAAAAAGAAATAATATAGCTGAACCTTCTAGTTTAAAAGAATTACTCTAGTTTTTTATTGAAGAATAATCTATCCACCATTTGGGCCTAATTTTTTTTATGTAGTTCTTTGCTTTAATGGCCAAATTTTTATTCTTAAAAATACCGTAACAAGTAGCTCCACTTCCAGACATACCATAGAATTCTATTCCAGGTTGTGATGATAAGATCTCTTGAATAAAGATAATTGAGGATTCAATATTTTCGGCGGCAGGTTTTAAATTATTTATTCCAATTTTAGGATAAAAATTATTTTTGTTGTTTACTCGAGTTAAAGGGAGGCTGTTCTTCCACCTATTAAAAACAAATTTAGTAGATAAAGAAATATTTGGGTTTATTAAAACAATATAATTATATCTCGATAGAATCATTTTTAACTGTATAGGCAACATAAAAATTTTATCACCAATTCCTCTAATTTTGAGAGGAGTAGAATAAATACATGCTGGGACGTCTGCTCCTAGTTTTTTAGCAACTTCTTTTATAAATGAATAATCATAAGATTTTTTACTAATATTAAAAATTTCTGATAATTTTCTTAATGTTGCGGCAGCGTCAGCAGAACCTCCTCCTATTCCTGACGCAACAGGCAGAGATTTATTAAGGTTAATAATTAAATCGTTATCAATTTTATATTTTTTCATAAAAAAGCGGGCTGATTTATAAACTATATTTTCTTTAATTTCACCAATAATATCATTTTTAAATTTACCGCTAATAATTAATTGTATTTTATTATTTTTTGTGTTTTGGCATTTGATGGAAATAGAATCATATATATTTGCAAATATAATGTCTGAGTCTAAATTATGATAATTATCCTGTCTTTTATTTATTATATTTAAATTAAGGTTAATTTTAGCATAGGCTTTCTCAATTCTACTATATTGCATATTAGATAGGTTTAGAGGTAGCATTGACACCTGCTTTAGGTAAAATATTTCCATCAATTTTATCATTTAGTAATTTAATTAATTCATTACTAGGATTAAATTCTAATGCTCTTTTCCACTGAAATACTGCTTCTATTTTTCTACCTGAAAAAAATAATGCATCTCCTAGATGATCAATAATTACAGAGTCACTTACTAATGCAACTGCCTTCTCAAGGTTTACAACAGCTTCTTCATAATTTCCTATTTGGTAATATGCCCATCCTAAACTATCAATAATATATCCATCATCTGGTCTTTGTTCTGCAGCATTAATTATCATTTCTAATGCTTGATTAATATTAATGCCTTTATCTATCCACGAATAACCTAAATAATTTAAAACCTGTGGATTATTAGGAACAAACTTTAGAGCAGTTAAGAATTGTTTTTCTGCTCTTTCCCAATTTTTTCCTCTTTCTAATGCTATACCGCTAGAATAAAATAGAGGCCAATGTTTAAATTCAATATTATCAATTTTTTGAAAAATTTGATCGTAATATTCAATAGACTTTTTGAAATCGTCGTTTTTATAAAATAACTCAGCTAAAGTTCTAAAATAGTTAATATTAGTTGGAAATAATTCCTTAAAACTTTCTAAATATTGAGTTGAATTAGATATACCCTCTAAATCATATAATGTTTCTGCATAATTTATATTAGCATCATGTGCGACAAGAGAATACTGATTAACTTTTTTAAAATATGAAATAGCCCTTTCATTATTCTCTATTGATCTAAATATTCTTCCTAATAGGTAAAAAGCACTGTCTGAATTAGGAGCTAGATAAGAAGAAATTTGTGCATAAATTAGGGCTTGTCTATCTAAACCCTCATTAAATAATATTTCTGCAGCATTTAGAAAAACTTCTGCTATTCCGAGCTTTATTGTATTGATTTTATTTTTACTAGAATAAGAGTTGGAGTTTTTTAAAATGAATAATTCATTGCTATAAGGGTCTATTTTTTCTAATTTTATTAAGGTTTCATTGTATAGTTCTGAATAACCATTATTAACAAAAAATATAGCAGCCTTTGAATATACGTGCGCGTTAGCATTATTAGAACGTTCTATTATATTTTTATATGCTACTTTAGCTTTTTCTATATTTCCTATAAATTCATAAATTAAAGCACTATGATAATCATAAAGAGGTTCTAAAACTCCTCTATTTGCTTGTCCCTTCATAATTTCAAGACCTCCTAACTCTTTATTTGAGCCTGCAGCTGCCCATGTTTGAAGGATAGGAAGAATGAAGTTATCAATTCCGTTGGGAGAAACATTCAAAAGAGTGCTTAAAACTTCTTCATTAGCATTTGAATTTAGATTATTTATTACATTAATATATTGTGCTAATGTTATCTCAGGCATATCTTTTGAAATTTTTAAACCAATAGGAAGTGCTTCTGTAATTTGACCATTAGCCAGTAAGGCTTCTAATGCAATTGCACCTAAAGCAAATGAATCAGGATTACGATTATAAGAATATTCAGCAAAATAAGCTGAATTTTCAATATCTGTAATAGAACGTGCAATTTTACTACTTAGAAACGCACCAACTTGGTTAGGCCTCCAGTTATCTGCATTTACTTGCCCACTAAAAATAATAAATATAAAAATATGTATAATTTTTTTTAAATGCATAATAAACTCCTTATAAAAAACATAATACAAACTATACTAAAATATGTATATTATGGATTGTATTTTTTTTATTTTTTGATTATATAGGTTTTTGTAAAAAGGTTATATATTTTAAAATAAATATTTTAAGTAGAATAAAGGAAAATTCATTGGCTATTACAAAAAACAATCCTGCTGCAAGAGGCGAGAAACAAAAAGATAAAACTTTTAATGGTAAAGTTGCTAAACCAGTTAGGTATATAGGCTCATGGTTAGGCCATGGTAATTATATTGCTGCTCAAGATGAAGCAGGAAAATTAATTAAAGATAATGAAGGTAGGCCTATTCCTTACGGCTCAATTTAAACTCATTTTTTTATGTCAGCAAAAGATAACGACTTAATATTGATCGAAGCAATTAAATGGCTTGGTGATATAGGTTGCAGCGAGCCTTTAAATTCTGATAAAAGGGACTTTTATGGATTAATTTCTAATCCTGAATATTTTGAAGAGGAAAAAATTGATTCAAAAATTCCACAAAACTTTAATTTTGAAAATATAGATAATATTAAATCATTAAAAAAATATTTATTATCAAAAATACCTGATTTAAATATTAATGCTTTTTCTTATGATGGATTTGAAAATTCAGATCTAATGGTTATAGGAGATAAATCAGATGTTAATATTAATAATAATGAAAAACCTTTTCATGGCGAAGTAGGAAAGTTACTAGATGCAATGTTAAAAGCTATTGGTTTCGATCAGAGCAATACATATTATACAAATATATATTTGTTATCCGATAGTATTGATAAAGATATGATCAATAAAATAATAAAAAAACAAATTTTAATTGTTCAACCTAAAGTTATAATTATGTTAGGCGCAGAAGTTACAAAAATACTTACAAATATAGATAAGAGTATTTTTCAAACAAGAGGAAAGTGGTTCGATATAGAAATAGATAATATTTCTAACTCAATTCCAGGAATTTCTATGTTTCATCCACGTTATATTCTGGCAAATTTAGAAAGTAAGAAAGAAACTTGGGAAGACCTTAAGGCTGTAAGAAAGAAATTAACTTGATTAAAGATATATTTTTTATGGCTACTATAGTATATTGACTATTTTTATATTTCTTAATTCATAAAAAAATTGGTGTTATTGTGCGTTTAATTTCAAATTTTAAATTTGGTATAATAAAATATATTATTTTCATTTTATTGTTTTTATCTGGTTTTTATACTAATAGCATTGCAAATAATAATATAGTAAATAATGAAAGCGCTTATTTCTATTCGATGCTAAAAGACGCTGTAAAAAATACTGATGAAAATATACTCTTAAGTAAAGCAGATAAACAAAAGTATGAAAAAATATTTAATTTACAAAAATTGGGAAAATGGAATGAAGCAGACGAAATAATCCAGTCGTTAAAAAATAAAATCTTATTAGGACATGTAAAATATCAAAAACTTATGCACCCAACAAAGTATAGGTCTAAATATTCAGAATTAAAAAATTGGTTGAGTTTATATTCTGATCATCCTATGTCTGATAAAATATGGAAACTAGCAGAAAGAAGAAAACCTAAAGATGCTAAATCATTAAAACGACCATTAAAATTAAATAGACTAGCAGGTTTTGGAAGAGACTTTAAGAGTATTATTCCTTTAGAAAATTTTATTATACCAAAAAAATATAATACGCTTTATAGAGATATTAAAAGTCTTGTTAAAAGGGGTAGACCAACTCAAGCCCTTAAGAAATTAAATAATAGTGATATTCCAAACTATATTGAAGATGATTTAAAAGCTATTATTTCTGCAGGTTACTATGCAGTTGGAAAAGATAAAGTTTCTATGAAAATTGCAATTAATGCAGCAAGTCGTTCTGGGTTTGATAACCCTAAGTTATACTGGAGAGCTGCATTGGCAGCATATAGATTAGATAAAAAAGATATAGCTCTAAAACATTTTATAGAGTTATCCAAAATTGAAAAAAATATATGGCTAAAAGCTGCAGGGTCTTATTGGGCTGCTAAAATTTATTTAGAATCAAATGATAAAATAGAAGCAAAAAAATATTTTATAACAGCAGGCAAGCAAATTAATACTTTCTATGGACAATTAGCTGTTGAATACTTAGGTTTTAATGAAAATATTTCATGGGAAGTAAAAACACCAGGTAGTTTTTTTGAATTAGATATCTTAAATAATGAGCATATTAAGAGAGCAATAGCATTATCAAATATAGGTAGATTTGGTGAGGCTGATCAGGAAGTTAGGTTTGTTTATGGTATATTAGGTAATAATCAAATATATGAATTATTAGAATTAACTAATTACTTAAACTTACCTGCCGTTCAACTTAGATTAGGTGATAAGTTGTTTCAAAAAGGTGAGTTAAGTTATTTAGCATTATATCCTTCTCCTCAATGGTTTAATAATCAAGAAAAAAAGATAGATGAAGTTTTACTATGGTCTCTTATGAGAAAAGAATCTAGTTTCTATTTAAAAGCAAAAAGTCCAAGGAGTGCTAGAGGATTATTACAGCTTATGCCAAGTACGGCTAGAACTGTTATGAAAGATCGTTCCATTAGAGGAGCAAATCTATGGAAATTATATGATTTAGAGTATAATATAGAAATAGGGCAAAATTTATTAATAAGGTTAATGGAGAAAGAAAATATTTCTAATTCGTTAATACCGCTTTTAATGGCATGGAACGCAGGACCTACAAGGTTTAAAAAGTGGAATGAAAAAATTAAAATTTATTCTGATCCTTTACTATATATAGAGAGTATACCAAGCTATGAAACCAGATGGTTTGTTAAAAAGGTTTTAAAAAATATGTGGATGTATAGAGATAAATTGAAACAACCTAAGTTAAGTAGACAAGCGTTAGTAAATAATGAATGGCCAGAATATAATAATTTAAGTTTCCAGAGGTAATTGCATGTTAGGTATTGATAAAGATAGAGCTTTTAAAGCTGTTAATATAGCTTTGTTGACAGTTTCAGATACTAGAAGTCTAGAGAATGATAAATCAGGATCTACGTTACAAGAACGTATTTTAAAAGCAGGGCATAAAGTTTATGATAGGTTTATTGTTAAAGATGACATAATCAAAATTAAAAATATTTTAGTTGAACTTATAAATAATCGAGAAGTAGATGTAGTTATAACTACTGGAGGTACTGGTATAACTGGTAGAGATTTAACACCGGAAGTATTTAATGAAATTCTTGAAAAAGAAATACCTGGTTTTGGTGAATTATTTAGATGGCTAAGTTACAAAAAAATAGCTACTTCTACAATTCAATCAAGGGCAATGGCAGGGGTAACTAAAGGTACTTACTTATTTTCTTTACCTGGCTCCGTTGGAGCTTGTAAAGATGCATGGGATGATATTTTAGTTCACCAACTAGATTATAGGCATAGACCATGTAATCTTGTAGAATTAATGCCAAGATTAAGAGAACATGAGGAAGATGTTTAAAGCCTTATATGCTGGTTATCTGACAAAAATTAAGTGTTAAATTAGATTACATTGTCTAAAAGTTTGTTAAAATATTAAGCTTTTTTAACTTTATTAAATTTAGATAACAAAGATTTAGATGCAGCAATTGTTTCCCTTGAAAAGTATTGTTCATGATTCTTTTCTAAATTGTCCATTTGATATTTATAATTAACCATCAGTCCTGCTGAATTGGCTATTCCTTTTTTTGATGGATTGCCCATAAAATGAATTTTATCTAAAGAAGCCCCATTACTTAAGTGAAACCTTTGTACTGGATCTAGTGGGAGCCCATCTTTATGTTTGGCCTCAAAGAAGTACTCTATGGAGTTATTTAAAATTTCTTTTTCAGCACTTAAGATTGAATCTTTATCAATAATTTTATCATGTAAAGTAGGGTTATTTTGTTTTAGCCATTTATTAAAATCAGGTACTGGAGATAAGGTTACAAAAGTTTCTAAACTAGGAAACTCTTTTTTTAATTCCATTACTACTTGCTTTAGGAGAAAATTACCAAAAGAAATACCCTTAAGACCTTTTTGACAATTTGATATTGAATAAAAAACAGCAGTTTTAAATT
>PTKH01000024.1 GCA_002937655.1 Alphaproteobacteria bacterium MarineAlpha9_Bin3 | reverse complement strand
AATCAAATTTCATCTGTTAGTAATAGTTGTAAAAATATTATAACTATCCATTTTTTACAAAATCAAAAATTAATTAGAATTATTCCAGAGATAAAAAATTGTGATTATAAAGTAAATAATTGGATTTCTTTAAAAAATATTATTCTTAAGAATATTTAACAATCTGGCTTATTAATATAATAGTGTTTTTTTAAGGAACCAATAATTTGATAATCAAAATAATCAAAAATTACCTTATGCACAACACCATCATTTAAGCTTACTAAAGTTTCTATCTCATTTTTAGGTTCAGAAATTACATCTCCATATAAAAAATTAGCTGAACGTAAAACTTTATAATTACTCATTCTGTCTAATATAAATGTTGTCACGTTATTTAAAGATTCATCATTTTCTCCAGTAAAAACTAGACTGTTATTAAATTTATTTGTTAAATCATTCTCTAATATGCTAAAAAAATGTTGAATTGGGTAAAGAGTATCAGTAGGAATTTTTATTATTTTATTACTTGGTTTTATATATTCTACCTCTGCATGGTTTTCTGTCTTTTTAGATTTTCCTTCATAAGTTATAACTTCTTTATCATTAATAATTACTTTGGAGATAAACCTAAAAGTATCATGATTTTTTGACTCCCATGAAGAATATCTAAATGTATTTCTAACTTGAGATCCATTTTTATCTGTTATATCAATAGTTGTATTTTGATTTACTACCCAACCATTGCATACTTCCTTCACGGATAAATGCATTTGTCCAACGGCATTATGTACTTGTGATGAATTAGTAACTTTACCTATATTTAACTTATATATGGCTTCATGAGACTTAAATGTAAAATTAGTATGTTTATCACTTGCATGAATACTTATATTAGCAAAAAAAAATATAAAAAATAGAAATATAGTTGTTTTCAAAATAAACCTCTTTATCTTTAAAAATTAAATGCTACATAAACTAACATTAAATTAAAATATCAATATGATATGATAAGTAAAGGAAGAGATATGAATATTATTGATGAAAAATTAAAAAGTCTAAATATTGTTTTACCTTCTGCACCAAAACCTGCAGCAAATTATATACCATATGTAATTTCTAATAATTTAATCTTTATAGCTGGTCAAGTTCCATTCGAAAATGGTGAAATAAAGCACACTGGTAAAGTTGGAGACAATATAGACATAAATAAAGCTAAAGAAATTGCAAGAATATGTGGGCTAAACATAATATCTGTGTTAAATGATGCATTAGATGGTGATCTATCTAGAGTAACTAAATGCGTAAAATTAGGTATATTTGTTTCCTGTACAAATGATTTCCATAACCAACCAGAAGTTGCAAATGGAGCATCTGATCTAATGGTCGAAGTATTTGGAGAAGCCGGGAAGCATGCTAGGTTTGCAGTTGGTACAAATAGTTTACCAAGAAATGTTCCAGTGGAAGTAGATGCAGTATTTGAATTTAAATAATGTATTCATATAAAACTTATAATAAAATTTCTTCTATAGGTAAAAAAAAATGGGATTTATGCGCTAAAAACTCAAATCCCTTTTTATCTTACACATTTCTGAATAATATCGAAGAATCTAAATCAATAGGACCTGGTACTTCGTGGCTAGCTAACTATCTATGCATTTTTGATAAGAAGGAAATAATAGCAGTTGCTCCTATGTATATAAAACTAGATAGTCAAGGTGAATACGTATTTGATCATACATGGGCAAATGCATATTACAATGCTGGAGGTAAATATTACCCTAAACTACAAATATCAGTTCCTTTTACTCCAGTTACAGGAAATAGAATATTAATAAAAGATAGTATAGCCTTAGAAAAAAAAAATGAAGTCACTAATTACTTTGCAAAAATTATCATTAATATTACTGAAAATAATTTTTCTTCAGCACATATAACTTTTTGTACTAAGCAAGAAAGTATAGCCCTTAATAAAAATACATTTTTAACAAGAATAGGAGAACAATTTCATTGGAAAAATGATAATTATTTAAATTTTAATGATTTTTTAAACTCATTAACTTCTAGAAAAAGGAAATCAATATCTAAAGAAAGAAAGTACATTAAAGAAAAAAATATTGAAATTATATTAAAATCAGGGAAAGAAATAGAAGATGTGGATTGGGATTATATGTATGATTTCTATATAAACACTTCAGAAAAAAAATGGGGTAATGCTTATCTTAATAAAGATTTTTTTAAATTATTAAAAAAAAATTTTTCAAATAAAATCTTAATCATATTTGCTAAGGAATCAGGGGAAACTATAGCAGCGGCCATGCATATAATGGGAAATAAATCACTTTATGGCAGGTATTGGGGTTCTATTAAAAATATTAAATATCTACATTTTGAATTATGCTATTATCAAGCAATTGAATGGGCTATTGTAAATAAATATAAATTTGTAGAAGGTGGGGCTCAAGGTCCGCATAAGATTCAAAGGGGATATTTAGCAGCAAAAACCTATAGCTCACATTATATAGCTAATATAAATTTTAGAAATGCTATAAAAGATTTTTTAAACAAAGAAAAAGAAATTATAAATAATGATATTCAAACCATTAATCAAGAATTTACACCTTTTAAAAAAAATTAATTTATACTTTTTTCTTTAGATTTTGAAGCCAGTGATATATCAAATTTAAATATTTCTTTTTTGAACGAAATTTTTATGTGACCACCATTTACCAGATCACCAAATAGGATTTTATTAGCAAGTGGTTTTTTTATTTCTTCCTGAATTACTCTAGCCAACGGTCGTGCGCCAAATACTGGATCAAAACCTTTTTTAGCTAATGATAATTTAGCGCTTATATCTAGCTCTATTGATATCTTTTTTTCTTCTAACTGTGCTTCTAATTGATCAATAAACTTGTCAACAATTTTTTCAATTACATCCTCATTTAGATTTTTAAATTTTATTATTGCATCTAATCTATTTCTAAATTCAGGAGCAAACAAATTTTTTATTGCCTCAGTATCATCACCTGTTCTATTTTTTCTTTCAAAACCTATTGGAGCTTTAGCCAAATCTGCTGCACCGGCATTTGATGTCATTATTAAAATAATATTTCTAAAATCAATGGTCTTACCATTGTGGTCTGTTAGTTTTCCATGATCCATAATTTGTAGAAGAATATTAAATAAATCAGGGTGAGCTTTCTCAATTTCATCTAATAGCAATACAGCATGAGGATTTTGATCTACTTTATCTGTAAGCAAACCTCCTTGATCAAACCCAACATATCCCGGAGGAGCACCTATTAACCTAGAAACAGAATGCCTCTCCATATATTCCGACATATCAAATCTCATTAATTCTAAGCCTAAATTTCTAGCTAATTGTTTGGATACCTCAGTTTTACCTACTCCTGTTGGTCCTGTAAATAAATAACAACCAATTGGTTTATCAATATCCCTTAATCCTGCTCTAGCTAATTTAATCGCGTCAGAAAGCTCATTAACTGCCTCATCCTGACCATAAACCACTAATTTTAAATCTCTTTCAAGGTTTAATAATTGATCTTTATCACTAGTATTAACTCTTTTAGACGGAATTCTAGCTATTTTAGAAATAATATTTTCAAGGTCAGAAACACCAAGCATTTTTTTTCTTCTTGAAGGAGGTAATAACCTTTGAGAAGCTCCCAACTCATCTATTACATCAATTGCCTTATCAGGTAACTTTCTATCACCAATATATCTATCACTTAAATCTACTGCGGCTTTTATGGCAGCATGCGTATATTTAACTCCGTGATGCTCTTCATAATAAATTTTTAAACCATTTAAAATTTTTACCGCATCCTTTTTTGTAGGCTCTGCTATATCAATTTTTTGAAATCTTCTAACTAAAGCCCTATCTTTCTCAAAATGACTTCTATATTCTTTATAAGTAGTTGATCCTATACATTTTAGTTCTCCCGATGCTAATGCTGGCTTTAAGAGATTAGATGCATCCATTGAGCCACCACTAGTCGCTCCTGCTCCAACAACTGTATGTATTTCATCAATAAATAAGATTGCTCTACTATCTTGAGATACCTCTCTCAATATCGCTTTCAGTCTTTCCTCAAAATCTCCTCTATATCTAGTCCCTGCCAACAAGGTTCCCATATCTAAGCTGAAGATTATAGCTTCTTTTAAAATATCTGGCGTATCCCCATTAACAATTTTTCTTGCTAGACCCTCTGCTATTGCTGTTTTTCCTACTCCAGGATCTCCCACATATAAAGGATTGTTTTTAGTTCTTCTGCATAAAACTTGTATAGTTCTATCTACCTCTTTATCTCTTCCAATAAGTGGATCAATTTCTCCTTTTTTAGCTTTTAAATTTAAATTAATACAATATGTTTCAATTATACTTTTCTTTTTATTATCAGTATTATTTTCAGAATTTTGGTTTGTTTTTTCCTTATATATTCCATCTGATTTTGAACCATGACTTATATAAGATACGGCATCAAGTCTTGTCATATTTTGTTTATTTAAATAAAATACTGCATGACTCTCTCTTTCACTAAAGATAGCTACAAGGATATTTGCTCCAGTTACTTCTTCACTGCCAGACATTTGAACGTGATTAGC
This sequence comes from Alphaproteobacteria bacterium MarineAlpha9_Bin3, assembly GCA_002937655.1. GTDB lineage: Bacteria > Pseudomonadota > Alphaproteobacteria > TMED109 > TMED109 > TMED109. The sequence continues at coordinate 15,366 of PTKH01000024.1, read as the reverse complement.
TGCCCTTTGTATTACTCTTTGAAATGAAGTAGTAGGTTTAACCTCTTCACCTTTATTTAATTGTAAGGCCGTTAATTCATTAACAATAAAATCATTTAGAACAGCTCTTAATTCTTCAATATCTACATTACATGATATTAATACCTCATTTGCATCTTCATCATCTATTAAAGCACATAATAAATGCTCTAAGGTAACATACTCATGTTTATTTTCAGCAGCAATCTTGAAAGATCTATTTAATGTTTTTTCTAATCTACTAGAAAGCATTATTCTTTTTCCATAGTACATTGAAGTGGATGCTCATTTTTTCTTGCGAAATCCATAACTTGAACAACCTTAGATTCAGCTATTTCATAAGGATATAATCCACATACGCCCATACCTTTTTGATGTACATGTAACATTATTTGCGTAGCTTCAGTTCTAGTTTTTTTAAAAAATCTTTCTAAAACTAAAATAACAAATTCCATTGGAGTATAATCATCATTCATTATTAAAACCTGGTAAAAAGATGGTTTTTTTACTTCTATTTTTTCCTCAATAATAGTTCCTGTATTATTAGAATTTGTATTATTATCTTTAGAAGTCATGAAATTAAATCCCGTTTTCGATTAAATAATATCCATATATAACATTATATAAACATTTTTATAATGAATTCTACAAAATATAGATATTAAGTTAAACTTAAATTAAACTTATTTAAATAAAAATTCAGCTCTTTTTGAAAATCTTTGAGTGATTTTTTACTTTTTGCTTCAATTCTAGCTACTAAAACTGCTTGAGTATTTGATGCTCTTAATAACCACCAACCATCTTCCTTTTCTATTCTTAAACCATCTATCCTATTTACTTTAATCTTTTCATTATTTAGAATACTATATAACTCTTCAATTACCCTAAATTTTTTATCATCAGAGCACTTTATTTTAATCTCTTGTGTGGAATATGTCTTAGGAAGACTATTTAAAAAATTATCTAAAGTGAATTTATCGTTAATTAATTCTAGTACTCTTAATGCTGCATATATTCCATCATCGTACCCAAGATATCTATCAGCAAAAAATATATGACCAGACATCTCACCAGCTAATGGTGAAGATATTTCTTTCATTTTAGATTTGATAAACGAATGTCCAGTTTTCCACATAACTGGAACTCCACCTAATTTTTCTATTTCTTGAAATAAGTTTTGAGAAGCCTTTACATCTGCTATTATTGGTGAATTTGGCATATCGCATAAAACTTCTTTTGACAAAAATGCTAAAAGCTGGTCTCCCCAAACTATATTACCACTGCTAGATACTACTCCTAATCTATCACCATCTCCATCAAAAGCTAAACCAATATCTAGTTTTTTATCTATTACTAAGTTAATCAATTGTTCTAAATTTTTTGGGTCTGTAGGGTCAGGATGATGCGATGGAAACATACCATCTATATTTTCATTAACTAAGGTATGCTCTCCCGGCAATAAATTTACAATTTTTGAAATAATATCTCCTGCAGCACCATTTCCTGGATCCCAAGCAACTTTCAAAGATTTATTAAACTTATCTAATTTTATAGACTTAAGTAAAACATCTATATATTTATCTGAAATAAAATAATCTTCTTTACTTCCAAGCCGATAATTCCATTCTCCATTTCTAGCTTTCTCTCCAATATCAAGTATATCTTTTCCAAAAAATGGTATTTTTCCTCTCATAATTTTAAAACCATTATGATTTGGAGGATTATGTGACCCTGTTACCATAATTGCCCCATCTGATTTCAAATAATGAGCAGCAAAATATAACATTGGTGATGGTCCTAACCCAATATCTATTACATCTGCTCCTGACTCATATAAGCCTTTTTTTAAGTTTTCAACTAACTCAGGAGAAGATAACCTTCCATCTCTACAAACAATAATAACTTTTTGTTTTTGACTAAAAGAAGAAGCAAAAATATTACCTAATCTCTCAGCATCAATATTATTTAAAGTATTACCAAATTCACCCCTAATATCATATGCGCGTAATATATTTTTATTAAAAAAGTGATTATTAGACATATTTTAAATACTACCTCTGCCTATACTCACATATTGAAACCCCAATTCACTCATAGAATCTGGTTTATATATATTGCGTAGGTCTATGATAACAGGCTTATTTAATAAAGTTTTTACTTTATATAAGTCTAAAGCCCTAAATTCATTCCACTCAGTAATCAAAACAATTGCATCAGTATTATTAATACATTCATATGTATCATTCATCCATGTTACACCCTCAAATTCTTTCATTTCTTTTGCAATAGACATTCCTGCAGGGTCATATACTTTTACCTCTTTAGTAATTTTAATTAATTCAGGAATTATCACTAAAGAAGGAGACTCTCTCATATCATCTGTATTTGGTTTAAAGGTTATACCTAGTATAGAAAGAGATTTATTTTTTAATGGTCCTAGAGCATCTTTTATTTTTTTAACCATATTAACTTTTCTGGCCTCATTAACCTTAATAACACTATCTATTATTGCACTTTTAGCACCTACTTCTTTTCCTATCTCAGATAAAGCTCTTGTATCTTTTGGAAAGCAAGAGCCGCCAAAACCAGGACCAGGATGGAGAAATTTTGAACCAATTCTTCCATCTAAACCTATTCCTTTTGCTACCTCTTGAATATCGGCTCCTACCCTTTCGCAAATATCAGCCATTTCATTAATAAAAGTTATTTTAGTAGCTAAAAAGCCGTTAGCGGCATATTTTATGAGTTCTGCCGTTTCTCTTTTAGAAAAAAGAATAGGAGTTTCTCTTAAATTTAATGGCCTATATAATTTTTCTAAAATAGATTTAGCAAAATTACTTTCTACTCCACATATAACTCTGTCTGGCCTCATAAAATCTTCTATAGCTGAACCTTCTCTTAAAAACTCAGGATTTGAGGCAACTTCAAAATTAAGGTTTATTTTAAGTTCTTTTCTATAATTAAGCATATACGACTCAATATTTTTACCGGTACCAACTGGAACTGTAGACTTTGTAACTATTAATTTTGGATCGGCGTCTATATTAATCAATTCCGCTATTTCTTTAGCAACTTCATATATATATTTTAAATCTGCTTTATTATTTTTTATATTTGTAGGAGTACCAACAGCTATAAATATTGCATCACTATTTTCAAAATCTTCAGCTAAATTTGTAGAGAAAGATAATCTTTTTGCTTTAACATTTTTCTTTACTAAATCCTCTAAACTAGGTTCATATATAGGAATTAAACCATTATTTAGATTATTTATTTTATTTTTATCTTTATCTATACATGTTACATTAAAGCCAAATTCGGAAAAACAAGCACCTGATACTAATCCAACATAGCCAGTTCCTATAATAGAAATATTCATAAATTTATTCCTTACTTAAGTTTTTAATGATTTCTTTAATTTGACTTTTATATTTGTCGTCATTCATAGCTATTGATAGTTGTGCATTTAGTGCACCTATTACATTTCCACAATCAAATCTGTTTCCTTCAAATTTATAACCTATAACATTTTCATTAATTATTAGTTTTTTAATTGCATCCGTTAATTGTATTTCTCCTCCGGCACCTAACTCATGATTTGACAACTCTTTTATTATACTAGGATTTAAAATATATCTACCTATTATAGCCAAATTTGATGGTGCATTTTTTTTATCTGGCTTTTCAATCATATCCTTAATATGATATGTATTACTTTCATTTTTATAATAATCAATAACTCCATATTTATTAATATTATTTTCATCTACTTCCTGAATTGCCACTACATTAGATTTAAAATTTTTATAAGCCTTTATTAGTTGTTTAATACATGGAACTCCTGATATTATTAAATCATCTGGTAACATTACAGCAAAAGGTCCAGAAATATATTTCCTAGCACACCAAATTGCATGCCCTAAACCTAAAGGCTTGTCTTGAATTACTTCTATTAAATTATTTTCCGAAATTAAATTTTTAGATATTAATTCTAAATGTTCAGATTTTTTATCTTTTAATTCACTCTCTAAATTTTTATTTTTTTTAAAATAATTAGTAATAGATTGTTTATTAGGAGAATTAATAAAAATAAATCTCTCTATTCCTGCTTTTTTTGCTTCACATACTGCATAATCTATAAGAGGTTTATCTAAAATAGGTAAAAGCTCTTTTGCAACAATTTTAGTAGCAGGTAAAAATCTAGAACCTAATCCAGCAACTGGAAAAACAACTGTTTTAATATCATCTGAAGAACACATATATATTTACCTATTTAAATTTGTTAGTTATATTCTTAAAGTTACAATTCTATTACATCTTCGATAAGCATTTGTAAACTTTCTCTGCCATTCCATTCTGATATTTTTAATCTTCCAATAACATGCGCCTGATATTTATTCAAAAGGCTTTTTCCTAAAGCAGTCCCAACGCTTCTAAATGCTATAGCATCTAATCTATGATTAGAAGTATCTGAAATACTACATTTAATATGTTTTTCTCCTACTATTTTAACATTATAAAGATTCGCATCTTTAATTATAAATTTTGGCTCAGGATTTCCAGCTCCAAAGGGTTCTATTAAACTTAACTGCTTAATTAAACTTGGAATAGCTCCACTTACAGAAACTGCCATATCTACAAAATATTCTTTTTTAATAGTTTTAGCTTGATTGTTAATTTTATTATTAAGAAATATTCTCAAATCATTTATTTTTTCTTTTTTAATAGTCAAACCGCAAGCCATAGGATGTCCTCCTCCATTAACCAATATACCTGATTGTTTGGCAGCAGTAATCATTACACCTATATCAATACCGGATACAGACCTACCTGAACCCTTAGATTCATTTCCATTTTCAGAAATAATAATAGCAGGTTTATTAAACTGATCTACTATTCTACTTGCTACTATGCCTATTACTCCAGAATGCCAGTTATGCCCGTGTAATATTAAAATATCATTTTTAGAATAATTGTCAGCCATTTTAATTGCTTCTACTAAAACTTCAGATTCTAATTTTTTTCTCTCTTCATTTAATAAATTCAGATGAATAGATATTTCTTTTGCATATTGCTCATTATCTGTTGTTAATAACTTAGCTCCAAGATCTGGCTCTCCAACTCTTCCTCCAGCATTTATCCTTGGTCCTAATATAAACCCTGCGTGAAAAACATTAGGAAAATCTTCTATATCCGAAACTTGAAATAATGCATTTATTCCAGTATTTTTTCGCTTTGACATAATTTTTAAACCATGTCTTACAAAGGCCCTATTTGGACCAATTAGAGGAACTACATCACATATTGTTCCTAAGGCTACTAAATCTAATATAGAAGATAAATTTGGAGAGTCTTTTTCTTTTATGAAACCTATACTTATTAATTTACTTTTTAGAGCTCCAATTAACATAAACGACACCCCAACAGCTGCTAACATACCCAGACCAGTCGGGTCATCTATTCTATTAGGATTTACTACAGCTATAGCCTCAGGTAATTTAGCTTCGGGCATGTGATGATCAACAACTATTACATCTAAATTAATATTTTTTGCAAAAGTTAGTTCATTAAAAGCAGTTATACCGCAATCTACCGTAATAACTAATTTTACTCCTTGATCTTTAAGGTACTGAAATGCTTTTTTATTTGGTCCATAACCTTCCTTTTGCCTATCTGGTATATATATAATAGGTTCAATACCAAATTGTTTAAATGATTTGAATAAAACTGCAGAGGAAGTTGCACCGTCAACATCATAATCTCCAAAAATTGCAATTTTTTCTTTAGATCTGAATGCTTCATATATTCTATCTACAGCTATGGACATGTCTGTTATAGAAAATGGAGAGGGAAGGTTCTCCCTAAGGCTTGGTCTTAAAAAACCCTCTACTTTATCTATATCAATACCTCGCGAACAAATTATTCGAGCAAGAAAATCACTTATCTGCAAATCTTGAACTAATTTATTTACTTTTCTCTCTTCTATATTTTTTAAAGACCATGTTTTATCTTTTACAGAGTTATAGTAATAATTACTCAATATTAATCTTCAATAATACTTTTTTTAGTAAAATTATGTTCAGCTGAAATTGTTCTTACAGTTCCTGTTTTTGATCTCATTATTATTGACTCCGTACTTGCTCCTGAATTCCATCTTCTTACTCCTCTAAGCATAGAACCATCAGTTACACCAGATGCTGCAAACATTACCTCACCATGCGCCAATTCATTTAAACTATAAATTTTATTATAATCGGTAATACCTAATCTATCCGCCCTACTTTTTTCATCATTATTTCTAAAAGTAAGCCTTCCCCACATTTGACCTCCTATACATCTTAAAGCAGAAGCAGCTAGAACACCCTCTGGAGCACCACCGCTTCCCACATACATATCTACACCTGTATCTTTGCTAGCCGTAGCTATTACTCCTGCTACATCTCCATCAGAAATTAACATTATTCTAGCACCAGCTTCTCTCGTTTTAGCAATTAATTCTTCATGACGTGGACGGTCTAATATACATACTACTAAGTCAGATATAGAAAGCTGTTTAGCTCTAGCTAAATTTTTTAAATTATTATGCGGAGAATTATCAATATTTACTATATCTTTTTCTAATCCGGGTCCTACTGCTATTTTATCCATATATACATCGGGAGCATTTAAAAAACCTCCATCTACTGCCATCGCTATAACTGCTAGAGCATTTGGGCCTCCAGTAGCACATATAGTGGTACCTTCAAGAGGATCTAAAGCTATATCAATTTTTGGACCTCTACCTGTTCCTACTTTTTCACCAATATATAGCATGGGAGCCTCATCTCTTTCTCCTTCACCAATTACAACAGTACCCTCTATATCCATTCCATTTAAAGCTATACGCATAGAATCGACAGCAGCTTGATCGGCTGCTTTTTCATCTCCTCTTCCCATCCATTTAGAAGCAGATAAAGCAGCGGCTTCTGTTACTCTAACTACTTCTAAGGCTAAATTTCTATCTAAAATACCTGTCTCATTTCGATCACTCATATTTTTACTCCCATTTATATTTTTTCAACCCTTATTAAATGTGGCTTAATAATTATTGTATCTAAATTTTCTATTTTATTTATAGCATTAATAATATTTAATTCATTACAATCATGAGTTAATATTATAATATACTTTTCTTCTTGAATTTCATTTCCTTCTTGTATTACTGAATCTAGAGAAATATCGTTTTCATCTAATATTGAGGTTATACTTGCTAAAACACCTATTTTATCACTTACTAAAAGCCTTAAGTAATATTTTCCTACTCTAGACATTATATTTTTATATTTTAGTTCATTTTTTATTGAGTGAAAATTATTAAAAAATTTATTACTCTTTGCTGCATTTATAATATCAGATACAACAGAGGAAGCTGTTGGCTCTGCTCCTGCACCTTCTCCTATAAAGGTTAATTTTTTACTATAATCTCCTTCTAAAAATACAGCATTTAATGCTCCACCAATTCCTGCACTTATAGATTTTGATAAACATAATGCAGGATGAACTCTAAAGTCTAATTTATTATTATCAATACTCGCAATACATATAAGTTTAATTTTATATCCTAACCTATCTGCATATTTTATATCTTCAGACTTAATAGAGGTAATTCCTTCAATATATACATTATCCAAGTTAGGTTTCGCTCCATATGCTAATAATCCTAAAATTACTAATTTGTGGGCTGAGTCAATTCCTTCAATATCAAAAGTTGGGTCTGCTTCAGCAAAACCTAGTTCCTTTGCCTTAATTAATGCGTCAGCAAAAGATTTAGAATTGTTTGTCATATCAGATAATATGTAATTACATGTGCCATTTAAAATTGCGTGAATACTGATTATATTATCAGAAACTAGACCATCTTTAATGCTATTTATTACAGGAATTGCCCCAGCAACTGCTGCTTCATAATAAATTGCTGAACCTATTTTTGATATCCGCTCGTGTAAGTCATAACCATATTTTGCAATTAATGCTTTATTTGCAGTAATAAATAGCTTCTTATTTTTTATAGAAGAATATGCTAATTCTTTAGCCAAACCATCACTTCCTCCAATTAATTCTACTATAGCATCAATATCTTCTCTTTCAGTAAGCTTTAAAGGAGATTCTTCCCAATCATATTTGTTAATATCTATGCTTCTAGATTTATTCTTATCTTTAGCACTAATAGCTTTAATTATTATATTTTTACCAGATTTTTTATTAATATTATCTAATTGATTTTCTAATAATTTTATCGTAGCCAAACCTACAGTACCTAAACCAACTATCCCTAGAGAAAAACTGTTTGCATTATTCATTTTTTATTTTCTTCATAATTATCAAAAAATAATTTTACATTTTTTATAGCCTGACGAATTCTATATTCATTTTCTACTAAACCTATTCTAACATAACCTTCGCCATTTTTTCCAAAACCAATACCTGGAGAAACTGCAACTTTTCCATATTTAAGTAATTTTTTTGAAAATTCTAAAGATCCAATATTTAAAAACTTTTTTGGTAATTTTGCCCATACAAACATTGTTGCTTTAGGTGAATCCATTTCCCAACCCACTCTGCTAAATCCCTCTACTAAAATATTCCTTCTTTTCATATATACTGATCTAATTTCTTTTACACATTCTTGAGGACCATTCAGAGCTGCTATAGCAGCCACTTGAACTGGAGTAAAAGCTCCATAATCTAAATAAGATTTAATTTTTGTTAATGCTTGAATTAAACTTCTATTTCCTACAGCAAACCCTACTCTCCAGCCAGGCATTGAATACGTCTTACTTAACGAAGAGAATTCCACTGCAATATTTTTTGCTTTTGGAACTTCTAATATAGATGGAGGAATTTCCCCATCAAAATATATTTCCGCGTATGCAATATCTGAAAGAATATATACCCCATATTTTATACAGATATCTACCACCTCTTTAAAAAAATCTAAGGTAGCTATTCTTGTTGTTGGGTTATTAGGATAATTTAAAACTAAAGCTTTTGCTTTATTATTTGTAGAAGACAATATTTTATTAAGATTTTTAATAAAATTTTCATTCGGAGAATTATCTATTGATAAAACAGAAGCACCAGCAATTACAAAACCATAAGGATGAATAGGATAACTTGGATTAGGTACAATTACTTTATCTCCATTAGCAGTTATAGCTGAAGCTAAATTTGCAAGACCTTCTTTAGATCCTAATGTTACAATTACTTCATTTTCAGGATCAACATCTACGTTAAATCTTCTTTTATAATAATTAGATTGTGCTCGCCTAAGACCAAGTATTCCTCTAGATACAGAATATCTATGAGATTTTGGGTCTTTAATCGTATCACATAATTTATCAACAATATGCTGAGGCGTTGGCATATCAGGATTACCCATACCAAAATCAATAATATCCTCACCTAAAGAACGCTCTTTTGCTTTCATAGAATTAACTTCTGCAAAAACATAGGGAGGAAGCCTTTCTATCCTGTCAAAATTTTTATTTTTATCCATTTTCTTCCTAATTTAACTATAAAAGCTTTATAATTTTAATTACAAAATCTTGACTAATATCGACAATAGAATTTAATCTAATATTATTGCTTTTAACACCATTCGATAATAGAATTATTCTAATTTCATTTATAATATCATTTAAATTAGATTTTATATCATTTGACTGGATAAGAATATCAAAATTTTCATAAATTTGTGCCTTCGCAATCAATATTAAAAGGTCTTTATTAGACTCAGTTAAGACCATTTTATTATTTTCATAACTAAAATAACCTATTAAAATCCCTTTTTTAGGATGTACTATATTTTCATACTCATGAAGACTTAATAAATCGGCTAAAGTTCTTGATGAAACAGGCGTATAATTTATACTTTGATATTCGGATTCATCTAATAAGGACCATTTTATTAATTCTTCAATATTTTTATCTAATTCACTGAAAGTTTTTTTTTCACAAGAAGTAAGAAAAACTATTAAAAAAAAGTATTTTATACATATTTTTAGGTAGCAAGTTATCATAATAGATATTTTACCTATTATGGAAACATAGGAAAATTAGTTAAACCATCTGTTTCATTAAAACCCAACATTAAATTAAGATTTTGAATAGCTTGACCAGCAGCACCTTTAATTAAATTATCGATAACTGATATAATAACAACTTGATTTGTAGTTTCATCAAAAAAAGCTTTCATTTTACATAAATTTGTGCCTCTTACATCATTAGTGGAAGGAAGTGTTTCTGAATATTTAACAAACTTTTCTTCTGCATATATATCTTTTAAACATTTTATAACACTCTCTATATTTGAATTATCATTGATACAAAAATAAATAGTTGATAATATTCCTCTTTTTATAGGTAGTAGATGAGGTGTAAAAAGAATCTTATAAATAGAAGAGCTATGAGCACTGATCTGACTTTGTATTTCAGGTCTATGCCTGTGACTAATTAAACCATATGCAGAAAAACCATCAGAGACTTCCCCATAAAGTAGATTATTTTTAAGTGTTCTACCTGCACCAGAAACACCCGATTTTGAATCTACAACTATAGTACCTTTTTTAACAAAATTACCTTTAATTAATGGTAACAATGGAAGCAAAGCAGAAGTCGGATAACATCCTGGATTAGCTATAAATCTTGATTTTCTTATTTTATCTCTGTTTATCTCAGTTAATCCATATACAGCCTCTTGCTGTAAATCAGTAGCCTCATGATGTTTTTCATAAACTTTTTCGTACAATTCAATATCATTAAATCTAAAATCTGCAGATAAATCACAAATTTTTATATCACTTGGTAGTGAAGATAATATATTTTGCGTTTTACCATGAGGTAGACAAGATATTACTGCGTCAATTTTAGAAAAATTAGTATCTTCAATTTTTTTGAAATCAGGTAAATTAATTCCACTTAAGTGAGGATAAATCTCTGAAACACTCATTCCTGCATTACTATCTGCAGTAACATCTACAATATTATAATTTTTATTATTTGCTAACAATCTTATTGCCTCAATTCCTGTATACCCGCTTGCTCCAAGTATTGCTATATTAACAGTATTAGTGTGTTTTTTATTTTCTGACATTTATATACTCCATCAAAAAGGTTTTTTAAGTAAAAAAAAAGCGGTTGTAAATTAACAACCGCTTTAATAAAAAAATAAAAAAAAATTTATCTTTTAGAAAACTGAAAGCTTCTTCTCGCTTTTGGTTGTCCATATTTCTTTCTTTCGACTCGTCGATCATCTCTTTTAATAAAGCCTGCAGTTTTTAAGGCTCCTCTTAATTCAGGTTCATATAAAGATAATGCTTTGCTTACTCCGTGTCTTAATGCACCTGCCTGCCCAGTATGCCCCCCTCCTACTACTGAACAATTTATATCATAAGTTTCTTTTCTTTCTACTAACTCAAGAGGCTGAGATATAATAATTCTATGAGTTTCTCTTTTAAAATATTTTTCTACCTCTATACCATTAACTATTATTTTTCCTGATCCAAGTTTCATCCACACTCTAGCAATAGATGATTTCCTCTTTCCAGTAGCATAACTTCTTCCAAGTTTATCTAATTTTGGTAAATTATCTTCATTTAATGTTTTATCAGCTACAGTATCTAAAGTGTTGTCTTCAGTATTTATATTTTCTTCATTATTAATCATTTACTATCTCTTTTATTTTTTTTATTCATAACTGCTATATCTACAAGTTCAGGTTTTTGTGCTTCATGTGGATGCTTATCACCAGTATAAATATATAACTTTTTTAATTGCTCTCTTCCTAAAGGTCCTTTAGGAATCATTCTTTTTACAGCCAATTCCAGTGCCTTCTGGGGTTTTTTACTTTCTAATATTTGTCCATAAGTTTCTGATTTTATCCCTCCAGGATAACCAGTATGCCAATAATGTATTTTATTATTTGACTTTTTACCCGTTAGAGTAACTTTTTCTGCATTAATCACAACTACATTATCTCCACAATCAATACTAGGAGTAAAACTTGGTTTATGTTTACCTCTTACATAGTTAGCAATAACCACTGATAATCTGCCTAAAACTATGTCTTTTGCATCAATTAACAGCCATTTTCTATCTATATCAGATGGACGAGCTACATAGGTCTTCATAATACTTTTCTTTCAACAAAACATTTAATAAACAATAAAAGCGGAGTATGCCTAAAAGAAGCAAACTGTCAATGTTTGTAATTAAAAAAATCATTAAATAATTTATCTTTTTAAATAAAATATTAATATAATATATCAGTTATGTTATAGTTACCAAGTAAATAACTATTATTTTAATATACTGGATATAAAATGTCTTCAACTAAAAATAATCTGCTCTCATATGAAGAAGTTGATAAAATAGCAATATTAACTTTAAACAGACCTAATCAACAAAACGCTCTATCTTCGGAGTTAATGACAGCTTTATTAAATAAACTTCATGAAATTAAAAATAATAAAGATATTAAAGTTGTAGCTTTATTTGCTAATGGAAAAAACTTTTGTGCTGGGCACGATTTAAAAGAATTAAAAGTTGATAAAAGTGAAAAAAGATTTAAGCAAATATTTGAACTTTGTAGCAGTTTAATGCTTGAAATTTTAAAATTACCCAAACCAGTTATTGCAGGTGTTCAGGGAATAGCTACTGCAGCAGGTTGCCAGTTAGTCGCTACTTGTGACCTAGCGATAGCTTCGGAAAGCTCTAAATTTGCAACTCCGGGAGTAAATATTGGTTTATTTTGTTCTACTCCAATGGTAGCAGTGTCAAGAAATATTCATAGAAAACAAACAATGGAAATGCTTTTAATGGGAGATTTCATATCTCCGTCTAAAGCCAAAGATATCGGATTAATTAATAATGTAGTAAAAGATAATGACCTAAAAGATGAAACAATAAAAATAGCAAAAATGATAGCTACAAAGTCTACTACTACAGTTGCAATAGGTAAAGAAGCTTTTTATAAACAGTTAGAAATGGGCATAGAGGATGCTTATAAATATACAAGCAAGGTAATGAGTTCCAATATGTTAAATAAAGATGCTCAAGAAGGAATATCTGCTTTTATTGAAAATAGAGATCCCATATGGTCTGACAAATAAAGATTTAATATGAAAAATAATAAGATAATAACTTATGATGATCAGTATATAAGAGATATTTTGGATAATACGAAGAATATAGCTATGATTGGTTTAAGTGCTTCTTGGCAGAGACCGTCTTATTTTGTAGCCAAATATTTGATAGATAGAGGTTATAAAATATTTCCTATAAATCCTAAAGAAGCAGGGAAAAAAATTTTAAATCAGAATGTATATTCTAGTATAAACGAGATTGATGAAAAAATAGATATGGTTGATATATTCAGAAAATCATCAGACGTAGATTTTTTAATTAATGATATATTAGAAGCCTCTCCTAAAACTATTTGGCTCCAAATAGGCGTAATAAATTATAAAGTTAATAGCATAGCTAAGAATAATAATATTAATATTGTTATGGATAGATGTCCAAAAATAGAATATTGCAGACTGTCTGGAGAATTAGGATGGGCTGGAATAAATTCAGGTACATTTTATAATAAAAGACGAATGATTAAATCAATAATGAAATAGGTATTATATGGCAACACCAAAAAATAATTATAAATTTGAAACTAGAACCATACATGCTGGAGCAGCTCCAGATCCTTCTACCGGAGCAAGAAACACTCCTATTTATCAAACAACAGCATATACTTTTGATAGCACTGATCATGCGGCTTCATTATTTAATTTACAAAATTTTGGTTTTATTTATTCGCGTTTAGGAAATCCTACGGTTTCTGTTCTAGAAGAAAGAGTAGCAAATTTAGAAAATGGAAGAGCAGCAGTTGCTTGCGCTTCAGGACACTCAGCACAACTTTTAGCGCTTCATCCTTTAATGGAGCCAGGAGATAGAATAATAGCATCACAAAACCTTTATGGAGGCTCAATCACTCAATTTAATCATGCCTTTAAAAAATTTGGATGGGGTGTAGATTTTGTAGATGCTACTAATGTAAAAAATATAAGTAAATTGATAAAACCGAATCATAAATGTATTTTTATTGAGAGTCTTTCTAATCCAAGTGGAATAATACTAGATATAGAGAAAATTGCTAGAATTGCAAATAATGCAAAAATTCCACTTATAGTAGATAACACTATGGCTAGTCCGTATTTATTCAAGCCCTTTAACTGGGGAGCTGATATTATTACACACTCTTTAACAAAGTTTATAGGAGGACATGGTAATTCAATGGGAGGTATTGTGGTTGAAAATGGAAAATTTGATTGGTTTGCTTCAGATAAATACCCTTCTATGTCCAAGCCTACAGAATCTTATCATGGTTTAATTTTTGCTGAAACTTTTGGAGATTTTGGATATTCTATGAAAATTAGAGCTGATTCGCTAAGAGATATAGGGTCAGCACTTTCTCCTAGTAATGCTTTTTACTTTATTAATGGACTAGAAACTTTACACCTAAGAATGGAAAGGCATTGTTCTAATGCGTTAAAAGTATCAAAATTTTTAGAAAAACATAAGAAGGTTTCCTGGGTCTCCTATGCAGGACTAGAGAGCAGTAAATATAATAAATTAGCAAAAAAATTTATGAAAAAAGGAGTTGGGCCTGTATTTACTTTTGGCTTAAAAAATGGCTATGAAGCAGGAAAAAAATTAATTAATAATATAAAAATTTTCTCCCATGTGGCTAATGTTGGGGATACTAGGAGTTTAATATTACATCCTGCATCTACTACTCATAATCAATTATCAGATTCTCAAAAAAACAAAGCTGGCGCTGGACCTGAGGTTATAAGACTATCTATAGGAATTGAACATCACCAAGATTTAATAAAAGATCTAAGAACAGCATTATCTTTTGTATAATTTATTAATTTGGCTCTAATTCATCCATAATAATAACTTCAGGAGAGCCATCAAAAAATTTTGCCATTTCTTTACCATATATTTTATAGTGATCTGTCTTAGTATGTTTGGTTAAGGCATTCTTATCTTTATAGCCTTCAAGAAAAATATATTTATGCGAGGATTCTTTATATAATCTATAAAATAAATTATCTCTTTCTTTAGAATTAACTGCAATAACTAATTTTTTAGCTACTTTTTCAAATTCTTTTTCCTTACCATTAAGTAAAGAAATTTTCGCTATAACTCCAATCAAAAAAAATCTCCCTCAAAATTGGTCGGAACGGCCGGATTCGAACCGACGACCCCTGGTCCCCCAGACCAGTGCGCTACCAGGCTGCGCTACATTCC
>PTKH01000023.1 GCA_002937655.1 Alphaproteobacteria bacterium MarineAlpha9_Bin3 | reverse complement strand
GCGGGCGTAGCTCAGTGGTAGAGCACTTCGTTGCCAACGAAGATGTCGAGAGTTCGAATCTCTTCGCCCGCTCCAAAACTAATTTTTTTAATAAATATTATTTATGCTACAATTTAAGAGTATTTAAATATTTAGGCATATACATGGTTTATAATAAGTTAGTAATTTTTTTTAATTTATTTTTTTTAGTTTCGTGCTCTTCTATATCTATAAATAAGCAGATAAAACAAGAAATTCTAATAACAGATGAAGAAATAAAAAATCAAAATGAATTTTTAATTTCTTCATTAGCTATAGCATCTAGAAAATTGCATGATATTGCTTGGCCCATTATGGCTTTTAATATTGATAGTTGCCCTAATTCTAGAATAAATGCTTTTGGTATTATGGTTTCTCATATAAAAAATCTACCTCTATCACTCCACTCTTCCTTTCATGCTGCAAACCCAACTAACTTAGAAGGCAATAATTCTTTTAAATTTCCGATGATTATTTCTGTTGCTGATAAAAGCCCTGCTAATAGAGCTAAGATAATTGAAGGTGACCAAATCATTTCAATAAACGACCATATTGTAAATTATAAAAATTATAAAACTTTATTGGATGAAGCCGCAATTAGAGGTGTTTTAGAAATAAAAGTAAAACGAGAGAATAAAGAATTTTTATTTAATTTAAAAAGTGAAGTGATTTGTGGTTATCCTGTACAAACAATGATTTCTCCAATTCCTAATGCTTATGCAGATGGATCAAAAATTTATATAACTATAGCTACTTTTGATTTTGTCAAAGATAATCAAGAAATAGCATTCTTAATTGGTCATGAGTTAGCTCATAATATTTATCATTATAAAGGTGACCCTTTATATGAAAGTAATGGCAACCCAATACCCATTGAAGAAAAGCCATCGCTTCAAAAAATAACCGATTTATTGATTTTTCAAACAGAGGCAAAAGAAACTGAAGCAGATTTATATGGAGTAGAATTCGCAACTAAAGCTGGCATACCTCAAAACAAAGTAGCTAACTACTTTAGAAGACTTTCTATTTATATGCCTCAATTAATGAAAGATTCTTTTTTTCGAATGCACCCAGGAAATGCTAGAAGAGTTATAGATATTGAAGCAAAATTAAAAGCATTACAAAATGACTAATAAGAAAGAACATTTTTTATTATCAAAATTGAAGCCGTCAGTAGCTTATTGTATGTATGATTGGGCTAACTCTCCTTTTTCTACAGTTATCATAACATTTATTTTTTCAGCTTATTTTGAAAGGGCAATAGTTGGTGATGCTGAAAAAGCTTCTATCTATTGGGGTTGGTCAATATCTATTTCAGCTTTTTGTATCGCTTTTTTATCTCCATTTATTGGAAGGCATATAGATAAAAATTCAAGTTATAAATTATGGTTAAGTTCATTCACTATTTTGTCTGCTTTAGGGGCGGCTTTATTTTGGTTTGCATATCCTTCGCCTCAATTAATAATCTTTGTATGTATTTTAGTCATAATTTCTAATATTACCTTTGAATTAGGAGGTATGATTTATAATTCATTATTGCCAGAATTTTCATTTAAGGAAAATATAGGAAGTTTATCAGGAAAGTCCTGGGCTTTTGGCTATGCAGGCGGCATCATTTGTTTGCTAATTATTTTATTTGGCTTTATTCAAACGGATAATCCTTTATTCGGAATAGAGAAGGATATGTCTGCAAATATTAGGATAGCGGGGCCAATAGTTGCATTATGGTTCATATTTTTTTCATTACCCTTTCTCTTAAAAATTAATATTATAAAAAATAATCAAAATAAAAAAAAAGAAAATTTATTTAAAGAAGTTGTTAAAAATATAAAAGTGTTATTTTCAAATAATAATAAAGGCCGGTTTTTATTATCAAGAATGATTTATACTGATGGTTTAAATACACTATTTGCATTTGGTGGTTTATATGCGGCAGGCACTTTTAATATGGATTTTTCAGAAATTATAATTTTTGGAATATTAATAAATATTACAGCGGGTGCAGGAGCATTATTTTTTTCATATTTAGAAGATAAGATTGGCCCAAAATATGTTATAAATATATCTTTAATTTTATTGATAATACTAGGAACTATAATTTTATTTATTCATAGTAAAGAATGGTTTTTGGTTTTAGGTTCTGCCTTAGGTTTTTTTATTGGCTCTATTCAGTCTTCAAGTAGGTCGTTTATGTCCAGATATATTTTAAATGGAAATAATGCTGAAACTTTTGGTGTTTATGCGGTTTCTGGAAAATGCACTGCATTTTTAGGACCAGCTCTATTAGCTTTAATAGTTTCTCTTTTTGATAGCCAGCGAGCTGGAATGGCAACAATAATTTTATTTTTTTTATTAGGATTATTTCTGTTACAAAGGGTAACTGAGCCAAAACATAACTAATGTCTAAAGTGCCTAATACCAGTAAATATCATAGATAAATTAAGTTTATTCGCGGCCTCAATAACCTCTTCATCTCTTATAGAGCCGCCGGGCTGGATAATAGATGTTACGCCCGCTTCTGCTGCCGCAATTAGACCATCAGCAAAAGGAAAGAATGCATCAGATGCTAATACGGACCCTTCAGCCATATTATTTTTTAAACCTGCTAATTTTGAAGCTTTTTTTGATTTGATAGCAGCTATTTGAGAAGAGTCAATTCTACTCATTTGGCCAGCTCCTATGCCAACTGTCGCATTATTTTTTGCATATATAATTGCATTAGATTTTACATGTTTAGCAACTTTAAAAGCAAAAATTAAATCCTTTATTTCATTTGAGCTAGGCTTTTTATTTGTAACTATATTTAAATTATTTTCGTTCATAGTTTCACTATCTTTATCTTGCACTAAAAAACCATCTGATAGATCTTTAATTATATAGTCAGTATTGCTAGAGTCATCTGGAGTTCTAACTTTTAGTAACCTTAAGTTTTTTTTAGTTGCAAATATACTAAGAGAGTCCTTAGAAAAGCTAGGTGCAATAATTACTTCTAAAAATATTTCATTCATTTTTTCTGCCAACTCTTTTGTAATCTCTCTGTTTGAAGCGACTATACCCCCAAAAGCACTTTGGGGGTCTGTTTGTAAAGCAGATTTCCAAGCTTCAAGCATTAAAGGTTTTGAAGATACACCGCAGGGGTTAGCATGTTTTATTATTGCTATTGTTGGCTTGTTAAATTCTTTGATAAGTTCATAAGCGGCATCGGAATCATTTAAATTGTTATAGGAGAGTGGTTTTCCTTGTAATAGAGTTGACTGCACAACTCCAACCATTTTTTGATTATTTTTTTTATATACTGCCGATTTTTGATGAGGGTTTTCTCCATATCTAAGTTGATTAACAAGCTCTCCAGAAATAGTTATTGTTTTTGGCAATGAGATATTTAATTTTTCATTAAACCATTGAGATATTAAACTGTCATAAAAAGCCGTTTTAGAAAATGCTTTTGCAGCAAATATTTTTCTATCTTCTAATGAAGTTCCTCCTGAATTATTTTCTAATATATTTTCTAATTCTATGTAGTCTTCTGGATTAGTAACTACACAAACATTTTCATGGTTTTTAGCAGCAGACCTAATCATAGAGGGTCCACCAATATCAATATTTTCTATACATTCTTCAAAACTAAGATTATTTTTTACGGCTTCAGAAAAAGGGTATAAATTAACTATTACTAAATTTATAGGTTCAATAGAGTGCTGTTTCATTTCTTGTTTATGTTTACTAATATTTGTTCTTCCTAATAATCCTCCATGTATTTTAGGATGTAATGTTTTAACTCTACCATCTAACATTTCTGGAAAATTAGTATAGTCAGAAACATCTTTAACGTTTAGTTTCTGTTCTCTTAGCAGATTAGCAGTGCCTCCTGTAGATAATACTTCAATATTATATTTTTTGATAATTTTAATTAAAACTTCAATATTACTTTTATCTGATAGAGATATTAGGGCTTTTTCGATTTTAATAATATTACTAGTCATATTAATTCCTTAATAAATTTTATTTTTAGGGTCAATAGAAAATTCCGGAATTAATTTTTTAAGTATTTCTATAGCTTCTTTTTCATTATTATCTATTAATAATTTATCTATAGAATTAACTATATCATTTATTTTAACGAAATTTAATTTTCTGGATTTTGCTATTAAAATGTCAGGATGGTCAGTTTTAAGCTTTTTCTCGTCTTTATGAAATAGTTTTTCATGAAGTTTTTCTCCAACTCTTAAGCCTGTATATATTATTGTTATGTCTTTTCCAGGAGTAAGGCCCGACAGTCTTGCAAGTTGTTTTGCTAGGTTATCAATTTTCATAGGTTCTCCCATTTCAAGAACATTTATATCTCCACTTTCTTTTTTATTTATTGAAGAATTGAGTGAAATTAAAACCAACTCAACAGCTTCTTTAACGCTCATAAAAAATCTTGTAGTATCTTTATGAGTAACTTGTATGGGGCCGCCTCTTTTAATTTGATTTTGGAAAAGCGGGATTACAGAGCCTGTAGAACCAAGAACATTTCCAAATCTTACTGTAACAAAATTTGTATCAGAATTTTCTCTATCTAAGTTTTGTATATATATTTCTGCAGCTCGCTTTGAAGCCCCCATAAAATTAGTTGGATCTACAGCTTTATCGGTAGAAATTAAAACCATAATTTTTGTTTTATATTCTATCGCTTTTTCTGATACATTTCTTGTACCAAGAATATTAGTTTTCATTGCATCAGAAGGGTGTTTTTCGCAAATAGGAACATGTTTTAAAGCTGCAGCATGTAAAACTATATCAGGCCTATGCTCTTTAAATACTTTATCTACTGAATATTTGTCTCTAACATCTAATAAAACAGAGGATATATTTTTTTGATTTGATTTAGCTGAAATTTGTTCTGTTATATTCCACAAAGCATATTCAGAGTAATCTGATAAAATTATAGTCTGTGGATTCATTTCAGATATTTGGTTAGCCAATTCTGACCCAATAGTTCCTCCTGCTCCAGTAATAAATATTATTTTATCATTAATTAATGGCTCTAAATCTTTTTTATTAAATCTGGTTTCTGCTCTGCCTAAGAGGTCTTCTATATTAATTGGACGAGTTTCATTAAAACTATCATCCAAAGCCCCATTTAGTTCAGATATTTTTGGAAGACGTGCTAGTGATATTCCAATTTTATCGGTATATTTTAGCAATAAATCAATTTCATTTCTTGATATATTTTGATCAGCAATTATTATTTTTGTAATTTTTTTTGTTTTTATTAAGGAGTTTGAGACAAAAACTTTTTCTACCGGCCCAATAATATCTATACCTCTAATTTTTCTACCTAGTTTATTCTTATCATTATCAAAAACACCCATTATATGATAAGGGCCGTCAGGTTTATGAGAGGCTCTAATCATAGCCTCAGCTTCGTCAGTTGCTCCAATTAACAATACTTTTATTCTCTCATCTATATTATAAATTGGTGCTAAAGTTTTATCTCTAATTAGCCTATAAAATATTCTGCTACCGCCCGTAAATAGCGTCAGTAATATTAAATATATAAGCATAGTAGACCTTGGCATATTTTCTAATCTTGTAGTTAAAAATAAAGCGAATGCAGTAAGTATTACAGATATTAATGATGCTT
This sequence comes from Alphaproteobacteria bacterium MarineAlpha9_Bin3, assembly GCA_002937655.1. Classification (GTDB taxonomy): domain Bacteria; phylum Pseudomonadota; class Alphaproteobacteria; order TMED109; family TMED109; genus TMED109. Next base: position 14,821 of record PTKH01000023.1, on the reverse strand, counting down.
TAGTTATAATTAGTAGGTCGTCTGTAGATGAGTAACGCCAAATTCTTTTATATATGCCAAATAAAATAAAAGAAAATATAGTGGAAAAAAATACTATTAAAGTACTAATAATAGGAGTTGTTGGAAAACTTTCTAGCCTTAACCAATATGCACTAAAGAACGCAATTATACTTAATATACCATCAATGTTACATATTAAAAATAGTCTAATCAAGGAGTGCATCACTATACTTTCTTATAATTCATAGGCATTTTATTAAGATAATATAAAAGATAAAATGTAGATAAGCTACTTATAAGAATTGAAAATAAAATATTAATATTATTTGTATATATTGTAGCAAATAAAGATAATATAATAAGTAAGATTCCGTGAATAGCTATAAAAAAGCATACTTTTGAATGAGTATTTCCATTTTTAATTGATTTTTGATAAAAATGGCTTTTGTGAGCTTGCCAGGGTTTTTCTTTTTTCATAATTCTTTTAATTAATGTAATGGATGAATCTGCTAGATAATAATTATTTAATATTAAAGCTACATACCAAAGCCCGTTTTTAAATAAAAGTAGAGCTAAAATGGCATTTATAAAACCAATTGGTATAGATCCAGCATCGCCAAGAAAAACTCTTGCTGGATGCCAATTCCATATTAAAAACGCTAAGCTAGAACCAACAAGAAATCCAGATAGTAGATTTTCAATTTTATATATGCCTTCCGAGTAAAATAAACATGAGCCTACACCTATTCCTATGATTATACATTGAACGCATGAAATTCCATCAATACCATCCATAAAATTATATAGATTTGTCATCCATATTATAAATAATATTGTTAATATAATACCTAACCAATTTGGAATTAAATCATTTACTAAAGGTAGATTTAATAAGGGCTGCCAAAAATTCAATACAAATAATGATAATAAAATATGTGTAAGCAGTCTAAATATGATGGATATATTTATATTATCATTTATAAAAGATATTAAGCAAAGTAACAAAATGCTAGCTGTAAATATTAAGTCATTTATAGGTAAAAATATATAATATACTATCAACAAAGATAGTACTATACCTATTCCCGCTCCTTTAGGAGTAGGATTGATATGATTAGATCTTTCATTAGGAATATCTATTGTATTAGTGTTATCAATTATTATTAATGAAAACTTAATTGTTAATACACTTATAAAGAAGCTAATTATTAAACTAGTTAACCATGTAGATGTGATTAAATATTCCACTACTATTTATCCTTTAAAAATTTAGTCCAATCTGATTTTCCGTAAGCAATAAAATTAGGATTTTTTTTATTTTCTCTTCCATAAATCATTTCATCATAGTTCATTTGGACGACTTTTCCCCCTGCTCCTTCAACTATAGCTTGACCAGCAGCACTGTCCCATTCATATGTAGAAGTAGTTCTTGGAAAAATATCTGCTTTACCTTCTGCAATTAATGAAAACTTTAAAGCGCTACCAATTCTTTTTTCTCCAGCATATTCAAGTTCTGATAACCACTCTTTAAGTTTAGGCCCTGCATGATGCCTACTAATTACTATTGTAGGACCTTCTTTAGGAATATTTCTACATTTTATGCTCTGATAGTTATTATTATTCTCTTTCATAAATGAGCCAATTTTATATCCTCCAACCCATACTTTTTTTGAAGAAGGGTGGGCTATACACCCAAGTAATGGTTTTCTTTTTAAAGCTAATGCTATACAAACACAAAAATCTTCATTGCCCTCAATAAATGATTTCGTCCCATCTAATGGATCTATAATCCAATGCAAGCTGTTGCCTATGCTGCTTGAGGGGTATTCTCTTTCTTCACTCACGATAGGTATATTAGGGAAATGACTTAGTAATAATTTATTTATTATTTTATCTGACTCTTCATCTCCTTTAGTAACGGGAGTATTATCTTTTTTAATTTTAACGGGAGAATTTTTATGCTGTATTATTACTTTTGATGCTTGCAAAGATATTTCTGTAATAATATTTTTTATTTCTAGTAGGTTTTGATTTGTTAAAGTTGGCATTATTATTTCTTTTGTAAGTTGTATATTTATTTTATAGTTAAAATTGATAAATTCCACACTTTGTTTATATATTGTTGTTAATATATTTATTATAGCATTGAAAGATAAATTAAGGGTTATTAATTTTGCAAATTACTGACATAGAATATGTTTTAGGAAATAAAAAAGAATCTCTTGAAGATTTAGGAAAAATAAATCCGGATTGGATCATAGATAAGCTAAAAGATAAAACAGGAATTCATTCTCGTCATGTATTAGATGTAAATGAAAATGAAAAAAGCTTGGTAATTTCAGCTACAAAAAAATTAATTTCACGAGTCCAAACAGATGATATAGACGGCATAATTCATGTAAGCCAATCCCCTTTTTCGAGGTTACCGACATCTGCATGTTTGATCCAAGATATTTTAGGCTTGCCAAAAAAGATGATGGCTTTTGATTTAATCCAAGGTTGTTCAGGTTTTGTTTATGGCCTGTCTGCTGCCAGTTCTATGATATATCAACAAGGCTTAAAAAGAGTTATAGTAATTTGTGCTGATACTTATACAAACTATATTGATAAGCAAGATAGAACGAATAGACCTATTTTTTCGGATGGAGCAGCAGCGGCACTCATTGAAAATAAAGGAGATGGCAGTATTGGACCTTTCGCCTTCTTTACTGATGGGAGTGGAGGAGACTTGCTCGCCTTAGAAGAAAATGAAGGCAAAGAAAAATTATTTATGGATGGGCAAAAAGTATTCAAGTTTTCATTAAGAGAGGTTCCTAAAGTTTTTAATGATTTATTAGATAAAGCTGATTTAGAAAAGAGTGATATTGATTTATTTATTTTTCATCAAGCTAGTGCTGTAATTTTACGGCAATTAAAATTTAAATTAGAAATTCCTGATGACAAGTGGTTTCAAAATATTAAAAATATTGGAAATACTGTTTCTGCAACAATTCCTATAGCAATAAAGCAATCTATAGATAGAGGTTTATATAAACCAAATATGAAGATTATGTTAATTGGTTTTGGGGTTGGACTATCAATAGCTGGATGTATAATTCGTTCATAATGTAGTTTTTGATAAACACCATTCTATTTTGGCTCCTGAATTAGAAGTTTCTCCATCGATCACAAATTGATTTGATTTTTTTATTTGACCATTATCTTCTACGTAGATGGATTCTTCTATATTTAGGCTTAATTTAGTATTATTTTTAGATATATAAAATTCCCAGCCTCCGCTTGGAACTAAAAGTAATATTCTCTCTTTATTTCTGGTTAGGCGAACATTTACTTTGGGGTGCAAATGAAAATGTATTTTAAAGTTCATTTTAGGCCCAGAAATTATATTATCTACACCTTGTAGGAGACTCCCTCTAGAATCAAGTTTCAGGATTCTTTTATGTATTGCTGAATATTTATTTTCATAACCATTATGGCTAGAAGAAATTATTTCAAAACCAGAAGTAGCTTCTCTCACTGAATTTACTTTAAAAATTTTATAATTATCAGCGGTAGAAGAATTAGTATCATTAATAACTAATGTGGAGTGTGCAGCAGAACTAGACAAAGCCCTCTTCCATTTAGAATTATTATAAGGAGTAGGACCACAGTTAACTATCATTCTATCTCTGCCAAAACTCATTTCAAAACTTAGAGCACCATGGTAAAAGTTATTTTTTCTGGTCGAGCAATCAATTAAAATTATAGATCTACCTGCCGCTAATCTTTCATAGCCTGATGATTTCAGACTGGCAGATATTTTTGACTTTAATTTTATTCCTGTTTTATATAATACTTTATCAATCGCATCTCTTGAATAAGATTTTCCTCCATTTGACCTAAGTAAAGTGCCATCACCTAGCCTCAAAGATCTAATGGCATGACTTATTTTAGTTATATAAGTATCTATGGTTTCAACTAAAGAGTCATTTTCCAATAACGCGCTTCTTATCCATATTAAATCAGTTAAAATATCTAGGGTTATTGAAGGTTGTTTGCTTATATGACAACCATCATTTAAAATCTGATTATTAAGAGCAAATAAAAGAATATTTTTTGCTAAATGGTATCTTTTTTCTCCACCACTAAGGCATGCCCCTGATACTATTAATCCTCTTAAAGCATTAAAAACCTCTGGAGTGTTTTTATTTTTATTAATTGTTCTACTTAAGTGCTTAGATTGCACAGTTAAAAGTTTATAAAATTTTTCTAAAAATTCTCTATCTGCTCCTTCTTTTAACATCTCAGAATATGATATCCAGGCCGTAATACGCCTTCCGAGAATATCTATTTTCCAGCTAATTGGATTATATTTGTTATTACCATCCCTAATCCAATCAGAAATTAATGCTCTAGCATATTGTCTGGATGTAATTCCGTCTCTAGCTTTGAAATGCCTTAGCCATGAAAAACCATGCATCTCAGCAAGCCACCATGGACCTACGCCATTAGGTTCCCATAAAGGTTTATTAGGAGCATGAACTTCCTCGCCAGCAAAGTTATACCTTCCCTGAAAAATCGAATCAGCTAGTTGCCCTTCACCATCCCATGGATCTTTTACATCTTGAAAAATATTTTCAGGCTTAGTTAAATTTAGCCAAAAATTATAAAAAATACTTCTATAAAAGATAATTTTTAAATTTAGCCGGGAAGATTTAGTAGCCAATTTAACTTCCTCAGCTCTCGTTTCTAAGAGATTGTATAAGATGAGAATATTTAGATTTGTTTTTAGAAAAAATAGCACTGCCTGCTACTAATACATCTGCCCCTGCATCTATACATAATTTTGACGTTTCTAAATTAATCCCTCCATCAACCTCTATTAAAGTATTTAATCCTTTTTTCTCTATCATTTTCTTTATATTGCTAATTTTTTCTAATTGAGATCGCATAAACTTTTGCCCTCCAAACCCCGGACTTACTGTCATTACTAATATTAAATCACAATAATTAAGATATGGTTCAAGAATATTTTCAGAGGTAGAAGGTTTTATTGATACCCCTGCTTTTAAGCCTAGGTTACGAATAGCTTGAAGAGTTTTCTTTATATCATCTTCAGCTTCAATATGAACTGTAATTATATCAGCACCTGCCGTAGAAAAAGGCTCTATCCAATTATTAGCAGGCTTAGTCATCAAATGTACGTCAAATAATTTTTTAGTATATTTTCTTAAATTTGAAACCACATCGGGTCCAATTGTTAGGTTAGGCACAAAATGACCATCCATAATATCTAAATGAATCCAATCAGCGCCGGCATTATCTATATCCGTTACTTCTGCTCCTAATGCAGAAAAGTCGGCTGCAAGAATTGATGGTGATATAAGTATGTTATTTTTTTTCAATCTGAAATTAATCCTCAATAATTTATAGTTAATTTGTTTTTAATAATCTTGCTATAAAAAATCCATCCATTCCTCCAAGTTCTGAATTAAAGTATGGCAATGTTCTAACAAATCCCTCCTTTGTAACTGATTCTTTTGTTATATCTACTTCTAACTTATTTATTGGGTCAATTACAAATCTATTATTTTTCTTTATAAAATTAATAATTTGATTATAGCCTTCTTCATTGTCTAATGAACAAACTGAATAAACCAAAATTCCTCCTCTTTTTATCATTTTAGATGCAGAAACTAATAAATCTGACTGTATCGTTAAAAGCGATTTAATATGAGAGGAATAGTCATTTTTCATATATTTTAACCTCCATAAAATATCAGGATTTTTTCTTATAGTACCTGATGAGCTACATGGCGCATCTAATAAGACTGCATCGGCTGGTTTTTCAGGAGTATATTGATTAGCATCTTGTAATAATAAATTTGTTTTTAAATTAAGCCTACTTAAGTTTCGATTTAGAATATTTGCTCTTATTTTATTTGATTCTATAGATGTTACTTTTAAATTATTACTTAAAAGCTGTGCAGTTTTCCCCCCAGGTGCAGCACACATATCAATAACATCAGCATTTTTTTTAATTTTTTTTAATAACAACTTAACTGGCAATTGTGCAGCTATATCTTGTATCCACCATTTCCCTTCATTATAACCGGGTAATTTCTCTATTTTGCCATAATTACTTAATAATCTAATATTATTATTTCCGAAAGGTTCTCCTTTAAGGCTATCTCTCCATTTATTTATATCTTCTTCAGGAGATATAGAAATATCTAAGGCAGGAGGCGTAATAAGAAGTTGTTTTGCAATCTTTTTCAACTGATCTTCACTTAGTGCTTTTTTCCATCTTTTTTTAATTTCGATTGGTATATTTTTCAAAGACGATATTTTATCTAATTTATTATTTTCAAAATCTCTTGATAACTGTCTTAAAATAGCATTTATAAACTTAACATGATGTGGTGTTTTATTTTTAGCAATATTAACACTATCATTGACAGCGGCATAGCTAGGAACTCTCATATATAAAATCTGCACAGAGCCAATTATTAAATTAGCTTTAATATTATTCTGTTCAGTTTTAAGAGGTTTTTTTATATATTGTTTTAAATAAAAATCTATCTCTCCAAACCTTCTCATAGCTTCGCTTACTAAAGACCTATAAAAAGAATCTTCATTATAAGAAGGTTGATGATTATCCCCGTTTAAAATATTGGTAATTTCATTGATAGCTTGCATCCTTGGATTTGATTTATTATTAGACATTTAATGCATATTTTCTTTGTTTTAATAAAGTGCTTACTATATTATATACTTTAATCTAATTTTTGGTACAGGTATGAAAAAAATAAAAAACACTGATAAAAAAATTAAAAACAAAAAGAATATAAAAAAAACAGTTAAAGAAATAGGTGGACAAAAGGGACCAGAGCCTACGAGATATGGAGACTGGGAAAAAAACGGCAGAGTTACTGATTTTTAAATTTATTTATTCATTCTACTGTTAACTAAATCTTTTACAACACCTGGATCAGAAAGTGTCGAAATATCTCCAAGTTGATTATGCTCATTTGCTGCAATTTTTCTAAGAATTCGTCGCATAATTTTTCCAGAACGAGTTTTTGGTAGATTTGGAGCCCATTGAATTAGGTCTGGGGTTGCAATAGGTCCAATTTCTTTTCTTACCCAAAGCAACAATTCTTTTCTTAGCTCTTCTGTGGGCTCTATATTGTCTGTCAAAGTAACGTAAGCATAAATACCTTGCCCTTTGATATCATGTGGATATCCAACAACAGCTGATTCTGCAACATTTTTATTTGAAACTAAAGCGCTTTCTACCTCTGCAGTACCCATTCTATGACCACTTACATTTATAACATCATCTACCCTTCCTGTGATCCACCAATATCCGTCAGCATCTCTTCTTGCTCCATCACCAGTAAAATAAACATTATTAAAAGTAGAGAAATAAGTTTCTGCAAAACGTTTATGGTCTCCATATACACTTCGCATTTGTCCAGGCCAAGATGTTTCTAGTATTAGATTGCCCTCAGCTTCACCTTCAAGCTTTTTTCCTTCATTATCAACTAAAGCTGGGGAAATGCCAAAGAAAGGTTTGGTAGCAGAACCTGGTTTTAAATCAATTGCTCCTGGAAGTGGACTTATTAATATTCCCCCAGTCTCTGTTTGCCACCAAGTATCTACAATAGGACTTTTCTCCTCTCCAACTACTTTATAGTACCAATTCCAAGCTTCTGGGTTAATAGGTTCTCCGACACTTCCTAACAATCTAAGGCTTTTTCTACTAGTTCTTTTTACGGGAGTTTCTCCTTCTTTCATTAATGCTCTTATTGCTGTTGGTGCAGTATAAAATATATTGACAGCATGCTTATCTATTACTTCCCAAAACCTAGATGAACTGGGATAGTTTGGAACTCCTTCAAACATTAAAGTTTTAGCTCCATTAGCTAGAGGACCATATACAATATAAGAATGACCAGTTACCCAACCTACATCTGCTGTACACCAGTAAATTTCATTATCTTTATAATCAAATACATATTTATGTGTAATCGAAGCATAAACAATATATCCTCCAGAAGTATGAAGCACCCCTTTAGGTTTTCCTGTAGAGCCAGAGGTGTAAAGGATAAATAATGGATCCTCAGCATTCATTATTTCTGGTTCACAAATAGGATCTACATTTAATTTTTCTTCTTCCCACCAAACATCTCTATTTGGTTTCATGTAAACTTCATTTCCTGTTCTTTTAATAACTAAAACAGATTTAACATTATCACATCTTTTTAAAGCTTCATCTACATTATTTTTAAGGGGAATAAGTTTTCCTGCTCTGTAACCTTCATCAGCAGTTATTACAAAATCTGAGTCACAATCTATAATTCTGTCCGCTATACTATCAGGAGAAAACCCTCCAAATACCACTGAATGAATAGCCCCAATTCTAGCACAGGCCAACATTGCGTATGATGCTTCTGGAATCATAGGCATATAAATAGTAACCCTATCACCTTTTTTAACACCTCTACTTTTTAATACATTTGCCATCAAGCAAACTTCACTATGTAATTCATTATAAGTTATATGTTTGCTTTCTTCTGGATTGTCCCCTTCCCATATAATAGCAGTATTATCACCTTTGGTTTTTAAGTGTCTATCTATGCAATTATATGAAACGTTTAACTCGCCATCATAGAACCATTTAATTTCTAAATTTTCTTTGGAAAAATTTACTTTTTTAATAGCATCTTTAGAAAAAGGTTTATGCCAATATATATTTTTGGCTTGTTCTCCCCAAAACCTTTCAGGGTCCTGAATGGATTCTTGATAAAGTTTCTCATATTTATCTTTATCTAAATGAGCATTGCTTTCCCAGTAATTTTTTACTTTTATTTTATCTTCGCTCATCTATACCTCCTTAAATTTAAATTTTTGTTAATAAATAAAGATAATATTTTTATCCAGCAAGAATACAATTATTTTTTATTTTATATGGAAAACTCTTTAAAAAAGTATTCTTACAGGGGCCTTTTATACACTCTCCTGTAGTAGGATTAAATCTAGCTCCATGGTTTGCACATAATAGATCATTATTTTTAGCTTGGACTCTGCCTTCTATTATGTCTAAAGTTAAATTTGCGTGTGGGCAATTATTTAACCATATATAAATTGAATTATTGCTTTTATAAATTATTATGCCAGGAAGATACTTATCTGCACCTTTTTTAATTATAGCTTTATCTTCCTTTAAATCTTTAATTTCACAAAGTTTTGTATTTTTCTTTATTCCAGATTCTATATAGACATCCTCCATTTTAAAACTTACTTTCTGTTTCTGCCATTAAACATATTTCTTTCCAATGATTTTCAGTTATTGGAACGACAGATAGCCTTGCCTGTTTAATAAGAGCTAAATCTGATAATTTAGGATTAGATTTCATTTCTGATAAATGTACGTATTTTTCGAGTTCTTTTACTGCTTCAATGACTACCATACCAAATATACCTTTTTTATCAGTTGGATCCGGCCTATGTTCTCCTATAACTTTAACTATTCCGATTATTTGCTTTTCTTTTACTGAATGATAGAAAAAACCTAGATCTCCAATTTTCATTTTTTTCATATTATTATTGGCTTGATAATTTCTCACCCCATCCCATCCTTCACCTTCTTTTCCTTTTTTAACTTGATCTTCCCATGACCATGTTCCTGGTTCAGATTTAAATAACCAATACGCCATTAAATTTCTCCAAAGTAAAAATATTTCTTAATTGACTATAGCCTCAAAATTACACATGTTCCAATAAGTAATTATTAGAAAGTATTTATAAATTTAAAAAGAGAGTTATTGTGAATTTTAATATCGATTATGAAAAGTTATCTGACCCTTTATATGTTGCAAAAAAATTAATCAGTTTTCCTTCTGAAACTCCAAAAGATGAGGGGGCACTTTTATTTGTTGAAGAAATTTTAACCTTTTTGGGCTTTGAATGTTATAGAATGCCTTCAGGGCAGATTAATGGAGAAGGTAAGGAGGCATTAGTAAATAATTTATATGCTAAGACCGGACAAGGGAAAAATTTATGCTTTGCCGGCCATACGGATGTTGTGCCTGCTGGAAATAAAGAAAAATGGAGTACATTGCCATATGATGCTCAAGTAATAGATGGAAATTTAATTGGAAGAGGTGCCGCAGATATGAAAGGTTCTATAGCTGCTTTTATATCTGCATTCGCTAGATATATTAATGAATTTGATAAATCATTTTGTATAAGTTTTCTCTTAACTGGAGATGAAGAAGGCCATGCAAAGCATGGAACTAAAACTATGCTTCCAAAATTAAAAGATATGGGAGAAAAAATTGATCATTGCATAGTTGGCGAACCTACAAACCCTAACAAGTTAGGCGAAATGATAAAGATTGGTAGAAGGGGAAGCATGCATGGTTTATTAACTGTGTATGGAAAAGAAGGTCATGTAGCTTACCCACATAAAGCGGCTAATCCTTTGCCTATAATGTCCAAATTTATATCAGCTATATCGGAAATGAATCTAGATCAGGGCAATGAACACTTCCAACCATCTAACTTAGAGTTTATTTCAATAGATGTGGGAAATAATGTTTCAAATGTTATTCCCTTAAAAATAGAAGCTAAATTTAATATAAGATTTAATACTTTGCAATCCGAACGTAATCTAATAAATATTATTCAGGAAAAAATAAAAACAGTTTCTTATGATAAAAATATTTTTAAATGGAAATTAGATTGTGAATTAAGCGGAGAGCCTTTTATCACAGAACCTGACGACTTTATAAATTTAGTTGAAGAATCTATTAAAAATAATACAGGATTAAAACCAGAGCTTTCCACTAGTGGAGGAACTTCGGATGCACGGTTTATTAAAGATATATGTAATGTAATAGAATTTGGTTTAGTAGGAAAAACAATGCATCAAATAGACGAGTCCATAAAAGTTAAGGATCTAGAATTATTAACAAATATTTATTATGATATCATAAAGAGATATCATCAAAATATATCTGTTTGATAAGCATAAATTAAAATGCATGTTGAAAATGAAAAAATAGGCATTTTAATCTACATTTTTACTTTGATGTCTTTTGCTGCTATGGAAGCATTAGCTAAATTTTTGTCTGATGATTTTTCAATCTCGCAAATAGTATGGGCAAGATATACATTTCATTTTGTTATTGTTTTATTTGGTGTTATTTTTTTCCATATTCTTGGTTTAGATTCTGGTCTTAGATTTCCTAAACTAATTAGAGTTCAAGTTTTAAGGTCGATTTCTTTATTATTAATGACGTATTTTTTTTTTACTTCGTTATCAATTTTGTCTTTAGCAGAAGCAACTATAATATTATTTTTTTCTCCATTAATTACGGTGCTACTGTCCCCTTTGATGTTAAAAGAAAAAGTAACTAATTCTAGTTTGTTAGCGGTAATAATTGGTTTTTTGGGAATGGTCATTGTTATTAATCCAAATACTATTATAAATTATGAGAATATGGATTTTGTTTGGTTTAAGGGTATAATATATGGAATTGCGGGGGCATTATTTTATTCTTTATATCAAATTGGAACAAGAGTTTTAGCTCCAGTAGAATCTTCACTTACCAGTTTGTTCTTTTCATGTTTTGCGGGATTAATAGGTACTACTTCTTTAATTTTGTTAGATTATGATCTTTCGTCATCATTAAAAGTCTGGACTACTCCAACTTTAAAGGAATGGTCCTTATTAGTAACCGTTGGCTTTTTAGGAGCATTAGGACAATTTTTAATATTAGGGGCGTATTCAAAAGCTAAAGCTATAACTCTTGCACCAGTAAGCTATTCGCACATTATTTGGGCTACAATTTTTGGTTATATAATATTTAACTCTTTACCTGATTTTCAAACATTACTTGGAGGTTTTTTAATTGTTGGAGCAGGAGTATATACTTTTAGAAAAACAAACTAGAAATTATTTTAGTACATAACTTCTTGTAAAATTAGTGCTAAAGAAGGAGCAGTAGGTCCAGAAAATTTCTTATCTTTATTTTTTAAAGCTAATAAAATATCTTCATTAGATTTTTTTTGTAAGCCAATATCTACAAGGGTTCCTGCTATAATTCTAACTTGATTCATTAAAAAAGATTTTGCTTCAACATATAATTCTATTATTTCTCCATTTTTAACAATTTTAATATTATCAATTGTTTTAATGGGCGATTTAGCTTGGCAGTCTATGGATCTAAATGCTGTAAAGTCATGTTTTCCTATTAGGTTTTTTGATGCATTTTTCATTAATTCAATATTTAAAGTGTTTGGTACTCTCCAAGTCCTATCATTTAATAAAGGGGAAGCTGTCCTTCGATTTAAAATACTATATTTGTATTTTCTGCTAATGGCAGAAAATCTTGCATGAAATTCCTCGTTCACTTTTTTTGTTTCTAATATGGTTACTTTATTATCACACAGACGAGATAAGTAAAAATTTAGGCCCATTGTTAATTTCCCAAGTTTAAAATTTTTATCTTCTAGTCCATCTATATTTATATCAAGATGAGCTACTTGACCTGCAGCATGAACTCCCGTATCCGTTCTTCCTGCACCATAAACAGTAATATTTTTTCCAGAAAAATTTAATAGGCTTTCTTCAATAATTCCTTGAATAGTTCTCATACCCTTCTGTTTTTGCCAACCACTAAAATCTTTTCCGTCATATTCTATAGTTAATTTATATCTATTCATTATTTATAGCTCTTTTGCTAATTCTCTTAATTGGAACTTTTGAATTTTTCCTGTAGAGGTTTTAGGGATTACTTGAAATACTATTTTTTTTGGGCATTTAAAATTTGCTAGATGTGATTTACAAAAATCTATTATCTCTTTTTCAGAAGCTTGTTGGCCATTTTTCAATTCTATAAAAGCACAAGGTGTTTCCCCCCATATGTTATCAGGCTTTGCTACTACTGCAACTAAAAGTACTTTATTGTTTTTATATAATGTCTCTTCAATTTCAATTGATGATATGTTTTCTCCGCCAGATATAATTATATCTTTAGATCTATCTTTTAATTCAATATAACCATCTTCATGCATTACGCCGAGGTCTCCAGTATGAAACCAATCTCCAGAAAAAGCTTCATCCGTGGCTTTTTTATTATTATGATAACCTTTCATAACCATATTTCCTCGCATCATAACTTCTCCTAAAGTTTTTCCATCTCTGGGAACTGATTTCATTGTTTCAGGGTCTCTAATTGATAGTTCTTCTAGGGTAGGATATTGAACACCTTGTCTTGCTTTTTTTTCAGATTTAGGGCCTGCTTTTAAATTATTCCATTCTTCTTTCCATTCACATATGACTGCGGGCCCATAAACTTCTGTAAGCCCATAAACATGCGTTACTTCAAATCCCTTTTCCTCAATCCCTGCCAGCATTGCAGGAGGGGGAGGCGCAGCAGCTGTCATAATGCCAACTTTATTTTTAATTGGTTTTACTTCATGTTTCTTAGCATTAATTATCATGGATAAAATAATAGGTGCCCCACACATATGAGTAACATTATGTTTTGTGATCGAATCATAAATATTTTTAGCGGTAACATTTCTTAGGCATATATGAGTACCTGCCATAGCTGTGATAGTCCAAGGAAAACACCAGCCGTTACAATGAAACATCGGTAAGGTCCATAAGTAAATAGGATGTTTTCCCATAGACCATACCATTTGGTTTCCTATAGCTGTTAACCAAGCTCCTCTGTGATGATATAATACTCCTTTTGGGTCACCTGTTGTTCCAGAAGTATAATTAAGACTACATGCGTCCCACTCATTTTCGGGCCAATGTAAGGAGGTTTTTTTATCGCCAATATTTGCTAAATCATCATTCGTCACTTCATTCTTTAATGGAGTACCCTTTATAAATTCTTCATCTTTACACCTTATAATTAAAGGCCTCTTTTTTTCAGGAATGTCACGAATAGCTTCCGCTATTACCTTATCAAATTCAGGGTCAACAAAAATCATTTTAGCTTTACCATGCTGAAGAATAAAATTAATTGCTTTTGAATCTAACCTTGTATTAATTGTATTTAAAATTGCGCCTGCCATCATTACAGAAAAGTGACATTCAATCATTGCTGGAACATTTGGGAGAATAGCCGCCACAGTATCTCCTTTTTTTATTCCTTTAATTATTAACCCTCTTGCAATTTTTAGGCATCTAGTACGTAATTCTTTATATGTATTACTTTTAGACCCATGAATCCAAGCAGTTTTTTCTGGCCAAATTTGGTTGGTTCTTTCTAAAAAAGATATAGGAGTTAAAGCCCAATGATTAGCTTTATTTTTTTTCCAGCTAGAAGTGTCTATGTCTGATGGAGTTGTCATATTATTACCTATATTAATTATTATTTAGTATTATAGAATTTTTTCCACCTATTGTAGCACAAGAAATTCCATTTGTGCCTGTTTCTAGTATAGTCCAACTATTTGTTTCTTTAGAAACATATAGTTCCGTAATAGTTGAACCATCTTCTGATAAACCTAACCATAATAAATATTCATTTTGAGTATTTTCAAGAAAATTTTTAAAAGTACTTTTTTCTTTGCAAATAACATTTTTTATAATTTTTTCAGGGTTTGCCAAAGTAGGGCAGATCAAATGTAAGAAGATTGTAAGTATAAAAAATAATTTAAATAAGTACTTAATTGCTTTTAATTTATAGATATTTTGTTTATTCATAATTTTGCCAATTTTTTTTTAGAGTTTTTACATAAAAAATAATATTATTATTTGCTTTCTTTTTGATTCATAAGTATCAAATATATACTTAAATGTATAAATTAAACT
>PTKH01000022.1 GCA_002937655.1 Alphaproteobacteria bacterium MarineAlpha9_Bin3 | reverse complement strand
ACTGATGCTAAAAAATAAACTCCAACTAAATTAGCAACAGACATTAAAAATATCATAGAATCTGATAAATTTAAAACAGAGCCAAGACTTACTGAAGAACCAATAATAATGAAAACACAAAATATTATTTTAAATATATTTTCTGAGAGCTTTGAGTTACCAAATAAATATGTCCAAGATTTCAATCCATAATAGGACCAAGCAATCATTGTAGAGAAAGCAAATAAAATTGCTGCAATAGCTAATATAATAGGAAACCAAGAAATAGTTGTTGCAAAAGCTGCAGAAGTTAAACCTATCCCAGTTAAGTCACCTCTATCATCATACATACCAGTTATAACAATTACTAATGCAGTAACAGTACATATTACAATAGTATCAATAAATGGTTCTAATACAGATACTATTCCCTCTGTTACTGGTTTATCACTTTTAACTGCTGAATGTGCAATTGGGGCAGAACCTAGTCCTGCTTCATTTGAGAAAGCAGCTCTTTGAAAACCAATAATTAATGCACCAAGTGCTCCACCTGCTGCAGCAGAAGGAGAAAAGGCTTCTGAAATTATTCTAATAATAGCTTCCGGAACTCCTGTAATATTAATCATTATTATAATTAGTCCAGCTACTAAATATATAATTGCCATCAAAGGTACTAATCTTGAAGTAACTTTTGCTATAGACTTAATACCTCCTATAATTACAGAACCTAAAATAATTGAGATTATTAATCCAAATAACCAACCTTTATCTGCAAAAAAAGATCCCTCGCCTCCTGTTACAGATACAAATTGCTGAAATGATTGATTAGCCTGAAACATATTACCTCCGCCAAGCGCGCCTCCTATACAACAGATAGAAAAAAATATTGCTAAAATTTTTCCCAGAGAAACATGGCCTTTCTCAGCTAATCCCGCAGAAAGATAGTGCATAGGTCCTCCGGAAACTGTTCCATCTTCATTAATAACTCTATATTTTACTCCAAGCGTGCATTCACAAAATTTTAAAGACATTCCTAAAAATCCTGCTAAAATCATCCAAAATGTAGCGCCAGGACCTCCAACTGCTACTGCAACAGCAACTCCAGCTATATTACCTAATCCCACAGTACCTGATATAGCAGTAGATAAAGCTTGAAAATGAGAAACTTCACCTTTCGAGTCAGCTTTATCATATCTTCCTCTTACTAAATCTAAAGCATGTTTAAACATTTTTAAATTTATAAAATTAAAATAAAAGGTACAAAATATTGAGCCAGCTATTAGCCAAAGAACTATTAACTTTATATCTGCCCCCGCTATATTAATTGAATAAAATACTTTACTTACTATAAAGTCAGATATTGGAGCCAACCATTTATCTATAGCTGAATCTATTCCATCGTCAGCGTACGAAAATTTTGAAAATAAAAAAGCAATACCAAAATATAAAATTTTCTTAAAAATAGACATAGTTATCTCCCCTATTAATATATGTATTTAACATATTAAATAATTAACACTTTAGTAAAGTTAAAATATTAATTCACTGAAGAGATATTTAATTGTTTCCATACAATCTTTAATGATTCTACTAAATTATCAATCATTTTTTCATCATGAAGAGGATTTGGAGTAATTCTTAACCTTTCTTTTCCTTTTGGAACAGTAGGGTAATTAATTGGTTGAACATATATAGAATGATCAGACAATAATAAATCAGAGGCTTTTTTACATAAAACTGGGTCACCCACTAAAATGGGAACAATATGACTTTCGGATGGCATCACAACAATTCCTGTTTGCCTTAATTTCTCTTTGAGACTTTTTGCTCTTGCTTGATGTATAATTCTTTCTTTATCCGATTCTTTTAAATGTTTAACAGAAGCTAATGCACCGGCAGCTATAGCAGGAGGAAGAGAAGTAGTGAAAATAAAACTTGAAGCAAAAGATCTAATCACATCTATAATATCTCTACTTGAAGCTACATATCCTCCCATAGTACCATAAGCTTTTGCTAATGTTCCTTCTATAATATCAAGTTCATCCATTAAACCCTCTCTTTCAGCAATTCCACCTCCTCTAGGTCCGTACATACCTACTGCATGAACTTCATCTAAATATGTAAGAGCATTACTATTTTTTGATACCTCACATAATTCTTTAATTGGAGCAATATCTCCATCCATAGAATAAACTGACTCAAAAGCAACTAATTTAGGTCTGTCAGGATGAATATTTTGCAATATTTGTTCTAAATGCTTGGGGTTATTGTGTTTAAAAATGAATCTTTCGGCTCTACTATTCTTCATTCCTTGAATCATTGAGGCATGATTTAGTTCGTCAGATAAAACTACACAATCAGGTAGTATTGAAGCTATAGTGCTTAGCGAAGCTTCATTAGAAATATAACCAGAGGTAAATAACAATGCTGATTCTTTATCATGTAAATCGGCTAGCTCTTTCTCAAGCATAACATGATAGTGTGACGTTCCAGATATATTTCTTGTTCCACCTGAACCTGCTCCAGCAGAGTCAATAGCTTCATGCATAGCTTTTAAAACTTTTTTATTTTGTCCCATACCAAGATAATCATTAGAGCACCATACAGATACTTCTTTTTCTTTTGAGTCTGAATAATGAATTGCATTAGGAAAATTTCCTAGTGTTCTTTTTATATCATTAAAAACTCTATATCGACCTTCAGATTTAAGAGTATTTAATGCACTTGAAAAAAATTTATTATAATCCATAATATTTAATTATTACTATAATTGTTAAAAATATACCTCATATAAGCTTATATATAATTAATTAACAGAAAAAAGAAAGTTATTTACTATGATTCTTTATGAACTCGATGCAATTAATGAGCAATATTTTAGCCCATACACTTGGCGAATATTAATGTCTCTTAATCATAAAAACCTTTATAAAAATACAAAAAGAGTTCAAGTTAAGTTTTCTGACAAATCTTTAATTAATCATAAAGGTTTTAACACTGTTCCAGTTCTTGAAGATAAAGGTATTTGGATTAATGAGTCATTTGAAATCGCAAAATATTTAGAGCAAAAATACACAGATACTCCATCCTTATTTGGAGGTGAGAAAAGTATGAAACTTACTTTCATTATTAATCAAATGCTTGATCCAAAGATATTAAGTATTTTAGCCCGTATCATTGTAGCTGATGTCTATAAAGTATTAAAGCCTGAAGACAAAAAATACTTTAGGGAAACCAGAGAAAAAATGTTAAATAAAAAAATTGAAGATGTTGAATTAGAAAGTGATAAATATATTCCAATTTTTCAAAAAGAACTAAATCCATTTAGAAAAATCATAAAAAATAATGATTACATGACTGGAAATCACCCTGTATATTGCGACTATTTACTATTTGGTTTTTTTATGTGGGCTAGAAATTCAAGCCCAAAACAAATATTAGTTAAAGATGATGTACTTTGGCATTGGAGAAATAGAATGCTAAATTTGTTTAATGGATTCGCAAAAAAATCAAATGGATTTGAAATTAAGTAATACTATATCCTCCATCTACAGTAATAGTAGTTCCAGTAGTATAACTAGCTCTATCACTAGCTAAATATACAGCAGCACCTGCTATATCCTCTGGCGCACCCCATTTTTTTAGGGCAGTCCTGTCTGTTATTTTATCTCTAAGTTTCCTTTCGTCTCTTAATGACTTTGTAAGTTTGGTCTCAATATATCCAGGAGCTATTGCATTTACTCTTACATGATGTTCACTCCAACCATTTGCTAAACTTTTAGTTAATCCTACTAAACCTGTTTTAGAAGCAGTATAACCTGGAGACATAGGAGATCCAAAAAAAGAAAACATAGATGCAATATTAATTATATTACCATGGGTTAAAGCTAATTTAGGTAAAGCCTCATGACTCATCCTCATTACGCCCATTAAATTAGTATTTATTACATCTGCGAAATGCTCTATTCTATATTCCAAACCTCTCTTAATTCTTCCTGCGTTATTAACTAAAATATGTAATTCATCTATTTCATCAAAGATTTTTTCGATTGATATATCATTAGTAACATCTAGTTTTAACTTACGTAAGGTACCAAATTTTGTTTTATCGATACACTTTTCCAAACTTTCATCAGATTGAGCTGTTACAATTACTTCTGCTCCTGCTTCTTGGAAGCCTTCAGCAATTGCATAACCTATTCCCGATGCGCCACCAGTAACAAGTGCTATTTTTCCTGTTAAATCAATTGTATATGTCATAATTTACCTCTTAATTAATTGTGTTTACTGGATTAAGTACGTCTTTCTCAAGAAAAAACATTTCAATATTTTTAGCTGCTAACTCTACCATACCTTTTCTTGCCTTAACACTTGCGCTTCCTGCATGAGGAGCTAAAACAACATTATCCATCCTTGCTAATCTGATATCATAATTAGGTTCAAATTCATATACATCTAGGGCACAGCCTGAAATAAATTTATCTTCTAAAGCAATTATTAAATCACTCTCTTTAACAATAGGACCACGAGCTATATTTATAAGAAAACTATCTCTTTTCATATTTTTTAATTCTTTGATAGTAATTAAGTGTTTGGTCTCATTTGTTAATGGACAAAGTATAATTATAAATCTACAAGATTTTAACAAATCTAATAGCGACATCCATTCAGCGTTAAGAGATCTCTCAATATCCTTACTTAACCTATTTCTATTATGATATTTAATATTTAAACCAAATGGTAAAGCTCTCTTTGCTACATCTTTGCCAATACTCCCCATACCTATTATGCCTAAATTTTCTCCTTTTAAATCTGCTCCCCATAAAAGATGATAAAAATTAGCTTTAAATCCTCCAGATCTAACAATCTGATCTCCTTCAGGAACTCTTCTAGCCACAGCTAGTAATAATGCCATTGACATATCTGCAACTGCATCATTGAGTATTCCTGGTGTATTAGTAACTTGAATACCCATTTTTGTACAAAGTTTTGCATCAATATTATCAAAACCCACACCAACATTACTAACTATCTTTAAATTAGGACATGACTCTATAAGTTTTTTATCTATTGGAGATGATTGAACTAATATTCCTTCTACATCTAATACTCTGTCCAAAAGATCTTTACCAGTTAATATGCTTTCTTTAGTATCATGATGATCTATATCAAAATTATTTTTTAACTTTGATAAAAGATCATCAGATAACCAAGAATGAATAAAAATTTTAGGTTTAGTTTTTATTTCCATTTAACAACTTTTTGGCGTTGCTCTCCTAATTTCTCTATACCCAAATGCATCTCATCGCCATGTTTTAAAAATTTTTGAGGCTTCATACCTGCACCAACTCCGGGAGGAGTTCCTGTAGCAATCAAATCTCCAGGCTCAAGAGTCATATAATGACTTACGTACGAGACTATTGTTTTTACATCAAATATCATAGTAGATGTATTTCCAGTTTGCATTCTTTTTCCATTAAGATCCAACCAGAGGTCTAAATCCTGTACTTTTCTTACTTCATCTCTTGTAACTAACCAAGGCCCAACAGGACAAGAAGTATCAAAACCTTTACCTCTAATCCACTGACCACCAGCGGCTTTCATTTGATACTCTCTTTCTGAAACATCATTTACTAAGGTATAACCAGCTACATAACTTAATGCTCTAGATGTACTTACCGATCTTGCAGTCTCTCCAATTACAATACCTAATTCTACCTCCCAATCGCCACATTTACTATCTTTTACTTTGGAACTCTTTTTTGATAAAACTAAGCCCTTTGGAAGCATAACATCATCATTTGGTCCATTTAATGAACTAGTAGGCTTCATAAACATTATTGGTTCGCCTGGAATTGGACTTCCTGTTTCCTTAGCATGATCAACATAATTAAGTCCAATACATACAATTTTACCTATTCCAGTTAAAGGTACTCCTAATCTTTTTTTGCCTTTAACTAATGGAAGTCTATTAATATTAGTTGCAGATAATTTTTTTAGTTTTGCTGATGACAAAACCGTTCCATTAATATCGGAAATCTTTTTAGATAAATCTCTAATATTTCCATCTGCATCAATTACTCCTGGTTTTTCTTTGCCTTTAACGCCATACCTAACTAATTTCATTCTGTTCCCCTTTGAAATAAAAATTAAAAAATAATAAATTAAAATATTCTATAATACGCTATAAAAAGTAAACATAAAATATATTTAAATCTAGAAAAATATAATATATATTAATTTATCTTTACTGTATTGGGAGAATTAGAGATGGAACCGTTAGCAATTCGTATAAATAAAAATGATAACGTAGTCACTGCGAAATCAGATATTGATATAAATACTAATATTGTTGAAGAAAAAGTTAATACAAACCAGCATATTCCGGTTGGGCATAAAATAGCTACAAAAAATATCTCTAAAGGTGACGATATTATTAAATATGACACAATTATTGGTATTGCTAAAGAAAATATAAAAGTTGGAGATCATGTTCATGTTCATAATGCCGGCATGTCAGATAAGAGAAAAGACTATGAATTTTCTCAAGGATGTAAAAATGATGAAATATTACCCGAAAATGAGAGAGCTACATTTATGGGTTATCGCAGGCCTAATGGTAAAGTAGGCACTAGGAATTTTATTGGTATAATTTCTTCAGTAAACTGTTCAGCTACAGTATGCAAAAAAATAGCGGAAGCTTTTAACGAAAATATATTAGCAGATTATGAGAACGTTGATGGAATTTTTTCTATTACACATGGAACTGGCTGTGGAATAAATAGTAATGGTTTAGGATGGGAACTACTTCAATCAACTATTTCTGGTTATGCAAGGCATCCAAATTTTGGAGGCTTAATAGTAATAGGTTTAGGTTGCGAGGTAAATCAAGTGAGTGGAATGGCTCAAACTATGAATTGGGCAAATTCAGATACATTTAAAATGATGACTATTCAAGAGGTTGGTGGAACTAGAAAAACAATCCTGGAAGGAGTTGAAATAGTTAAACAAATGCTGCCTATTCTTAATAAAACAAAACGAGAAAAAGTTCCTGCTTCAGAATTGATTTTAGGATTAGAGTGTGGAGGATCTGATGCATATTCTGGTATGACAGCTAACCCAGCATTAGGGGCAGCAGTTGATCTGTTAGTAAAAAATGGAGGTACAGGAACATTGGCTGAAACTCCAGAGATATTCGGAGCTGAATATTTATTAACAAGAAGAGCAATAAATAAAGAAGTAGGTCAAAAAATTGTTAACTTTGTAAAATGGTGGCAAGAAGATTACTTAGTAAAATTCGAAGAAAATAAAGAACAATTACATCAAGACCCGTCTCCAGGAAATAAAGCTGGAGGGTTAACTACTATTCTTGAAAAATCTCTTGGGGCTGTTGCAAAAGGAGGTACTACAAATTTAGTAGATGTATATCAATTTGCTGAAAGTATAAAAGCTAAAGGATTCACATTTATGAATACACCTGGCTATGATGCTGCTAGCGTTACAGGTTTAATAGCAGGAGGAGCAAATATGATATGTTTTACTACAGGAAGAGGATCAGTATTTGGATGCAAACCAGCTCCCTCTATAAAACTTGCAACTAACGATGATTTGTATAATAGAATGACTGAGGATATGGATGTAAATTGTGGTAAAATATTACTAGGTCAATCAACGATTGAAGAAATGGGAGAAGAAATCTTTCGACTTATTTTAGATGTAGCTTCCGGTAAACAATCTAAATCTGAAATTAATGGATTAGGTGATCTCGAATTTGTTCCGTGGCAAATGGGCGCCATAACTTGATTAATAATAATGATTTTAGAATAAGGGAAATAATATATTCTTTAAAATCCTCTCCTATTAGAAACGTTGCAAACTCAGTAATAGGAAAAAAAGATATTATTCCACTTTACTTTGGTGAAACGGATATTACTACTCCTTCATTTATATCGGAAGCTATGAAAACGGCTTTAGATAAAGGCCATACTTTTTATAGCGCAAATCAGGGAGTATCTGAGCTTATTGAAACTATTTCAAGTTATAGCTCAGAATTACATAAAAAAAATATTTCTACTTCTAGGATAATGGTTACCTCAGCAGGAATGAACGCTTTAATGATTACCTCTGAAGCACTCATAAACCCTAATGATAAAGTAATATGTGTCACTCCTGTTTGGCCAAATTTTATGCGATGTATAGAAATTATGGGAGGTAATATAATTGAGATACCACTAACACACTCTGAGAAAAATAATAATTGGGAACTGAATTTAGAAGAAATTAAAAAAAATATAAAAAACGCTAAAGCTATTTATATAAATACACCTAATAATCCTACCGGATGGGTAATGAGTCGTAATGAGCAAATAGAAATTTTAGAATTATGTAGAAAGGAAAAGGTTTGGGTAATATCAGATGAAGTCTATGAAAGAATTATTTATGATAGAAAAGTTGCTCCATCTTTTTTAGATATTTCGAAGGAAGATGACTTATTGATAGTAGTGAATAGTTTTTCTAAATCTTGGGCTATGACAGGTTGGAGACTAGGATGGATGACTATTCCCAATGGCTTAATTAATATTTTTGAAAAGCTCAATGAATTTAATGTTGCTTCACCTTCTTCGCCTGCTCAACACGCAGGAGTAATAGCAATTAAGGAAGGAGAAAAATTTATTAAAAAAATGATTAATGATTTAAAAATATCAAGAAGTGTAACAATAAAACATTTAAATAATTTTTCTCGTGTAATTTTTCCTAATTCAGAAGCTGCTTTTTATGCATATTTTAAAATAAAGGATATATCAGATTCAGAAAAATTTTGTTTTGATACTTTACAATCAACTGGTGTTGGATTAGCGCCAGGAACTTCATTTGGTAATGGCGGTGAACGCTGGATAAGAATTTGTTATGCTAAAAGTCCAAATTTACTAAATAAAGCCTTTGAAAAATTAAAACCTGTACTGTCTTAATGAAAATTTTTAGAGCAAATAAAGATAATATTAAACTAGCAGCTAACCTAATTAATAATGGAGGTATAGTTGCTTTTCCAACCGAGACAGTATACGGACTTGGAGCCTTAGCCTCTAATAAAAATGCGGTAAAACGTATTTATAGAGTTAAAGGTAGACCAGAAAATAATCCATTAATAGTCCACATATATAAAATTGAACAAGCATTATCTATAGCAAAAATTATTCCATCAGATGCTATTAAATTAATAAAAAAATATTGGCCTGGTCCCCTTACAATAATAACTGCTTATAACTCTTCATCAAATATTAGTTCTGTTGCAAGAGCAAATTTGAATACAGTTGCCATAAGAATTCCTAATAATCCAATTGCATTAAAACTATTAAGATTAGTCGATGCTCCAATAATAGCCCCTAGTGCTAACATATCTCAGCATTTAAGCCCTACTTCTGCAGATCATGTAAAAAATGATTTATTTAACAAATTAGATCATAAAAAAGATATGATTCTAGATGGAGGAACTACTAAGATTGGCCTTGAGTCAACAGTTATTGATTTTACTAAAAAAAATCCTACAATTTTACGTCCGGGAGGTTTAAGTATAAAACTTATAAATGAATTTGTTAAAGCTTCATTCGACACAACTAAAATAAATAATCATAACCCATTAAGTCCTGGTCTTTTTAAAAAACATTATTCACCAAAAGCAATACTTAGATTAGATGCAGATTATCCTATTGAAGGAGAAGCTTGGTTAGGTTTTGGAAAAAATCCAAGAAGTATAAATAATTTTATAAATATTAATCTAAGTAAAGAAGGAAACTTAGAAGAAGCTGCTAAAAATTTATTTTCAATGTTAAGATATTTAGATAAATTACAAGTTAGAAAAATAGCTGTAAAAAAAATACCAAATAAAGATATAGGAATAGCTATAAATGACAGATTATATAGAGGGGCAGCTAATTCATCTTGATCTAAATGCACAAAAGTTTATATTGCTCTATATAAATCAGAGAAAATAATATGCATTCTGAACTAAAGAAATTATTGCCCTTAAAAACTCTTTTAGGATCCAAAGGTTGGGTAGAGGACACAAATATAATAGAACCTCATCTGATTGAAGAAAGAGGTCTATATAAAGGAAAGTCTGACTTATTATTAAAGCCGATTAATACTAATGAGGTGAGCAATATACTAAAACTATGTAATGAACATAATATCAAAATTGTACCTCAAGGAGGAAGAACTGGACTATGTGGAGGAACTATTCCATCTGATACTGGATTAGAAGTAATGTTATCTCTTGAAAGAATGAATAAAATTAATGATTTTAATGAAGAAAATTTTACAATTACGGTAGAAGCAGGATGTATATTAGGAAATATCCAAGATAAAGCAGAAAAAAAGAATCTTCTTTTTCCTCTTAGTTTGGCATCTGAAGGATCTTGTACTATTGGAGGAAACCTATCAACTAATGCAGGTGGAATAAATGTACTAAGATATGGTATGGCTAGAGATTTAGTATTAGGAATAGAGGTAGTTTTAGCTGATGGTCAAATTTGGAATAATTTAACTGGTCTTAGAAAAGATAATCGAGGTTATGACCTAAAACAATTATTTATTGGAAGCGAAGGAACATTAGGAATAATAACTAAAGCTGTGTTAAAATTATTTCCATCTCCATCTAATATTGAAACAGCATTATTTGCTGTACCAAATACTCAAGCAGCTGTTGAACTTTTGGGTCTAGCTCGTAGCGTAAGCACTGATTTACTAAATGCTTATGAACTAATAAGCAGATTAGGTCTGGAGATGGTTTTAAAAAATATACCAAATACCAAAGACCCTATAAAAGATAAATATAAATGGTATGTCCTATTAGAGTTTTCATCTTCATCAAAAAATAGTATGAGAGCACAAATGGAAACTCTTTTTGAAATGGCTCTAAAGAAAAATATAGTCTGTGATGGAGTAATTGCAGAAAGTTCTCAACAAAGAAAAGAATTATGGGTTTTAAGAGATGGATTAAACGAAGCACAAAAACCTGAAGGAGGCTCTATTAAGCATGATGTCTCTATACCAATAAATAATGTGAGTAAATTTATTAATAATGCAACAATTCAAGTAGAAAAATTTGTACCTGATTCAAGGGTAGTTGCATTTGGTCATATAGGTGATGGCAATATACACTTTAATATTAGTCAACCAATTAAAAGTAATAAGTCAGAGTTTCTTGAAAAATGGGAAAGTGTAAATAAAATTGTATTTAACATAGTGAATGATTTAAATGGAAGTTTTTCAGCTGAACATGGGATAGGAAAACTTAAAAGAGAAGAACTGAAGCTTTACAACCCAGAAATAGAAGTAAGCTTAATGCGATCAATAAAAAATACCTTTGATCCAAAAAATATTTTAAACCCTGGAAAAGTACTTTAAAAATAGAAAGAAAATAAAATGCAAGAATATAATGCTCCAATTGAAGATATTTTATTTGTATTGAATAATATTAATTCAAAAGTAGAAAATAATAGTGATGAATATTCTGATCCAGATTTAAGGAAACAAATATTTGAAGAGGCAGGTAAATTTGCTTCTAATATACTTGCTCCCTTAAATAGCATTGGAGATAAAGAAGGTATTACATTAGAAAATGGAGTTGTAAGAATGCCTCAAGGCTTTAAAGAAGCTTATAGTCAATATATAGAAGGAGGTTGGTCTTCAGTTGCAGGTTCAAAAGACTTTGGTGGGCAAGAAATGCCATGGAACATTGTAGGAGGTCTAAATGAAATTTGGCATGCAGCAAATATGAGTTTTTCTCTGAATATGCTTTTAACACAGGGAGCGATTGAAGTTATAGAAGCATATGGAACTAACGAACAAAAGAAAAAATATTTACCAAAAATGATAAGTGGTGAATGGTCAGGTACTATGAATCTTACGGAACCTCAAGCTGGATCAGATCTAGCTTTATTAAAATCAAAAGCTATTCCAAATAGAGACAACTATAAATTATATGGTAATAAAATATATATTACTCATGGTGACCAAGATATGAATGATAATATTGTTCATTTAGTTTTAGCAAGATTACCAGATGCGCCTGAAGGTAGTAAAGGTATATCATTATTTATATCTCCTAAAAACCTAATAAATGAAGAAGGGGAAATATCAGAAAAGAATGATGTAAGAGTAGTTTCAATTGAGCATAAACTTGGAACAAATGCTAGCCCTACATGCGTTTTAGCATATGGAGACAATGATGGTGCTGATGCAGAATTAATTGGTGAAAAGCATGGCGGTCTAAAAGCGATGTTTACCATGATGAATAATGCAAGGCTTAATGTAGGTATTCAAGGAGTATCTATAGCTGAAAGAGCATACCAACAAGCACTTAATTTTTCTTTTTCTCGTGAACAAGGAAATTCAATAGATAACTCACAAGAAGGGACCGTAGCAATCATTGATCATCCAGATGTAAAAAGAATGTTAATGGATATGAGATCAAGAATAGAAGCTATGCGAGCTTTATCATTATTTACAGCAAACGAATTAGACTTATCAAAAAATGCATTATCTGCCAAAGATAAGAATAAAGCTCAAGAAAACTTAGACCTTTTAACGCCAATCGTTAAGGGTTGGTGCACAGATCAAGGTGTACTTATAGCCTCTACTGGAGTCCAAATTCATGGTGGTATGGGTTTTATAGAAGAAACTGGGGCTGCCCAACATTATAGAGATGCAAGAATATTACCTATATATGAGGGAACGAATGGCATTCAAGCACTAGATTTATTAAGAAGAAAGCTTACACTCGATAATGGCAATGTCTTTAAAAGGTTTTTAAATGATATGAGAAAAGATGCTAAAGAATGCATAAATTCAGAAAAAGATAAATTAATAGAAATAGGAGATAAGGTAATTTTTGCTATTAATACCCTAGAAAATACTGCTGATGATCTTTTAAATATGTGGAAAGATAATAAAAGAAATGCGGCATCAGGGGCGACACCATTTTTAGATATGTGTGGGAATATATTTGGGGCATGGATAATGGCAAAAAGTGCAATTAAAGCATATCATTTACTTGAAGAAACTGATGGAGATAAGTTTCTAAATGAAAAGATCGAAACTGCCTATTTTTATGCCAACACTATATTAGAAACTTCATTAAGCTTAAAAAATGTTGTAATTAACACTCATAAAAATTTAGATTCTATATTTATGAATATGAAAAATTAGTGACTTATTTCAGCCAGAGCAGTTAAAGATTGATATCCATTTTGGTCTTTAATCCAAAGATCTAGACCCTTACTCGTGTGTACTGCCTGAGCTGAAATTGTTCCTCCTACAAAAACGGGACTTTTTAATCGAAAAGTAAACTTTATAAGTTTTTTTCCATTATCTCTAAGTATATTATCTATTAAATCCAACAAAAATGTAGCCATCAAGGGGCCATGGACAACTATATTTGGATATCCTTCTGTTTCAGTGGCATATGGATAATCATAATGAATTTTATGAGTATTATGAGTTAAAGCGGAATATCTAAATAGCATTTCAGAAGATGTGTTCCACTTTTTTTCATAATCAAATTTATCAGGTGCTTTCAAACCAATAATTTTTTTCTTCTTTTGCGTTTTTTTATCTTCTCTATAAACAAGGTTTTGGTATTCATTAATTAAAATTTCTTTTTCATTTAATATTTTATGGTTAATTTTTAAAAAAGTTAAATTTCCTGTAGCTCCAGTTTTATTATCGATAGATATTATGCTGGATTTTTTTATTAATTTTTGTCCTATAATTAATGGTTTATGAAAAAAAATTTCTCCACCTGCGTACATTCTAATTGGTAATCGTATTGGTGGCATAAAACCTGTTCTTTTCTCATGACCATCTGAGCCTAAATTCTCTTGTAAAGGTAAATTTAAAAAATATAACCAATGCCAACCAGACGGTATTATTTTAATTTTTTTTTCATTATAATTAAAAACTGAAGCCATTGCCTTAACAGGAAAATCACTAATATAGTCATCTTTTTCCTTAGACTTTCCTATCCAAGACATTACATCTAAATTATTTTCCATTAAATTCTATCCTTATTTCCTTAGAATTATGGCCTATCTCAGGCACTTCTCCAATATAATTTTCTTCACCAATTATTATAGATGGAGAAGCTATTAATTCAATTTCATCATTACCAACTAAACATTTTACTTTTCTTAATTGTGGATGTTTATCTAAATCTTCAATTGAATTTAAGATTCCACAGGCTATTTTGCTATCTCTTAGCCTTTTCAAAAGAATATCTTTATCAAACTTAAGAAATTCTTTAGAGATAATTTGATCCAGTTCTTTCCTATTTTTTACTCTATCTGTAGGTTTTTTAAACCTTTCATCTTCTGCTAAATGTTTTAACATTAACACAGATGAACACAATTGAATCCATTCTCTTTCATTTTGGATAGAAATAAGAATTTTTTTACCACATTTTGATTTAAAAGCACCATAGGGAGCAATAGACGGATGAGATAGCCCAACCCTTTTTACTGATCTTTTTCCATAGACTGTTTGTAAATAAGGAACGTTCATCCAATCTGCCATTCCATCAAATAATGAAACTTCTATTCCCATTCCTTTTCCTGTTTTTTCTCTATTATATAATGCTTGCAAAATTGAAGCATGAGCATTCATACCACATGCGATATCACACACAGAAACACCGACTCTCCCCTCTTCTTCTTCTATTCCGGTAACACTGCATAAACCAGTTTCAGCTTGGACAAGTAAATCATATGCTTTCATATCCCGATAAGGGCCACTTTGACCGTAACCTGAGATATCACAAGTAATTAATTTTTTATTTAATGCTCTCATTTCTTTTGAGCCTAACCCAGCTCTTTCTGTAGCTCCTGGAGCTAAATTTTGAATATATACATCAGCACTAGAAATTATATTTTTTAATAATTCCATATCATTAGTATCTTTTATATTAATAACTAAGGACTCTTTTCCTCTATTTAACCAAACAAAGTAAGCACTATTACCTTTTACATCTTTATCATAATACCTTGCAAAATCACCTTCTGCTCTCTCTATTTTTATTACCCTTGCGCCTGCCTCAGCCAACCTTAATGAACAAAATGGTGCAGCAACTGCTTGCTCTAAAGACACTACTAATAATCCATCTAGTATTTTCAAAAATTTTCTCCTAATATGATCTTTTAAGCCCTAAAATATTCTGAGCTATAAAAGCTAAAATTAAATTAGTTGAAATTGGAGCGGTTTGATATAATCTCGTTTCTCTAAACTTCCTTTCAATATCATAATCCTCAGCAAAACCATAACCTCCAAATGTTTGCATAGCAGCCTCTGCTGCTTTCCAAGAAGCCTCTGATGAAAGTAATTTAGCCATATTTGCTTCCGCCCCACATGCAATACTTTTATCAAATAAATTTGCAGCTCTATCTACCATGAGAGATGCCGCTTCCATATCTGCATATGATCTAGCAATAGGAAATTGAATTCCTTGGTTTTGGCCAATAGGTCTTCCAAAAACTTCTCTTGAAGAAGCATATTCTGTAGACTTATCTAAAAAAAACTTTGCATCTCCTATACATTCAGCTGCAATTAAAATACGCTCAGCATTCATCCCATCTAATATATATTTAAAACCTTTTCCTTCCTCACCTATTAAACTTTCAAAAGGAATTTCTAAATCGTCAAAGAATACCTCAGTAGTTGCATGATTGATCATAGTTTTAATAGGTTTAATTGAAAGTCCTTCATTCTTTGCTTTTTGCATATCGATTATAAATAATGACAAACCTTCAGTTCTTTTTACCCTTTCTTCAGAAGAGGTTCTTGCTAAAAGTAACATCAAATCAGAATACTCTGCCCTACTGGTCCAAACTTTTTGCCCATTTACAATATAACCAGCATCTGTTTTTTTAGCGCTAGTTCTAATTGATAAAGTATCTGTTCCAGCATCTGGTTCCGTCACACCAAAAGCTTGTAAACGCAATTCACCTGAAGATATCTTTGGTAAATACTTATCTTTTTGTTCTTTTGATCCATGCCTTAATAAAGCACCCATTATATACATTTGCGCATGACATGCTGCTCCATTACCCCCAGATCTTTGTATTTCTTCTAAGATTACACATGCAGCTTGAATAGGAAGACCGGACCCTCCATATTCTTCAGGTATTAGACACGCTAAGTAACCTGCTTCAGTAAGAGCTTTAACAAACTCTTCTGGGTATTTTCTATCACTATCTAAGTTTCTCCAATACTCTCCGGGAAAATTATTACAAAGATTGATAACTCCATTTCTAATGTCCTCCCATTCATCTTGCTTTAAATTCTTAATACTTTCAATTCTATGACTATTATCTGACAAAATATATTCCTTATAAAATAAGTTAACTAATATAAATAATTCTATTTTTATATAGAGTATTATTATGTACATGTAATAAATTTTTATTCAAGTAATGCTTCTTTACCTAATAAAGTTTTTCTAAAACGTGATTTTATATATGGGCCTTCTCTAATAGGCAATATAGTTTCATCTAATTCATTATTTATTTTTATTTGAGAAAAAGAAAGTTCATTTATTTGATTAATTTTTGAAGATAATGATTTTAACTCAGTAGTATTTTGAATTATATTAGAGTTTTTAATACCTGAGCCCTTTGCTATTGTACTTAAAATTACTCCATTAGCCGTATGTGTTTTTTGATTACCTGTTTCTCCATATAATTCATTATCAAATACAACGATAGAGAGGTTTTTAGGTTTTTTTACCGCTATTGTTATTAAAGAACCTATTCCCATTAACATTTCACCGTCACCCGTAATAACTATTATTTTTTTATTAGGCTGGCTTAAAGCTAAACCTAACCCTATCATGCACGCATTACCCATACCTCCCCATACATAAAAATTTAAATTATTATCTCCTAAAGATGCAACATCCCAACATGTACCTCCCAAACCATTTATAATTAAATTATCTTTTCTATTTCTTAACAACTCAGTTATTACATAACGTCTATTTAATTCATAATCATTCATATTTATTCCTTAAAACTCTTCGCACCTATTAACCTCTGAGATAAAAGAACAGCTGATATACAATTGGATTTATAAGCTAAACCCATCATTGCGGAAACCGTATCTGAAATTTCTTCAATTTTTTCACATCTAATTGTAACTACATTTAATGCATCTAAAACTTTTTCTGTAGCTTGACCCATCGGAACTTGCCATGGATTAAATTCATTCCATTCTCCTCTCATAGTTATGAGCATTAAAAGTGGAAAATTACAAGCTCTTGTAATAGAAGCTATTGCATTAATACAATTTCCTACTCCGCTTGATTGCATTAATAATACACCTTTTTCTCCTCCTAACCAGGCACCTGCTAATAGACCCATACCTTCTTCTTCAGAAGTCAAACTAATCATATTCATAAATTTATCATTGGCGCAATATTCTATAAGGCTTTTATGACCAGCATCCGGAACATAAGCTATTTGCCTAGCATTATTTTTGCTTAAAACTTGGTATATATCATAAGACCAATTTTCTATTTTTTTATTGATATTTTTTTGCATTAATACACATAATATTTTTTTATAACAATTAATTATTATACATAATAAAAAATAATATTGAAAGTAATTCTTGATCCATTATATACAGTCGTATATAACCATATAATAGGTATATTTTTGGATTTTTAAATGTTGATTAACCAAGAAGAAAAAATTAATAATAATATTAGCCCTTTAATGGACCCATTTGGTAGAGCTATTTCGTATTTAAGGGTATCTCTTACTGATAGGTGTGATTTTAGGTGTGTTTATTGCATGTCAGAAAATATGAGTTTTTTGCCAAAATCCGACGTTTTATCTCTTGAAGAGATAGAGACCATTTGTACATCATTTATAAATCTTGGTACAAAAAAAATTAGGCTTACAGGAGGAGAACCATTAGTTAGAAAAAATGTATTAACATTAATAAAATCACTGGGTTCAAGAATTGGTTCTGGACTAGAAGAATTAACTATAACTACTAATGGAAGCCAGTTATCACGTTTTTCTGACCAATTATATGAGTATGGCGTGAGAAGAGTAAATGTTTCAATTGATACATTAAAACCCGAGCTTTTTAAAAAAATAACAAGATGGGGAAATTTAGAGAAAGTATTAAATGGTCTTAAAGCTGCTACTAAGGCAGGATTAAAATGTAAAATTAATGCTGTAGCTTTAAAAGATGTAAATGAAGATGAATTACAAAATATGATTGAATGGGCTCATAATGAAGGACACGACTTCACAATAATAGAGACTATGCCAATGGGAGAAATCTCTGAAGATAGAACGGATCAATATTTACCATTATCTTTAGTTAGAGCCAATTTAAGAAAAAAATTTACATTAACAGAGAGTGAATATAAAACTGGTGGGCCTGCTAGATATGTTAAAATTAAGGAAACCGGTGGGCGATTAGGATTTATTACTCCTCTTACTCATAATTTTTGTGAATCATGCAATAGAGTTCGTTTAACTTGTACAGGAATGCTTTATATGTGTCTTGGACAAGATGATTCTGCTAATTTAAGAAAAGAGCTTCAAGATGGAAAAAAAGGCATAGAATTAGAAGAATCTATTAGAGAAGCTATATTGAGAAAGCCTAAAGGGCATGATTTTGAAATTAGCCGAAGAGCTTCAGGTCCTGCCGTAAAAAGACATATGAGCGTTACAGGCGGATAAATTTATCTTTAAACTTAATTTATTAAGTGCTAACTTTCTATTATCTTTAATAATCAAATAACACGGTTTAAGTATAAAATGAAATTTAATAAAATTGCTTTTATTGCCTCTAACTC
Organism: Alphaproteobacteria bacterium MarineAlpha9_Bin3; assembly: GCA_002937655.1. Taxonomy (GTDB): domain Bacteria; phylum Pseudomonadota; class Alphaproteobacteria; order TMED109; family TMED109; genus TMED109. The sequence goes on along the minus strand of PTKH01000022.1, from coordinate 2,330 downwards.
AAAAGTTGCACAAAAAGCATTAAAAGAATTATCAAAAGTATATAAAAATACAAGTATTAATAGAGCAGATGTTATAGTTGCGTTAGGAGGTGATGGTCTTCTTCTTAATGTAATAGAAACATATGGTATAAATAAAATCCCAGTATATGGTATGAACAGAGGAACTATTGGTTTTTTAATGAATACTTATTCAAAGGAAAATCTATTAGAAAGAATTAATAATGCTATTTTATCTAAAATTTCACCCTTAGTAATGGAAGCTGTCGATGTTAATAATAAAAAATATAGAGGAATAGCTATTAATGAGGTTTCATTATTGAGACAGTCTAGAATGACAGCAAAGGTAATAATTAATGTTAATAATAAAAAGAGGCTTAATGAATTAGTATGTGATGGAGTTATGGTGGCTACTCCTGCCGGAAGTACAGCTTATAATTTATCTGCAAATGGACCAATATTACCTATAAATTCAAAATTACTATCTTTAACTTCTATTTGTGCTTTTAGGCCTAGGAGATGGAGAGGTGCATTATTACCTAAATCTTCCTCAGTAGACTTCATTGTTAAAGAACCAAAAATAAGGGGAGTAAGTGCTACTGCAGGAAATTTAGAAGTTAGAAATGTTAAATCAGTTAATATAAAACTATCAACTAAATTAGCTTTTAAATTATTATTTGATACTGAAAGTAGTCTTGAAGAAAAGTTTATAAATGAGCAGTTTTCCTCATAATTGTAAGAAAGGATAAAATATGGAATTCACAAATAGTAATGCTGTTGTTACAGGTGGAGCAAGTGGTCTTGGAGGAGCCACAGCTGATTTAATTATAAAAAATGGTGGTCGTGTTACTATCATAGACATACAGAATGAACTGGGACTCAAAAAAGCAGAAATATTAGGACCTAACTGCAACTATATAAATATAGATATAACAGATGAAAATTTGGTATCTGAAAGTTTCTCTAATATTGTAAGTAAAACTGGACCTATTAATTTAACAGTAAATTGTGCTGGTATAGGAAGTCCAAGCAAAGTTTTAAATAAAGAAGGTACTTGCCCGTTAAATCTTTTTAGTAAAATTATTAATGTAAACTTAATAGGAACATTTAATACTTTAAAAGCAGCAGCTAATGTCATGCAGCATAATGAAGATAATAATGATGAAAGTAAGGGTGTAATAGTAAATACCGCCTCAATTGCAGCTTATGATGGACAGATTGGTCAAGCAGCCTATTCAGCGTCTAAAGGGGGAATTATAGGAATGACTTTGCCTATAGCAAGAGAACTAGCGCGACAAAGAATAAGAATAAATACTATTGCTCCTGGCCTTTTTGAAACACCATTACTTGCAGGGCTTCCTGAAGAAGCTAAAACCTCTCTTATAGAGTCTACATTACATCCTCACAGGCTTGGACAACCTAAGGAGTATGCTGCTCTAGTAAAACATATCTTTGAGAATGAAATGTTGAATGGAGAAACTATTAGGCTAGATGGTTCTTTGAGAATGGCTCCAAAGTAAATTCTAGTTTTTTATATATAGAATTTTGTTAAAATTTGTACTATGTAGTATCTAATTAAAATAAAGGTAAAAGATTAAAATGATATTTAAAAGAGTTAAAGATTGTCACAATACTCAGGATTTTAGAGAGTTAGCCAAAAGCAAACTACCTGGACCAATATTTCATTATATTGATGGAGGGGCAGATGATGAAATAACTAAAGATAGAAATACAGCAGCATATGAAGAATGTGATTTAGTTCCTAATGTATTAGCAGGCGTTAAAGATATAGATATGTCTGTTACAGTTATGGGACAAAAACTAGATATGCCCTTATTTTGTTCACCTACTGCATTACAAAGACTCTTTCATCATGAAGGCGAATTAGCTGTTGCACGGGCAGCTGAAAAATTTGGAACTATGTCAGGCTTATCTTCATTAGGTACAGTTGATATTATGAGAATGAGTAAAGAAATATCTTCTCCTAAACTCTTTCAATTATACTATCATAAAGACAAAGGACTAAATAATCATATGATAGATTTGTGTAAAGAAGCAAATTATGAGGCAATTGCTCTAACGGTTGATACTATAACTGGTGGAAATAGAGAAAGAGATTTGCATACCGGCTTTACAAGCCCGCCAAGGTTGACACTTAAAAGTTTATTTAGTTTTGCTAGTCATCCTATGTGGGCAATAAATTATTTTACTCATGAAAAATTTGATTTACCTCAATTATCTAAATTTGTTAATGCAGGAACAAATATAGCTATTTCTGTAGGTGATTATTTTACAAATATGTTAGACCAAACTATGAACTGGAAAGATGCAGA
>PTKH01000021.1 GCA_002937655.1 Alphaproteobacteria bacterium MarineAlpha9_Bin3 | reverse complement strand
CTTTTATATCTATAAAAGAAAAATTTACAAAATATAAACTCCTGAGGTAGTGCTGAAAAAATAGGATATAAAATCATTATCTTCCATAAAATTTCTGGCTTATTATTTTGAATTATAAAAAATTTATCGTTAAAGAAGTAAAAAGTTATAATTAATAATAGTAAGCTGGCAAACATCCAACGTAGTATAATTTTAAAAAATATATTAATATTGAAATTAAATATCTTCTTAAATTCAAGAAGTATATTTTTATTCTCTATACAGTAAATAATAATGCAGTAAGAACAAACTAAAAGTAGAACCGGTATAATTAAGTTAAATAATTTAAGCACTAAAACAATATAAGGAATTATAGAACTAAGTAATATCAGTTCAATAATTTTATAAATATTGTTAGTTAATATATTATAAAAAATATTCATGTTATTTTTCTTTTAATTATATTAAAGTATTTTAATGTTTAAGATTAATTAGCGCTTTTGTATATATTTAAAAGGAATATAAAAATGAAAATTGCTCAATTCTCCTCTTTCGGTAAACCGGACGAAGTTATAGATTGTATTGATGTAGATAATTTAAGAGATCCTAAAGATAACGAAGTATTAATTGATGTATTAGCATGTCCTATAAACCCAGCTGATCTTTTAAATATAGAATCTAAGTATGGAGTTAAAGCTAAGCTTCCAGCAAGATTAGGAGCTGAATGTGTAGGAAAAGTTAAAAAAGTTGGAAGTTCAGTAAAAAGTATTAAAGAGGGAAATATTGTTTTACCTTTAGATGGAGAAAATTGGGTACAGCAAAAATTAGTAGATGAAAAAAATCTTATATTGCTTCCTGATAATATCGACCCAATTCAATTATCTATGTTGAAAGTAAATCCTGCAACAGCTTATTTAATGCTAAAAAAATATGTGAAATTGAATGAAGGTGATTGGATAATACAGGATGCAGCAAATTCTGGTGTAGGACAGTGTTTAATAAGGCTAGCTAAGATGGATGGTATTAAAACTATAAATATAGTTAGAAGGAAAGAATTAGAAAAAGAACTATTAGATATAGGCGCTGATATTGTTATTGAAGATTCTAAAAATATGCCTTTAGATATTAAAAAATTAACTAATGATGCTGATATAAAACTAGCTATTGATGCAGTAGGAGGTGATATTGTTCTCCGGTTAGGGGAATGCTTGGCTGAACAAGCTACTATCTTAAATTATGGTCTATTATCAGGAAAAAATATTGAGATGACATCATACCAAACTGTATTTAAAAGATTAATTTTAACTGGTTTTTGGTTAATGCCTTGGCGACAAAGTATGAAAAAAGAAGAACTTGTTGATATGTATAATTATCTTGCTAGTCTTATAGCCTCTAAAAAGTTATATGTGCCAATAGAAAAAACCTATCCATTATATGAAATAAAAGCAGCAGTAAAGCATTCTGCAGCTTATAACCGTTCAGGAAAAATAATTATAATGCCGAATGGATAATATTTAATAACCTTTATCAACTATCACGTTAAGTAGATATGGTTTTTTATATTTAAAGGTTTTTTTGAATATACTGTCTAAATTTTTTGGATTGTTAATAGTTTCAGATTTAATGCCTAGGGAATTAGCAAGTTTTACAAAATCAATTTTAGGTTTATTAAAATCCATTCCTATAAAATTTGTATTTTTATGAAAAGCTTCTAGCCTTTCTTTAATTATTCTATAACTTTGATTATTTGCTATGATATAAACTATAGGAAGTTTGTAATGGGCTGCGGACCATAATGATTGTATTCCATACATGGAGCTACCGTCTCCAATTATTGCTACAATAGTTTTACTTGGATTTGCCAATGCTACACCTATAGCACCAGATACAGCCCAGCCAATTCCACCGCTTGCTAACCCATAAAAATCTTTATTATTTTTATAAGGCAAATAATTTAATAGAGTTCTTGTTGATACAAGTCCTTCTTCCACTATAATATTTTTTTTTGTAATATTATTAGCTATATTCATCATTAACCAATTGGGAGTAATAGGCTTTTTAAATTTATCATTTAAAGTTTTAGTAGTAAGATTTTTCTTTTTTAGATTCCAATTATTTTTAGCTATAAGCTCTAAATTTTTTCTTGCTTTTATAATTTCCTTAGATGTTAATGTATTGTTTAAATATTGGTTAATATCATAAAGAGTATTTTTCACATTTCCTATTATGGCTAATTCTGTCGAATAATTTTTACCAATTTCCCATTCATTAATACCTATATGAATTATTGGCATTTTTGACGGAAGTGGTTCAGTATTACTCCAAACTGACATTCGGAGTCCGTCACATCCTACACAAATTAGCAGATCATAGTTGGTTAATATATCTTTAGTAGGTTTTTGTAATCTTGGTAGCGTACCCATAAAAGCCATATGTTCAGATGGATAGTGTGAGCCATGGGGAACTGTTTGTTGGTATACTGCAGAACCTGTAAGTTCTGCAAACATAGTTATCTCTTTAAATGCATCGGAAGTAGCTACCTCATGTCCTGCTATGATAACTGGTTTTTTATATTTAGATATTTTTTTTGCTATAAGTTCTATTGAATTGTGACTTGGTCGATATGTATCTATAACTCTAGTAGACTTTCCTAGATCTATTTTTGCTTCTTTGTTTAGAATATCTCCTGGTAAAGATATGAAAACAGGCCCAGTGGGAGGAGATAGAGCTATTTTAGCCGCTCTTCTCATAATTCTAGGTAGATCTTCTAATCTATTAATTTCTGTTGCCCATTTAACTAGCGGTTCAGCCATTCTGACTAATGGTCCATATAACATAGGTTCCATCAGGCCATGACCTTGTTCTTGTTGACCTGCCGTAATAATTATAGGGCTGCCTACGAATTTCGCATTGTAAATTGCACCCATTGCGTTACCTAAGCCAGGCGCTACATGAACATTACAAGCAGATAACTTGCCAGTAGCTCTAGAATAGCCATCTGCCATTGCTACTACTATTGCTTCTTGTAAACCTAATATATATTTTATATCAGGATATTCTTTCAAAGCATGCATTATTGGAAGCTCAGTTGTTCCTGGATTACCAAAAAGGTGAGTTATTCCTTCACTTTGAAGAATAGATAAAAAAGCAGAACGTCCAGATATTTTTTTCATTTATATCTCCATTTTACTTCTATTTATTATTTATATGTTTTATATTATATGCAATTATTATTTTAATTTAGGTGTAAAATGTTCATTACAAAAATTATTGGAAAAACTATAATTTCATCAGTTTTATTAGGTGGAACATATTTCTTATGTAAAAGAATAAAAAAGAAAAAAACAATGCTTAATAAAGATAAGATTGATTAATAGAAATTTTATATAAATATAAGGAATATAATTAATTTTTTCTTTAAGATATAAATTACCTGTTTTTATTGCTGCCTGGCTATTTATAATAGCATTATGGACTATTTTTATTAAATTTGTATTTCCCATTATATATGCGTTGAATTATGGTGAAAGCTTTTCTAAGTTTATAATGTGGGATTTTTGGTGGGTAGCACATTTATGGTTAGGTTGGAGTTTTTTAAATATATCAAATAAAACTTATTATTTAGGTTTATTGATATGTTTTTTAGAATTAATTATTATTATTTATAAATTGTATAAATTTTTTATATTACCTAGCTGGAGTATTTGGGATACTAATTGGATGATTAATAAAGTTTTTGTGTTAATTTTATTTTTATTAATCTCAATAATATTGATAAATAATAAAGGTTATATATTAAGATATAATAAGAAATAATATGAGGTATATATTATGTTTTTAAATCGTAGGTCTTTATTGTTAAGTGTATTACTATCAGGATTTACGGGTAAATTACAATTTGCAAATGCTGAAAATAACGTTTTAAAACCAGAATTAGTTAAGTTAGGAAATACAGATTTAACTATACCAAATATTGGATATGGATCATCCAGTACATCTGATGAAAAAATTGTTAAACATGCTTTTAATAATGGAATAAGATATTTTGATACTGCAGAATCGTATCATGGTGGTGATTCTGAGATTTCTATTGGTAATGCATTAAAAAATGTTAGACAAGATGTAGTTATTGGTTCTAAAACTAAAGCACGTACTTACGACAATAAAAGAGACTTTATGAAATCTCTTGAAGATTCTTTAAAGAGGCTTAGAACAGATTATATAGATATATATTACAATCATGCAGTAAACTCTATTACTAGATTAGAAAATACTGATTGGTGGGAATTTATAGAAAAAGCAAAATTAGATGGTAAGATAAGATATAGTGGTGTTTCAGGTCATGGAAGTAATTTAGCAGATTGTTTAGAATATTGTATTGATAATAATTTAATTGATATAATATTATCTGCATTTAGTTTTGCACAGGATCCAAAATTCTTAGAAAAATTAAGACATACATTTCATTTCGTAGCTATAAATCCGCGTTTACCTGAAGTGTTACACAAAGCTAAAACTAAAGGTATTGGTATTATAGCTATGAAAACTTTAGCAGGAGCAAGACTAAATGATATGAGACCATATGAAAATGAAGATTTAACATATGCGCAAGCGGCCATTAAATGGGCGTTAGATACTGAATATGCTGATGCAGCAATAATTTCTATGACATCTAATTCATTAATTAATGAATTAACAAGTTCAACAAATAAAAAATATAATAATCAAAAGTATTTTTCTTTATTAAAAAAATATTATCAAATAAATCATGAGAATATTTGTCCGCCTGGTTGTTCATCTTGTAAAAATTCTTGTCCTAGTAATGTGCAAATATCAGAAGTAATGAGATCTAAGATGTATGCATTAGACTATAAAAATTCTAAAAAAGCTTTAATAACATACGCATCAATAAATAATAACGCTAATGCTTGTTTAACTTGTTCAGGTAGACCCTGTTCAAACATTTGTGATTATAATCTAGACATAAAAAAGTTAAATACTCTTTCACATAAATTGCTATCATAATTAACCTAAACAAATAAATAATAAATGGTTGATTTCTATTTAGATTCATGTTTCTAATTAATTTTTATTTCAATTTGGGAAAGTTTCAATTCATGGAAATACATAATTTATTTTTAAAAAATTGGGTGCAAGAAATGGAAAGTTTATGCACGCCAAAAAATGTTTATTGGTGTGATGGTTCGCAGGAGGAATATAATAGACTTTGTGAAGATATGGTTGAAGCTGGAACTTTTATTAGGTTAAATGAAGAAAAAAGACCAAATTGTTTTTTAGCTCGTTCTCATCCTAGTGATGTAGCTAGAGTAGAAGATAGAACTTTTATTTGTACCTCAAATCAAGAGGATGTTGGGCCTACTAATAATTGGTTTGACATAGATCCCATGAAAGAAAAATTAGGTAACTTATTCAAAGGTTGTATGGCTGGCAGAACAATGTATGTAATACCATTTTCAATGGGACCTTTAAACTCTCCTATCTCTCATATTGGTGTACAAATTTCAGATAGTCCTTACGTAGTAGTTAATCAAAGAATAATGACTAGAATGGGAAAAGAAGTTTTAAATATCTTAGGAGATAAAAATAATTTTATAAAATGTATGCATTCAGTTGGTATGCCATTAATAAATAACCAAAAAGATATAAGTTGGCCTTGCGCTCCTAATCCTGAGGATAAATATATAGTTCATTTTCCAGAAGAAAGAACAATATGGTCCTATGGATCTGGCTATGGAGGTAATGCTCTTTTAGGAAAAAAATGTTTTGCATTAAGGATTGCCTCTAAAATGGCAAATGAAGAAGGTTGGCTTGCTGAACATATGTTAATTTTAGGCCTAGAAGACCCTAATGGACAAACAACTTATGTAGGAGCTGCGTTTCCGAGTGCTTGTGGTAAAACTAATTTAGCTATGATGATGCCACCTGAAGGATTTGAAGGTTGGAAAGTTAAAACTGTAGGAGATGATATTGCCTGGATTAAACCTGATAAAGATGGAAAATTTAGAGCTATTAATCCTGAGGCAGGCTTTTTTGGAGTAGCCCCAGGAACATCATATAGTACAAATCCAAATGCTATGGAAATGTTAAAGAATAATTGTATTTTTACTAATGTGGCTTTAACTGATGATGGAGATGTGTGGTGGGAAGGTATGGATGGTGATCCACCAAGTCATGCTATAGATTGGCAAGGCAATGAATGGACGCCGAATAGTGATAAAAAAGCAGCGCATCCTAATGCTCGCTTTACTGTTCCTTCTTCACAATGTCCTTCATTAGATGAGGATTGGGAAAATCCTGAAGGAGTATCTATTGAAGCCTTTATCTTTGGGGGACGTTTATCAAAAACATTTCCATTAGTTTATGAATCATTTAATTGGGACCATGGAATTTTCATGGCTTCAACAATGGGATCAGAAGCTACAGCTGCTGCTATAAATCAAGCATCAATTAGAAGAGATCCTTTTGCTATGTTGCCTTTTTGTGGATACAATATGGCACAACATTGGCGTCATTGGTTAGATTTAGGTCATAAGTATCATAAAAGCTCTCCAAAAATATTTAGAGTTAATTGGTTTAGAAAAGATAGTGAGGGTAATTTTTTATGGCCAGGTTTCGGCGAAAATATGCGCATACTAAAATGGATTATAGATAGAGTTAAAGGAAAAGTATCAGCAAAAAGTAATAGTTTTGGTTTGGTTCCAAATTTTGAAGATATTATATGGAGTGGCTTAGAATTTGATAATGAAAAATTTTCTTCGCTAATAGAAATTCCTAAAACTGAAGGCTTAAAAGAAATAGACGAAGTAAAAGAGCACTTCGATAGATTTGGTGATTTTATCCCAAGTGAATTAGAGTTACAAATAACACAATTAGAAGAAAGATTAAATAACGAGATTTAATAACTTTTTATTTTACTATTACTTTAATTTTTTTTGCTGCTATTTTAGCCTTATCAAGTGAAGGTGATAATACTACAGCCATTCTTCTATATTTTCTAGCGTTTGATTTACCAAATATTCTTATATCGATATTATCATCCATCAAAGCTTCTTCTATTCCTTCGTAAGAATGTACTTTACCTTCTTGATCAGCAAGTACAACATGGCTTGCTCCTTTATTGAAGTTATCATCAATCATGTTTTGCGTAATTGGTAACTGAAGAAAAGCCCTCACGTGTAAATCAAATTCACTTAATCTTTGTGTTTTCATAGTTACCATTCCAGTGTCATGGGGACGAGGACTCAATTCACTAAAAATAACTTTATTATCCTTAATAAAAAATTCTACGCCAAAAATACCCATTCCTCCTAGTTCATCTGTAATTTTTTTTGCTATTTTTTGTGATTGGTTGATAGCTTCTTTACTCATATCTTGAGGTTGCCAACTGTATTGGTAATCACCTCTTTCTTGAAAATGTCCGATAGGTGGACAAAATACGGTAGGCCCTGTTTTTTGTTTCACAGTTAAAAGTGTAATTTCGTAATCAAAGCTAATAAACTCCTCTACAATAACTCTTACTCTATCTCCTCTAGCTCCTTCTATTGCATAGTTCCAAGATTTTTCAATATCTGAAACTTCATTAATTGTACTTTGTCCTTTACCAGAGCTACTCATAACAGGTTTAACCACACATGGTATTCCTATCTCTTCAACTGCTTTGGTAAAATCATTTATATTTTCAGCATATTGGAATTTTGCCGTAGGTAATCCTATAGATTTTGCTAAATCTCTAATTTTATCTCTGTTCATTGTAAGGTTTGCTGCTCTAGCAGTAGGTATTACAGTTGTGCCTTCTTTTTCTATTTCTAACAAAGCTTCAGTTCTAATTGCTTCAATTTCTGGTACAATTAAATCTGGGTTATGTTTTTTTATACAGTTTAAAAGTTCAACGTGGTCTAGCATATTGATAACTTCAAATTTATCTGCAACTTGCATGCCGGGAGCATTTTCATATCTGTCCACAGCAATGACTTCGCAGCCTAGTCTTTGCGCACTTATTATGACTTCTTTACCTAGTTCACCAGACCCTAATAACATTATTTTTTTCATATTTAATTTACCATGTATTAATGAATAAAATTTTTTATAATTATGTAATTTTTTATTAACATAGTTAAAATATATTATAATATATTATAATATGCTATAATGTTTTTTTATTTTTAAACTCTTTAGAAAGGTTATTATGATTTTAAATCGAAGAAAATTTATTAAATATTCACTCTTTTCATCATTATTAACATATACAGGAGGTTCTGTTTCAAATCTATATGCTTCAAATAGTAATATATCTTTAAGTGAATTAAATATCGGCTCTAGCGGTGATATTTTGCTTATAATTGATGTTCAAAATGATTTTTGCCCTGGAGGTAGCCTAGGAGTTAAAGATGGTGATAAAATAATAAAAAATATAAATTTAATTCAAGAAAAATTTAATAATATAGCCTTAACTCAAGATTGGCATCCAAAGGATCACAGTTCTTTTATAACTGAATATAAGGATAAAGAAGTTTTTTCATCAATAGATATGCCTTACGGGAAACAAACACTTTGGCCTGCACATTGTGTACAGGGAACCCAAGGTGCTAATTTTCATAAAGATTTAAATACTTTAAAGGCTAATACTATTATTAGAAAAGGTTTTAGAAAAGAGATAGATTCTTATTCTGCATTTTGGGAAAATGATAAGGTTACTCCTACAGGTTTAGAAGGATCTTTAAAAACAATGGGAATAAATAGAGTATTTATTTGTGGGCTAGCATTAGATTTTTGTGTTGCTTATAGTGCAATAGATTCTGCAATTGCTGGTTTTGACACATACGTTATAATGAACGCAACAAAACCGGTAGATCTACCTGGCTCTGTTGAGGCTACTTTTTCCGCTTTTAATAAATATAATATAAACAAAGTGAGTTTATAATGAACTATAAATTAGAAAATTTTTTTTCAGAAGATCTACCTGCAGCATCTAGTGAATATAAAGGTTTTCCTGAGTATAATTTTGTTGGAGGTCATAATTCTGAAAAAAATATTCCTGTAAAGGAATTAGTAATTTCTGCAGAAAAAGTTATTTTAAAAGAAGGTAAAAATTTAGCTCTTTACGGTCACAACAGTGGTCCTCAAGGTAATTTAGCTTTAAGGGAATTTCTTGTCTCTTATTTAAGAGATTATACAGGAATTAATGTAAAAACTAATAATATTTTATTAACTTCAGGCTCTCTGCAGGCTCTTGATTTAGTAAATAAATTACTATTAAAAAAAGGTGATACAGTTTTAGTTGAAGAAGCTACATATGGAGGAGCAATTTCAAGATTAGAAAATTTGAATGTAAATCATGTAGGTATTAAGTTAGATAATCTAGGTATATGTCCAGATCACTTAATAGAAACATTAGAAATATTAATTTCAAAAAATATATATCCAAAGTTTTTATATACTATTCCAACAGTACAAAATCCAACTGCTACAGTTATGCCGGAGGAGAGAAGAAAAAAAATTATAGAGATAGCAGAAAAGTATAATTTTCTTATTTTTGAAGATGATTGTTATGCAGATCTAACGTGGAACAGGGAAAGACCTAAATCTATATATTCTTTTTGTAATGATGAAAGAATAATTTACTGTGGTTCTTTTTCTAAATCAATAGCTCCTGCACTCAGAGTGGGTTATATTATAGCTTCCTGGAAAGTCATAAGTAAAATATTAGCTTTTAAAAATGACGGTGGCTCTGGTGCTATAGAGCAAATGATTTTAGCAGATTTTTGTAAAAAAAATTATAAAAAACATGTAGATGAACTGGTAATAGAGTTAGAAAGAAAATGTGAATTAATGATGCAATGTTTAGAAATAGAGTTTGGTTCTACAGCAGAGTTTACAAAACCTAAAGGAGGTATATTTATTTGGATTACTTTTCCAGATGTTATAAATACTGATCATTTGTTTAAAGTTGCTTCTGAAAAAGGTATAGCTCTTAACCCAGGCTCTGAGTGGGTAAGCAAATCAGAAAATGGTATGAATAAGATAAGATTATGTTTTGCAAATCCCACAGATAAAGTGATTAGAGATGGTGTTAGAAATTTAGCTCAAATATGCTTTAATGAATTTGGTATACCTAGTACAAGAGCTAATATAAAAAGATAATTAATTACCCTGTTCTTTGACTTTTAAAAATTTAATTTCAGGCCATTCTTCGATAGTATGATCTAAATGCCAATTATTTCTAGCTAAAAAGACTGGGTTTTCTTTATGATCATCGCAAGTTGCATCGGAATTTTTTTTTAAAAAATTATTTAAAATATTCATATCATCACATATAACCCATCTAGCTGTTACTAAATTACTATTTTCAAATATAACAGGAACCTCATATTCTGTGCGTATTCTATCAGCTAAAACTTCGAATTGTAATTGTCCTATTACTCCTACAATCCAATCACCACCTAAATGTCTTTTAAACGTAGATACTGCTCCTTCTTCTGCAAGTTGTTGAAGTGCTTTACCTAAATGTTTTGTAAGCATTGGATCTTCTGGTCTTACTTTTTGAAGAAACTCTGGTGCAAAACTAGGTAACCCTGTAAAATTTAAATTTTCTCCTTCTGTTATAGAGTCACCAATATGTAAATTACCATGGTTTGGTAAACCAATAATATCTCCTGCAAAGGCTTCTTCTGCTAATTCTCTGTCTTGAGCTAAAAAAAGTATTGCATTATGCAGGGTAATATTTTTTTCTGTTCGAATTTGTTTAAGTTTCATACCTCTTTTAAAGTGTCCTGAACATAATCTCATGAAGGCAATTCTATCTCTATGCTTTGGATCCATATTTGCTTGTATTTTAAATATAAAACCAGACACTTTATCCTCTTCTGGTACTACATCTCTCTCTAAAGAAGGTTGAACTCTGGGTGAAGGAGTTATTTCAGATAGTCCATTTAGTAATTCTTGTACTCCAAAAGTATTAATGGCGCTACCAAAGTAAATAGGAGTTAAATTACCTTCTAAATAAGCTTTTTTTTCAAAAGGCTTACAAAGACCTCTAACCATTTCTATTTGTTCACGTAGTTCTGTTAAAGCTTCCAAAGGAATTTTTTTTTCTAAATCAGGATCATCTAAGCCTTTTAGAGTATCTATAATTTCAGGTTTTTTATTCTTATCTACTTTATTAATTAAAATTAGCTGATCTTGAATTAAATCATAGCAACCTAGAAATCTATTACCCATACCTATAGGCCAACTTACTGGACATACATCTATCTGTAATGTTTGCTCTATTTCATCTATTAAATCAAAAGGGTCTTTTGATTCTCTATCCATTTTATTAATAAAAGTAGCAATTGGCATATCTCTTAGCCTGCACACTTCAAATAATTTTTTAGTTTGAGTTTCTATTCCTTGAGCACCATCTAAAACCATCACTGCGGAGTCTACAGCAGTTAAAACTCTGTAAGTATCTTCTGAAAAATCTTGGTGACCAGGAGTATCTAATAAATTAAATATTTTATCTTTATATGTAAATGTCATAACTGAAGATGAAACTGAAATGCCTCGTTCTCTCTCAACTTTCATCCAGTCTGAGGTCGCTCTTCTTTGATTACCTCTTGCCTTAACTGCGCCAGCAAGTTGAATAGCACCACCAAAAAGTAATAATTTTTCTGTTAAAGTTGTTTTACCAGCATCTGGGTGTGCAATTATAGCAAAAGTTCTTCTTTTATTAATATTTTCTATCAACTGATTCATGAGCAATATTTCTTATATTAAATTTGTTACGTCAAGTTAAAATAAATAGTATATTAATTACTTTAAATAATAATTTAATATTTTTAGGTTTAAATATGATAATAGAAAAATGGCATAATTTTGTTAAAACAAAAGATAAAAGTATACTTGACAATTTAATAGCAGAGAATGCAATTTTTTATTCTCCTGTAGTCCATACTCCCCAAAAAGGAAGTATAATTACTAAAATTTATCTAAAAGCTGCTTCTGAAGTTCTTTTTAATGGAACTTTTAATTATATAAATGAAATTTCTCAAGGAAACAAAGCAATATGTGAATTTGAATGTCAATTAGATGACATATATATTAATGGTATAGATATTATTTCTTGGAAAGATAATAAAATAACAAGCTTTAAGGTGATGGTAAGGCCTTTAAAGGGAATTTTATTATTAAAAGAAAAAATGGCAAATATACTATTAAAAAAATAATTTAACTATTTCTAAAATATTTAAATATAGAAGATGTTTCTTCAACTAGCAGTTTTACTAATTTTTTTGCAGGAATATTTCTATTCATAGATGCAGATTGACCAGCCCAAAGAGAAAGAAAATCATCTCTTCCTTTGCTAGAAGCAGCATTTGCAAGAGGTTTTATTACTGAACCAACTGTAGGAAAATCCGGTATTATATCTGTTTTATTTTCCATTTCATCTAATAAACGATTTACTATTCCCCTAGCAGGTCGTCCTGTAAAAGCCTTTGTAATTCTTGTTTCTTTTTCTGATGACTCACTTAAAGCGTTTTTCCATAAAGGGCTAACTGAAGCTTCAGGACAAGATAAAAAAGCAGTTCCTAGCTGAACACCTTTTGCGCCTAGCATAAATGCTGCAGCTATTCCTTTTCCATTTGCTATTCCTCCTGCTGCAATTATAGGAACAGATGTAGCATCAACAATTTGAGGTAATAATGAAAATAACCCTATTTCTCCCTCCTTATAAGAGGAAGCAAAAGTCCCTCTATGTCCCCCAGCTTCAAAACCTTGTGCAATTATTGCGTCCGCCCCAGAATCTTCTAATATTTTTGCTTCCTTAATAGTAGTAGCTGAGCTAATAATATAAATATTCTGATTTTTAATAGACTTAATATAATTTGACTCAGGTAGTCCAAAATGAAAACTAACAACTTTAGGATTCATTTTTAATAGGATATCAAGATGCTTACTATTAAATGGTTCAGTTGTATTTGCTAAACTTGGTATTTCAGAAATTTTATATTCCTCATAATATTTCTTTATTTCATTCATATATTTTTTAGCTTGGATATCATTTTTTCTTGGATTTTTGTGAGTCATAAAATTTAAATTAATACTATGGTTAGTCATACTTAATACTGCTTCGTAATCAGGTAATATATCTCCCAATTTATGATAACTTAATCCAAGTGAACCTAATCCGCCTGCATTAGATACAGCTGCTGCTAATTCTAAGCTTGCTGCGCTCGCCATAGGAGCTTGTATTATAGGGTATTTTATATTTAAATTTTTAGTTAAAACATTATCAAACCATCTCATTTAATTTCCAGTAAACTGAGGTTTTCTTTTCTCAACGAATGCTCTTATACCCTCTTTGTGATCATTTGATTTGGAGGCTTTAATTAATTCTGTAGCTTCTTGATTTAACGATTGCTCAAGACTAAAATGATAAGAGCTTTGAATATTTTTTTTAATTGCTTTTAATGCAATTGGAGAAAAGTTACTTATGATATTGGCATAATCTAAACAAGATTTTAACAAATTTTTTTCTTTTAATATTTTATCAAACAAGCCTATATTAATTGCTTCTTCTGATAATATTTTTGAATTACTAAACATCATCTCTTTACATTTAGAAACGCCTACTATTCGAGGTAATAACCATGACATTCCATAATCACCTGTTAGTGCTATTTTAATATAACCAGCTATTGCAAAGGCATTTTGGCTAGCAAATCTAAAATCACATGCTAATGCTATAGACAGTCCTGCTCCCGCCGCAGCTCCAGGAAGTAAAGCAATTGTAGGTTTAGAAAAATTATATAAATTATGAGTTAAAGTCATTTGTTTTTCTTGTAAATTTTTTATAACATCTTTATCCGATTTGTCTTTATTCCAGCCTCCTTTTTTTACTGAATCAGAATTCATAGATTTTACATCACCTCCGGCACAAAAAGCGTCTCCAGCGCCTGTAATTATAAGTATATTTACCCTTTTATCTTTATCAAAATTTGAGATTTGTGTTCTTAAAGCAGGAGTTAATTCATCAGATAGGGCATTTTTTGCTTCTGGTCTATTTAAAGTTATAATTCCTATATTACCATGTATATGTGATAATAATTGTCTCGTTCCAGTTTCTAATTCTATAATATTTTTCATAACGAATATGTAACCTCTTTAAGTTATAAGGATAAGTATGATCATGTTTTATAATATATTATGCAAGAATAAATTTAAATTATATTTTTTTATGATATAATTATAAGTACTTAATTGATTGATTTTTTAAAATTGGAGTAAAGTTATGTTTGATAATGTACAAATTAATATTCCGGGTGGATTAGACTTTGATATTCCTAAAATGGTTAAAGTAAAACAAAACTTTGAAGATCATAAAATTGAAGATGTAGCTTTAGCAGTTAAAAATGAAATTTTAAAGCCTGAAATAAGACAAACCGTAAAATCTGGTGCCTCTATAGCTATTGGAGTAGGTAGTCGTGGAGTAGCCAATATAGATATTGCTGTAGCAGCATTAGTAAATTCACTTAAAGAATTAGGTGCTGTTCCTTTTATATTTCCTGCTATGGGAAGCCATGGAGGAGGGACAGTAGAAAATCAAACAGCTCTATTAGCCGGATATGGTGTTACTGAGGATAAAGTTGGTGCCGAAGTAAGAGCTACTATGGAAACAGTTGTGCCTGTTACTTTAGACGATGGTACAAAAGTTCACATGGATAAATTTGCATACGAAGCTGACGGAGTTATTTTAATAAATAGAGTTAAGCCCCATACAAATTTTAGAGGCTCTATAGAAAGTGGAATAGTTAAAATGATGACTATAGGTATGGGTAAAATTAATGGGGCTAGTGAGCTTCATGGCTCTTATCCAATGAGTAACTTTGGAATAGCTCTTCCTAATGCAGCAAAACATTTATTAGAAAAAATTAATTTCTTATTTGGGGTTGGGCTGGTTGAAGATGCATATGATCATACTGCTATTGTAGAAGCAATTCCGTCCGATCAATTATTTGATAAAGAAGCTCATTTACAGTCTATGGCAAAAAAATTAATGGGAAAAATATGTTTTGATCAAATTGATGTTTTAGTAATAGATGAAATTGGTAAAGAAATAAGTGGAGGAGGTTGTGATCCTAATATTACCGGTAATAAAAATGAACCAGGCTTTGAAAAACCTAATGTATCTAAAATAGTTTTATTAGATTTAACAGATAAAACAAAAGGAAATGCGACTGGGTTCGCAGCAGCAGATGTAATTACAAAGAAGTTATTTGATAAAATTGATTTTCCGACAACTTACGCTAATGTTGTTGCAAGTTCAAAATTAGAAGGTGGAAAAATTCCTATTCCTATGAAAGATGGAGATGAAGCAGTAAGGTTGGCTCTTAAAACATTAAATGGTATAGACCCTATTAATGCAAGAGTTGTTAGAATTAAAAATACTTTAAAACTTGCGGAGATATATGTATCAGAGCCTATGTTGAAAGATGTAGATAAAAATTCTATGCTAGAAGCTATATCTGCTCCTACTTTAATGTCATTTAATTCATCTCATTTTTAAATATAATAGCTGAAATGAGCAGAGA
Source organism: Alphaproteobacteria bacterium MarineAlpha9_Bin3 (assembly GCA_002937655.1). GTDB lineage: Bacteria > Pseudomonadota > Alphaproteobacteria > TMED109 > TMED109 > TMED109. Next base: position 7,602 of record PTKH01000021.1, on the reverse strand, counting down.
ACAATTTAACTTTTTTTATTCATTTAGGATACGTTATTCTGAAGTAGATGCTCAGGGAATTGTGTTTAATGCACATTATTTAACTTTTTTTGATACAGCTATGACAGAATATTTACGTCATATAAAATATGATTATGTAAATGAAGTTAAAGATAAAAATGAGGATTTTCATACTGTAAAAACTTTGGTAGAGTATAGGGCACCTATATATTTTGATCAGATTATTGATGTTTGTCTGAGAGTAAAGAAAATTGGTACTTCTAGTTTAACATTCTATATAGAAATTCATCCTAGTAATGAAGATAACTGTTTAGCTTCAGGAGAAGTTGTTTGGGTTAATTCGGATCAAAAAACTCATAAATCTTCTCCATTATCAAATTCTATAAAAGATAAAATAAATTTATTAGATAAATTATTTTAGGCTTTAAAATTTTTAATAGTTTCTCTTGCAATGATTAATTGTTGAATTTGACTAGTGCCTTCATAAATTCTAAATAATCTTGCATCACGATATAATCTTTCAACAGCATATTCTGACATATATCCTGCACCACCATGTATTTGTACAGCTCTATCTGCAATTTTTCCTAATATTTCTGAACAAAATAATTTTGCACAAGAGGATTCTAGAGTAACGTTTTTTCCTTTATCTCTCATTGTTGCTGTACTGATTATTAAGCCTTTAGCAGCTAAAATCTCAGCTTTACTATCTGCTATCATGGACTGAATTAACTGAAAGTTTGATATTTCTTCATTGAATTGCTTTCTAGAAGTCGCGAATTTTAAAGCTTCATTTAATAATCTCTCAGATAACCCAACACAAATTCCTGATATATGAAGTCTCCCTTTATCTAGAACTCTCATTGCAGTTGTGAAGCCAATTCCTTCTCTTCCTCCTAAAAGTGCATCCTCCTTCACAATACAATTATCAAATATTATATCTGATGTTAAAGCTCCTCTTTGTCCCATTTTTTTATCTGGTTTTCCTAATGTTATACCAGGCAAGTCTGAGTCTACCAAAAAGCAAGAAATGGATGAGGATGATTTTTCATCTTTAGTTTTAGCCATAACTGAGAAGACTCCTGCAATTGGAGCATTAGTTATGTATCTTTTAGTACCGTTGATGATATATTCATTACCTTTTTTTTTAGCTGTAGTCTTTATTGACATAGCATCAGAACCTGAGTCAGGTTCTGTTAGAGCGAAAGATCCAATTATATCTCCCGTAGAGAACTTTGGAAGGTATTTATTCTTTTGCTTATCTGTACCGGCCATTACTATGGTTTGTGATCCTATTCCAATATTAGTTCCAGCCATTGATCTAAATGCAGGTGAAGCTCTTCCTAACTCAAATGTTAACTTAACTTCTTGCTCCATAGAAAGATTAGAACCACCATACTTTGTGGGTATAGAAATGCCAAATAATCCAATATCTTTCATTTCTCTTACTATATCGATTGGTATACTATTTGTATCCTCTACTTCTTGTTCTCTAGGAATGAGCTTATTATCTACAAATTTTTTTATTGTATCTAAAAAAATAGAAAAAGAATTATCATCTAGTGCCATAAGATTTTCCTTTGGCTAAAGAGAGTCTAATAATTTAAAAACTTCACCATAAGATGTAAATTTTAATCTTGGAGACTCTTTTTTAGCATTATTAATTTCTGCTTGATTAATAATAAACCAGTCTTCTTTAGAAATATATCTTATATTTTTTTTATTAAGAATATTTTTTAATTCTTGTCTTCCTGGACTATTTTTTGTTTTTATGTCCCTATCGATTAGACTTGCAACATTAGCACCATCATGTTTGTTAGTGCCAATTACTCCAGTAGGTCCTCTAGCAATCCATCCAGCAGAATATAATCTATCTTTAACTTTATTATTATTATGTATCAATTTTCCCGAATCGTCAGATTTTAAGCCAGGTATTATTTCTCCCTGATACCCAATTGCACTTATTACTAAACCCGCATTAATTATTATTGGGTTATCTTCTGAAGAAAGATTATTTTTAAATTTAATACCACTAACCTCATTCCTCCCTAAAAGTTCGATAGGACTAAGGTGAAAATTAAATTCTGCGGTTTTGAATTTAGCAGAATTTTCTGGTTTATTTTCATTGAAAGATGTTAAAATTCTATATTGCTTAGGAAGATCATCATTTAATAAATTTTTATCTATATTATTTTTAGTTCCCTTAGCTAGTATAGAGTCGCAATCTATTAATTCGTCCATTTCTCTTATTTCTACTGTTGTGAATTTAGCATCCAAAGGACCACGCCTTCCAATTATATGAACAGTTTTTAAGGAAGAATTTTTTAATATTTTAAGTGCATAATTTGATATGTCGGTATTTTCTAATTCTATTGACGAACTAGCTAAAATTCTTGCACAGTCGATAGCTACATTACCGTTTCCAATGATAACAGCTGTTTCAATATTTAAATTAGGATTAAGGTCTCTAAATTCTGGGTGACCATTATACCAATTAACAAATTCTGTCGCACCATAGTATCCAGATATATTTTTTTTATTAATGCCTAAATCTTTATCTTTTGTCATTCCTGTAGCAACAACAACAGAGTCATAAATATTCATAATCTCATCAATTGTAGGTGATGTATTTACATCCACACCTCCAAAAAATTCTACATTTGGATTATTTAATACTCTATCAAAAACTCTAGATACATTTTTAGTACTTTGATGATCAGGAGCTACCCCATATCTTATTAAACCGTATGGACTAAATAATCTTTCAATAATATCTATTTCATAATCTGAATTATGTTTTAATAGCGATTGAGCAGTATAAAACGCTGATGGACCAGAACCAATTATTGCAATTTTTAAATTCATATAATACTCTTAATTTTTTTAATATAGTTTATATTCAAGGTAAAAAATTACAAAAGATATTTTTTATTTTTTTAAGGGGTAGCAATTATGCAAGGATTAATATCAGATAGACCTTTATTAATTTCTTCATTATTAGAGCATGCAGCTAGGTACCATAGTAATACGGAAATTATAAGCGCTGATTCTAAAGATAAAATTACAAGATCAAATTATAAAAAAACTAATATTAGATCTAAGAAGATCGCGCAGAGTTTAATAAAGTTAGGAGCTAAAGAGGGTGATACTATAGCAACTATGGCTTGGAGTAATCTAAGACATTATGAATTATACTTTGGAGTATCGGGCATAGGTTCTATTTGTCATACGATAAATCCAAGGCTGTTTCCTGAACAGTTAGTCTTTATAATAAATGACGCGCAAGATAGATTTTTATTTATTGATCCTGATTTTATTCCTTTGATAGAAAAACTAATGGATAAGATTTCGGTTGTCGAAAAAATAATAGTTTTATGTGATAAAAATGATATGCCAAGTTCAAATGTTATTGAAAATTTAATTTGTTACGAAGAATTAATAAATAATGAAGATGGTAATTTTAATTGGCCTATATTTGATGAAAAGAAAGCATCATCATTGTGTTACACATCTGGTACAACTGGAAATCCAAAAGGTGTTCTATATGCTCATAGGTCTACGGTTATACATGCATTTGCTGCAGCTGCTCCTGATGCTATGAATCTATCAGCGAGAGATGTAATTATGCCAATTGCACCAATGTTTCATGCAAATGCTTGGGCAATTCCATATGTAACTACGATGGTAGGAGCAAAATTAGTTTTACCTGGAAGGCATCTGGATGGTGAAAGTGTGCAAAAACTTATTGAAGAAGAAAAGGTTACTTTTACTGCTGCAGTGCCTACTATATGGTTAATGTTGTTTGAATATTTAGAGCAATCAGGTAAAACATTGGAGTCATTAAAAAGTTGTGTTGTCGGAGGATCAGCATGTCCAAGATTTATGATGGAAAAATTTTATGAAAAATATGGCGTGGAAGTTTTACATTGTTGGGGTATGACAGAAACATCTCCTATAGGTACTATAAATAGGCCTCTAGCAAAACATCATGGACAGAGTTTTTCTGATAGATTAGACATAGCAGTCAAACAAGGCAGGCCTGTATATGGAGTAGAAATTAAAATTACAGATGAGAATGGTATAACTTTACCAAATAACGGAAAAGATTATGGGAATCTCTGGATTAGAGGTCCTTGGATATGTTCTGGCTATCTCAATATAGAAAATAGCGATACACACGGGGAAGACGATTGGTTCATGACAGGAGATGTGGCTACAATTGATCAAGATGGATATATGCAAATTACAGATAGAACTAAAGATGTAATAAAATCAGGAGGAGAGTGGATAAGCTCCATAGAAATTGAGAATTTTGCAGTAGGCCATCCTTCAGTTATGGAAGCAGGAGTAATTGGAATTTTTCATCCTAAATGGGATGAAAGACCATTATTAATAATTGTAAAAAATAAAAATACAGAAGTAAGTAAAAAAGAAATATTAGACTTTTTAAAAGATAAAATTGCATCTTGGTGGATGCCTGATGATGTAGTGTTTGTTGATTCGTTGCCGCATACAGCGACGGGAAAAATTCAAAAATTAGCTCTAAGGGAACAATTTAAAGATTATAAATTTTAAATTTATGATTTAAAAAATTTATTTCCATAATTTTGGAAGTGGTTGTAAATGAAATTTATCTGTATTCATTAGTAGGTTTTATTGTAGAAATATTTGCCTTTAGTGCAGCATTAACATTTGGAGACTGGTTAAGGTTATTAATTATTTTATAAAAACGAAAAGCATGAAAAAGTCTCTGTCATTTATGTGAAAAGTATTGTCATACTCAAGCTATTAAAAATAATAGAAAAATAGATATGAATTAATGTTTTTATTGCTTAGATTTTCAGGAAGAATATTATGATATTCATAGATGTCCGCCTTTAGTGGTTACACAAAAGAAATTATATAGGTAATACAATGATAATTAAAGCTCTTCAAAAACTAAAATCATTTGGATTTGAACCTAAAAATATACTTGATATTGGTGCTAATAAGGGTAAGTGGACTTTGGAAGTTAGAAAAAAAGTTTTTATTAATTCACAATATACTTTAATTGAAGCAATAGATTATAATGAATTAGAAAAACTAACTATCAAATATAATAATATAACTTTTAAAAACTTATTATTAGATGAAAAAGAACATATTGTTACCTGGTATGAAAAAAGAAATACTGGAGATTCTATTTTTAAGGAAAATACAGGATATTTTGATGATTGTAAGGAAATTAATAGAAAAACCACTACATTGGATTTGTCTTTTTCAAATAATGAATTTTTTGATCTAATAAAAATAGATTGTCAAGGCGCTGAAATATCTATTCTAAAGGGAGGAAAAAGTTTAATAGAAAAAGCATCTATAATTATTTTAGAAGTTCCTTTTATGGGAGAATATAATAAAGGAGCCCCAAATTTTTATGAGCATATAGAGTACATGAACAATATAGGATATAGAGTATACGATATTGTAGAACTTCATAGAATTAAAGATATCTTAATTCAAATTGATATTATTTTTATTAAAAAAGGACATCATTTTGAAAGTAAAGTAGATAATTTGATTAAAGAACTGGGAAGATAAATAATTATTTATAAAAATATTTTACTAAAGTATTATCTCTCTTTTTTCCATTTATAAGCCAAATAGGTCTATCAGAATAGTTTACGCTATGTCCATCTTTTTGATTATGGTTTTTTGCTTTTCGGTTAAATTTACTTTTAGATGACATATACCTATACACAATACCTGCTCTTCTGTAAGGAGAAATATTTTTATTTGACCCATGTATTAAATTTGAATGATGTAAAGATAATTGGCCTGGTTCTAGCAAAATATGTTTTTTTATTTTATTTTGAATATATTTGTTATCGATAGCCGCATTTAAAGCAGTTTTATTATTATTTGTTACATGCTTATAAGTTTCATTTTTATGCGAACCTTCAATGACTGTTAAACAACCATTAATTTCTGTAGATCTGTCTGCTGCTATCCATACTGAGCAAGTAGACATGGGTTCAATAGGCCAGTAGTGTGAGTCTTGATGCATCGGAACTGCCATACCATCAAACGCTGGCTTGGAAAATATTTGACTACCCCAGAGTATTATATCATTTCCAAGAATAGCTTTGATCATATTTATGATTTCATTTGTATAAGCCAGTCTTAAAAAATATTCATGATTAATATTATTTAATTCTCCTCGAGTGCCCCCTTCAATATGAGGGCATACAATTTGTTCCGGTCTTATATCTGAATTACTTTTAATAATTTTATTAATATTATTTTTAAGTAGATCAATTTTTTTTACCGGTAGTTGCCAAGAAGGGGAAACGTAACCTTTTCTCTTATAATGTTCTATTTCTGATCTAGTTATAGTCATTTTATAAGTAATCTTTATTCGCGTTAAATTTTTTATTTTTATCTAAAACACCTTCTCCTGGAACATAATTAACCTCTAGTCTTATTCCATCAGGGTCTTCAAACAAAATATAATAATAACCTGGTGCCCAATTACCATTTATTGGACCTCTAATAATTTTTGTCTTCATATCAATTAGCTTATTATGTATTAGGTCTATATCTGCTTTATTTCTGGCTCTAAAGCAAAAATGATGAAGGCCAATATTATTTTGATTAAATGTACTACTTTTAGATTCATGATCAATTTCTTGAATCATAATTCCAGTTCTAGATCCAACGTGATAAATTGATTTTTCACCCTCATGAACTTTATTCAGACCAAGAAAGGGTAATAATTGATTATAGAATATTTTTGACTCAGATATATCTTTTACTGAAAGGGCAATATGGGCAATTCCATTAATATTCAACATAGATATTATTCCTAATAAATATTAAAACTTTAAATAAATTATACTTGAATTATAATATATATAAAGTAGGGAAGTCATTATGAAAGTTGCTAGTATTGATACAATTAGAATAGAAGAGTTTCCAAACTTACTTTTAGTTGAAGTAAAAACTGATAATGGATTCGTAGGTATAGGAGAAACATTCTATGGCCCTGCTTCTGCAGAGGCTCATATACATGAAATAATTGCACCTTATTTGTTAGGAAAAAATCCTTTAAATATAGAGTTACATCAAAAGTACTTAATAGGATATACGGGTTTTGTTGGTGCCTCTGCAGAAAGAAGAGGCTCTTCTGCTATAGACATAGCTCTATGGGATATATGGGGGCAATATACTTCTCAACCAATTTATAATCTTTTAGGTGGTCAGGTTAAAGATAAAATCAGAGTATATAATACATGTGCTGGTTCTCATTATATTAGGGAACTTCCAACACAAGGCACAAGTAATTTTGGATTAAATAGTAATGATAAATTTGAAGATTTAGATGCATTTTTAAATAATCCAGTTGATTTAGCTCATTCACTTTTAGAATCAGGCATAAATGCTATGAAAATTTGGCCTTTTGATTTTGCGGCTGAGAAGTCAAAAGGTCACTATATCTCTGCTGAAGATATGAAAATTGCGCTTACACCATTTATTAAAATTAGAAAAGAATTGGGAGATAAGATAGATATAATGGCAGAGTTACAGTCTATGTGGAATAAACCTCAAGCAATTAATATATGTAGA